>CANPYC010000011.1 GCA_947587615.1 Candidatus Gastranaerophilales bacterium | reverse complement strand
TTTTTTACGCTTACGCTAAAAATTAAGTAAACTGCATAACTGATTTGTACGGCTCATTCTTCGCCTACAACTCCGTTTACAGCTTTACAAATTTTTTACGCTTACGCTAAAAATTAAGTAAACTGCATAACTGATTTGTACGGCTCATTCTTCGCCTACAACTCCGTTTACAGCTTTACAAATTTTTTACGCTTACGCTAAAAATTAAGTAAACTGCATAACTGATTTGTACGGCTCATTCTTCGCCTACAACTCCGTTATCATCCCGATTTTTTACACTCAAACTTCAATTTTAGCTAATGACAAGATTATCTTGGCAGCTTTACAAATTTTTTACGCTTACGCTAAATTATTCTAATCAACTCTTACTCATTGCTTTTTACCCAAAGACTTGATAAAATTTATCTATGGAAACTGGTCTGGTTGAAATTAAAAATTTAATTTATGAAATCAGAGGTCAAAAGGTTATGCTTGACTCTGATTTAGCTAGGCTTTATGAAGTTGAAACAAAATATTTAAACAGAGTTGTTAAAAGAAATATTCAAAGATTTCCCGATGAATTTATGTTTCAATTAACAAAATCCGAATGGGAAAATTTAAGGTGCCAAATTGTCACCTTTAAAAATGATGTTAGAAAATATTTGCCCTATGCCTTTACAGAACAAGGCGTTGCAATGCTTTCAAGTGTTTTAAATTCAGAGCAGGCTATACAAATAAATATAAAAATAATGAAAACCTTTGTTGCCATGCGCAAACTGGCGCTTGAACACAAGGATTTGCAGGAACAGATTAGCGAGCTAAGGCAATATTTTATTCAATATGCTAAAGATAATAACGATGAAATTGATAGAATTAATGAAGCTATAAATCTATTGCTTGATAGGACAAAACCTGCCAGTATTGGGTTTAAGATGAAATAAACAAGTTAAATATTTTTTATTAGGCATAATTTTATAACCATTCAATTGATTATCATTGCTTTTTACCCAAAGACTTGATAAAATTTATCTATGGAAACTGGTCTGGTTGAAATTAAAAATTTAATTTATGAAATCAGAGGTCAAAAGGTTATGCTTGACTCTGATTTAGCTAGGCTTTATGAAGTTGAAACAAAAATGCTAAATAGAGCCGTAAAAAGAAATATTGAAAGATTTCCAAGCAATTTTATGTTTCAACTCAATGAAGATGAATGGAAAATTTTGAGGTTCCAATTTGGCACCTCAAAAAGTAATGTTGAATCAAGAGGCGGCAGACAATACCTTCCCTATGCTTTTACCGAACAAGGTGTTGCAATGTTATCAAGTGTTTTGAGGAGTAAAAAAGCTATTCAAATTAATATACAAATCATGAATACTTTTGTTGCTATGCGTAAACTGGCGCTTGAACACAAGGATTTGCAGGAACAGATTGCGGAGCTAAGACAATATTTTATTCAATATGCTAAAGATAATAACGATGAAATTGATAGAATTAATGAAGCTATAAATCTATTGCTTGATAGGACAAAACCTGCCAGTATTGGGTTTAAGACGAAATAATAATGTTTTAGCCTCCACAAACTTTACAAGGTTTTCCACCTTGTTTAATTGCCAGCTCATTAGCTAAAGCTAAATATCTAATACTTAAACAATATTAACCTTTTTAGCGATAAAGATATTAAACTTATTTATAAATTGCTGATTAAAAAATATGCCAACTAAATTACCGATTAGAACTTTTAAATCAACTCAATACATATACATTACCCCATAAAACTTATTAATCCGCTGTATAAACTTTTGCACTATATAAAATTATATTTCCATGATATTATAATAAAAAAGTTTAAATTTATAACAAATCAATGGCAATAATTCGTTGGATTAAAACAATAATAGAAGATATTAAAACCGTAAAAGAAAAAGACGTTGCGGCAAAAAGCGTAATTGAAGTTATTCTTCTTTATCAGGGTTTTCATGTACTTTTAGCGCACAGGGTGGCCCATAAGCTATACTGTTGGAAAGTGCCTTTCATTCCGAGGATGATTTCTCAAATTGCAAGGTTTTTAACGGGAATTGAAATTCATCCCGGGGCAACAATCGGAAAAAGGTTTTTTATTGACCACGGAATGGGTGTTGTTATAGGCGAAACAACAATCATCGGGAACGATGTTTTAATTTATCAGGGTGTTACTCTCGGTGGAACGGGAAAAGACAAAGGCAAGCGCCACCCGACTTTGGGTAATTTTGTAACCGTTGGAGCAGGTGCCAAGGTTTTGGGGAATATTGAAATCAAAGATTATTCAACAATCGGAGCAGGCTCCGTCGTAATAGATAACGTTCCCGAACATTGCACGGTTGTAGGTGTTCCGGGGCATATCGTTAAACAGAAAAAATATATCGAAGGGCAATTACAGCACAACAGAATCCCCGACCCGATTACATGCCAACTCAACCGCTTAACCTATGAAGTAAAAGAGCTTCAGGAAAAAATAAATTCAATAAAAAATTAAATAATATTTGTGTTAATATAATTCATAAATAGCACAATTCAAAGGAGCTGAAGTTGAAAAAAGAGGATAAAATATTTGTAGCAGGTCACAGAGGACTTGTCGGAAGCGCAATAACCGCAAAATTCAAAGAAAAAGGCTACAGTAATCTGATTTTAAAAACTCACGCTGAACTTGATTTAGAAAACAGTTCAGATGTTAAAAGTTTTTTTGATACCTATAAACCCGATTATGTTATTTTATCCGCCGCAAAAGTCGGGGGGATTTTGGCAAACAGCACTTATCCCGTTGAATTTTTTACAAAAAATATGAAAATTCAGCTGAATATTATTGAAAATTCATACAGAATCGGTGTAAAAAAACTTTTATTTTTAGGCTCAAGCTGTATTTATCCGAAAAATGCGCCGCAGCCCCTAAAGGAAGAATATTTGCTATCTTCCGAGCTTGAAAAAACAAATGAAATGTATGCTCTTGCCAAAATTTCAGGCTTGAAGCTTTGCGCTGCTTATAACAGCGAATATAATACCGACTATATTTCAGTTATGCCCTGTAATTTATACGGTTTAAACGATAATTACGATTTAAAAAATGCGCATGTTCTGCCAATGCTTATAAGAAGATTTCATGAAGCAAAATTAAACAACGATAAAACCGTTACTGTTTGGGGAAGCGGAACACCTTTAAGAGAGTTTATGTATTCTCTTGATTTAGCGGACGCTGTTGTATATTTAATGGAAAATAAATCTTCAAAAGATTTGGATAACAATTTTATAAATATAGGCACGGGAAAAGAAATATCAATTTTAGAGCTTGCAAAATTAATTAAAAAAATTGTCGGTTTTGAAGGCGAAATCGTTTTAGATAAAACAAAACCCGACGGCACAAAAAGAAAAGTTATGGATGTTTCAAAAATTAATTCTCTGGGTTGGTGCGCTAAAACCTCTCTTGAAGATGGAATAAAGCTTGCATATTCGGATTTTTTAAAGAATTATAGTAAATAAACCAAAGGAGTGTTATTTGCAAACAGGTAATAAAAAAGAAATAAAAATAGCCTTTGTTGATTTTTGGCCGACAATAAATTTTGATGGATTTTTAATTTATCAAATTTTGAATAAAAAATATAAGTTAGTTATAAGCGATGAACCCGATTTTGTTTTTAGTGCGGATTTTGGAAACAAACATTTAAACTATCCTAATGCAATTCAAGTACATTTTTCGGGCGAAAATATGACACCTGATTTTAATTTTATTGACTACGGAATCGGCTGTCATCATATAGATTTTAACAACAGATATCTTCATTTTCCCTTATCTGTTATGGGATGGAGTGATAGAAAACAATTCTATAAAACAAACAATAAAAATTTAACAAAGCGAAAATTCTGCAATTTTATTTATTCAAACGTAAACCTTGCAGACCCTATTAGAACAAAATTTTTTGAAAAATTATGCAAATATAAAAAAGTTGACTCGGCAGGCTCTGTTTTAAATAATGTCGGCTATAGAGTAAAAAACAAAATTAAATTTATAAAAAACTATAAATTTACGATTGCTTTTGAAAATTCAAGCGTAAAGGGTTATTCAACAGAAAAAATTGTCGATCCGCTTGTGGCAAGCTCCATGCCTATATATTGGGGCGACCCTTTAATAAAAAATGTATTCAATTCTCAATCTTTTGTTAATGTTAACGACTTTAGTTCAATTGATGAAGCAATAGATTATATCATCATGCTTGACAAAAATGATGATTTATATCTTGAAAAGCTAAACAGCTATCCTTTCATAAAACAAAATCTTTATGAAGAATATTACAATAAATTAGAAAATTTTTTAGAAAATATTATCGAACAAAAAGAAAAACAAACTCCAATGTATGGTTGGGTTCTAGACTACAAAAACAAATTAACCGATTCTGAGAAGAGGGGGGGGGTAGGAATAAAAAACCGGCCTCAAAAAAACATTTTTTCCAATTTTTCTTTAGCGTATTTAATGAAAAAGATGAAAAAGAAACACACAAAGTAATTCAAATTTTTGGAATAAAAATTAAATTTAAAAAATAAAATTTAAGCCTATATATTTTAAAACATTCAATGTTCAAAAAAATTATTTTTGAGTTTTTTTGATATAATTAAAGAAAAACAAGGAAATAAAATGGCTGAAATTTTATCAAGATTTAGCGGAATTGTTGGAATAGTTATTATTCTCGGTCTTTGTTATTTAATGTCCAACAACAAAAAAAGAATAAACTATAAAACGGTTGGAGTCGGTTTATTAATGCAGTTTTTGCTTGCCGTCTTTGTTTTAAAAATTCCCTTAGGAAGGTTAATTATTGACTTTTTAGCGGGTTGTATCAGAAAAATTTTAACATTTTCCAATGTCGGAGCGGATTTTGTTTTCGGTTTTTTATCAAGTTCACCCGAAAAGCTTGATAGTTTATTTTTCCCCGGTGCTTCATTTTTATTCAGCGTTAAATTAATTGCTACAATAATCTTTATTTTAGCAATTGTTAATATACTTTATTACTTTGGAATTATGCAAAAAGTTGTTGCTTTTTTTGCAAAAATTATGTACAAGCTTATGGATGTATCGGGAGCGGAAGCTCTTTCAAATGTTGCAAGTGCATTTGTAGGGCAAGTTGAAGCTCAAATTATGATAAGACCATATCTTGCTTGCGCTACAAAATCCGAACTTCTTGCTTCAATGACAGGCTCAATGGCTTGCATTGCAGGGGGTGTTATGGCGCTTTATATTGCAATGGGTGTAAAAGCGGAGTTTTTGCTTGCGGCTTCAATTATGGCAGCCCCCGGGGCTTTGGTTGTTTCAAAAATTGTTTATCCTGAAGTTGAGCAATCTCAAACAAAAGAACAAGTTAAAGTAAATATCGAGCGCCAGCATGTAAATCTTATTGATTCAATAGCACACGCCGCAACGGACGGTATGAAAGTATCTTTAAACGTTATAGCAATGTTAATTGCTCTTTTATCTTTAATTGCTCTTGGCGATTATGTTTTAGCTAAAATCGGTCTGTTTTTATATAATGTTTGTCATATTCATTTAAGCTTTATTGACCTGTCTAATTTAAGCATTAAATCTATCTTAGGGCTTATTTTTTCTTTCTTTGCGTTAATTGTTGGTACACCTTTACATGACGTTATGAATGTGGGCGCTTTGATGGGTGAAAAGCTTGTTTTGAATGAATTTATCGCATATACCGATTTAATAGCTCTTAAAGATGTTTTATCCCAAAAAGCAATAGTAATTGCAAGTTTTGCCCTTTGCGGTTTTGCAAATTTCGGCTCAATTGCAATTCAAATCGGAGGAATAGGTGAACTTGCCCCGACAAGAAGAAAAGATTTAGCCCGCTTAGGCTTAAAAGCCTTAATTTGCGGTACTTTAGCAAGCTATATTTCGGCTGCTATGGCAGGAATATTAATGTAAAAATTAAGTTAAGATGAGTAAAGTAGTTTCAAAAACAATTAAAATAAAAACTCCAAAACTTCCGCCCGATGTGGATTTTATTGAAAGTGAAATCAAAAAACAGGGGTTTTGCTGTCTCAGATGGGCGATTGTTGATGTTATTGAAGATGAACTTATTTTGAATATTTCGACAAAAGTTGAATGTTCTTGTAAATAGGTTTATTTATTATTTATCAATTTTAAACTGTTGGTTTTTAAATGAAGCTAAGCTATATATCAATTGTAAATTTATTTTAATAATATAACAATTATTTTTTTCATCAAACTTAAACAAAAGTAAATATAAAAATGCCATCAAGGAGTTATTGTGCAGATTTCAAATTCCGTAGTTCAAAACCTAAACAGGATAAATATTTTTAGAATAAAACCAAAATTTTTTAACAATCAACTTGAAAGAAGCCCGAAAGCAGATACGATTTCTTTTGAAAGTCAAAGAAAAACTTATAATACATTTTTAAAAAATAAAACACAAAGCGATTTTCCGAAAAGAATTTATGATGTATTAGTCGAAAATGTTGAAAAAGGAAACGGAAATAAAGAAGTTAATATTTTAGATATCCATAATGAAATATATAAAGGTCTAAAAGAAGCTAAAACTCTTGATGAAGCAAAAGCGCTTTATCCCGAATTTGAAGGTGTAATAGAGCTTGAAGAAGCCTATAAATATATAAAACCAAAAAATCAAATTCTAAAAGATATGTTATCAGCTAAAATTGAGCAGCCCGAGGGCAGTCTTGCGCTTTATCTTTTGAAGTGCAACTATCAGCTTCAAAAGAATGAAATATTTAAGGATAATTTTATGACGGATAGAGTCTTAAAATTATTAAACATACAAAAAATGCCAAGAAAATATTCTCAGTTAATCTGCCGCTATGTTGACGGAAGAAATTTATCCGTATCTCAAAGACTGAGCGAGAGGTGGCAAGACCCCGAGTATAGAGAAAAAATGTCACAACAATTGCAAGAAAATTGGCAAAACCCCGAATTTAGAGAAAATATGCTGCGCTCACAGGATAACGGCAGGTAAACCACGGAATATAAAGAAAAAATGTCGCAATCAATGAAAAAAATTTGGCAAGACCCAGAGTATAGAGAGCATATATCGCAATCAATGAAAGAAAATTGGCAAGACCCCGAGTATAGAGAAAATATGGTGCAAAAAGCAAAAGAAAAATGGAAAAACCCGAACTATAGAGAAAAAATGTCGCAGCTAATGGAAGAAAGATGGCAAAACTCAGAATATAGAGAATTTATACTTCAGGCACTGGGGCAAAGATGGCAAGATCCAAAACTAAGAGCGTACTATAGCAGTTTAATGTCTGAAGCTGCAAAGCTTGCATGGGCTTCAATGGATGAAGACTTTTTAGAAAATGCAAGAAAATTAAGAGATAAACAGCCCTTAATCAGATACATTTTAAATAAAGAAGCTCATGGAGAACAACCGAATGAAGCAGAAACAAAAATCTTAAAAATTTATTATAAAAAAATGTGGGATTATGATAAAGACGCAAAAGCAACTTTTGGTGCGCTTTTGAGCAATTTTTATCAGGAGCTCAAAAGGGTGTATGAACTGCCTGATAATCAATAGCCCCGACTTTAAAAAAATATCTTAAATAAATATTTTAATTAAATATAAAATTCTCCTAAAAATACATCCTTAGCGCTTCCCTGCATATAAACACGGTTGTCAGCTTCCCTGTATTCAATGTTTAAAACACCTCCGGGGAGTACAACATCACATTTTCTATTAATCAAACCTCGAATAACTCCTGCAACAACCGCAGCGCATGCCCCTGTTCCACAGGCAAGAGTTATTCCGCAGCCACGCTCCCAAACATTCATTCTAACTCTGTTTGATGAGATTATATTTACAAATTCAACGTTTGTTTTCTCGGGAAACATCGGGTTAATTTCAAGCTCAGCCCCTTTTTCTTTTGCCAGTTTCTCGGAGTCTGAATCAGTAAATATTACACAATGAGGATTACCCATTGAAACGGCTGTTGCAATAAATTCATTAATTTTAAACTCTTGAGGCGAATTTGTAACAACAGGAATTGCGCCCGCCTCTAAAACAGGTTCACCCATATCAACCAGAACATTACCATTATCCAATATTTCAGGAGTAATTATTCCCGCAAGAGTTTCGACGCTGAATTTATTTTTATTTACAAGGTTATGTTTTTTGGCAAATTTTGCAAAACAGCGAATGCCGTTTCCGCACATTTGAGCAATTGTTCCATCTGAATTAAAAAATTTCCAGCCGATATCTGCAACGTTTGATTTTGTAGGGCAAAAAAGCCCATCTGCTCCGACACCAAAATTTCTTTCGCACATTTTAATAGCAATATCAGATGTTGCTATATCGTCAAAAAGTATAATAAAATCGTTACCTAAACCTTGCCATTTTTCAAATTTTATATTCATAATTCCTCTTATTTGTTGTATTCTAAGAAAATTTCTTTAATAAATTCAAAACCTTTTTTCAAGCTTTCAACTTCCATTCTTTCATTTGGCGAGTGCATTGAATAGATATTAGCTACACCAACTAAAACGGGCTTAAATTTTTGATTGTACTTATTTAATTTGTTGGCATATACGTGCGTTTCAGCCCCCGCATGGAATGATTGAACTTTAACGGATAAGTTAATTTTTTTACCTGCCGTTTTTGCAATTTCAGACATTTTTTGATTTGGCGATTTTTCAAAAGGCAGCATGTGTATGGTTGTTTTAAGTGTTGCAAAAGCAAGCTCGCCATATTTTTTATTAAACTTTTCAATTTCTTTATTGAATTTATTAATTAAATCCTGCTCATATTTTTTATTTGAACTTCTAAGCGAATAATGAGCATAAGCTTTTGTATTTATAACATTATCGGCACTCAAAGAAACAAGAGTTTTTGAATAAGGTTTTTCAATATCTTCTCTTTGTTTATCAAGCAACCTTTCAAGCCCGATATCAGTAGCGCCCGCAACAATTGAACCTAAGTTACAGGATGTTATTGTAAAACCGTTTTCAACTTTATAAACTCCGTTTGGAAGTTTTGAAACAAGGTCTGCAATTAATTTTGCTGCATTATAGCGTTTTTTATCCTGAATATCGTTTCCGCTGTGACCTCCTAATTTTGTCGTTACTTCTATATCAAGCTTTGTATAGCCTGCGCCTGCAATTTCAAAATTGCCTAAAGCATCAGAGTCTAGTACAAGAACATTTTCACTTTCTATTTCATCAAATTTAAGGTGGTTTATACCTGACATATTCGTTTCTTCGTCTCTTGTAAAGACAATTTCAAGCCCTCCATGTTTAATTTGCGGGTTTTTTGCAAGATATATCGCAAGATTAAGCGCAACGCTTACGCCTGCTTTATCGTCGGCACCAAGGGTTCTTGTTTTATCCGTTTCAATATATTTTTTATCTTCACTGTAACAAATATTAATTTGAGAGCTGTTTCCGACAACATCCATGTGGGCTGATAAAAGCAGAGGTTTTTTAGAAGCATCGTTTGGGGGAATTTTTATAATTAAATTTTTGTAATCGTCATAATAAGCATTGATACCATTGTTATAAGTATATTCCATTATTTTTTTTGAAACATTTTCTTCATTTAATGAAGGAGAAGGAATACGTGCTAAATCTTCAAAAATACTGATAATATCCATATTTAAGCCCCCTAAAATATTATAAATACATTAAAATATTTTACTTATACATTTTTATAACTTCAACTGCCCCATCCAGAACTTCTTGCGCTTTAACTTGCGCTTTTTTTGAACCCTGATGAAGTATATCATCAACAAGAGCTTGATTTTTTTCATATTCAAGCCTTTTATCTCTAATTTGAGCAAGTGAGCTGTTAATTTTTTTTGCTAATCTTTTTTTACACTCGGCGCAACCGATTGAAGCGCATTTACAAGCTTCGCATATTTCTTTTTGCTCTTCATCATCCGAGAATATTTTCCAATAATCATAAATTACTTCACAATTATCGGGATTTCCCTTGTCATCTTTTCTTATTCTGTTTCTATCCGTAATACCTGTTTTAATTTTCTTTTCCGTTATTTCAGCGCTGTCTGATATTTTTATATCATTGTTAAAGGATTTTCCCATTTTATTTCCGTCCAAACCTTTTAATAAAGGAATTTCGGTTAGTTTAGGTTCGGGTTCTATAAAATATTCGCAATTATAAATATTATTAAATCTACGGGCAATATCCCTTGAAAGCTCAACATGTGCAACCTGATCAATTCCGACGGGAACAAGATGAGCATTAAAAGATAATATATCAGCCGTCATTAAAACAGGATAGCCAAAAAGCCCGTAAGAGAGATTTGACATATTTTCCTGCTTATCTTTCATAATTTTTGCTAAATCTTTTAGCGTAGGGTCACGCTCTACCCAATTTTGAGGAGTAATCATAGAAAGATAGATATGTAATTGCGCTGTCTGAGGTACTAAAGATTGCAGATAAACCGTTGATTTATCAGGGTCAATTCCGCATCCGAGCCAATCAAGAATAACATCTTTAACATTTTGTACCATTGAATTTGTTTCATTGTATTTTGTTGTGAGAGCATGCCAATCTGCAATCGAAAAATAGCAGTCATACTCATTTTGAAGCTTAACCCAATTTTTTAAAACACCGAGATAGTGACCTAAATGTAGTTTTCCGGTGGGGCGCATGCCTGACATTATTCTTTTTTTATTTTCCATTGTTAATCTCCTTTAATAAATCAAGCGCTTCAGTGTAATCATCAAAAATCATCAATGCTTGTCTTAGATGCTCTAAGGCTTCATCTTTTTTGGAACAGTTATATTCACATCTTGCTAAATCAGTTAAAAGGATATGATTTTGAGGGTATTTTTTAGCCAGTTTATAAAAAATTCCCATCGCATTTTCAAATTCATTTGTTCTCATATAGGCTATTGCAAGCATGTTCATTGTTTCATCATCTTTTGTTTTTTCTGCTAAATCAATTAAAAATTCTTTAGCAATATCATACTTTTCAAGGTGAAAATAATATTTTGCAAGATGAGATTTAGCTAAGAAGTTATCAGGGTCAATTTGAATTGCTTTTTGTAAATTATCATAAGCTTTATCAAACTCACGATTAAGCATGTGAATATAGCCAAGATACGCAAGCGAATCAACGTCATTTGCTTCTAATTTAAGCGCATGCTCAAGCGCAGTTTTTGCTTCATCAATTTTGCTCAACATTAAATAAGAAACACCCAAAGAATAATAAAACTCTGCAATATCATCTTCAAGCCTAATTGCTTCAAGCATTTCATCAACCGCCCAATCGTAGCAGTTCATCTTGAGATACAAAACACCTAAATCCTTATGAGCATAAGGGTTATTGGGTTCTAAGGTTATACATTTTTTAAACATTTCTTTTGCATTGTCATAATCTTCAAGCTCAACATAATTAAAAGCAAGATTATAATAAACTTCAACGTCTATCCTTCCTCGATTTAAAAGAACTTTAAATTCTTCAATTGATTCATTATACAAACCGAGTTTTCTTAAATATGTACCTCTTTTTTTAATATATTCAACATTCTTTTCATCAAGAGCTATCAGCATATTTATATTTTTTAAAGCTTCGTCAAATTTTTCAAGCGCTTCAAGAGTGTTGATATAAGCAAGGCGATATTGCGTATTATTAGGATAAGTTATAACAAGATTTTGATAAAGCGTTGAAGCGAGGCTTACCTTACCTGCCCTAAAAGCACAATTAGCTAATGTTGCAAGCATTGTAACGGAAGGTTCAAGCTCATAAGCTTTTTGAAAATAATCAAGAGCCTGTTTAAATTCACCGAGCGTTTGATAGCATGTTCCAAGATTAAAAAGAGTAAGAGTGTTATCTTTATCAATCTCATAAGCAGTGTTAAGAATTTTCAGCGCTTTTTGAGTTTCCCCTAAATTCATATAACAAACAGCAAGACTGTTAATTATTTGCAAATGCGAAGGGTTAAGCTCGTGCGCTTTTTCAAGATACAAAATTGCATTTTGATTATCTTTTTTAAGCATATATGCCGTTGCGATAATATAATAAACAGAATAGTCAATCTCGACCTTGGAATTATCGAGCGCTTTTTTAATAATATCAATTGCTTCATCAACTTGCACAGCTTCAATATAAATCATTGCAAGGGTTTTATATGCGTCGATATAATCGGGTCTTAGTTCAATAACTTTTTTAAAGTTGTTAATCGCAATATCCTTTTGCCCGGTCCTATTGTAACAATTTGCAAGGTAAAACAAGCTTACAGCGTCATTTTTATCAATATCCAAGGCTTGCAAAAAAGCTTCAATTGCGCACATAGGGTTATCAAGATTTACTTCACACAAACCCAAATTTTTATAAGCTTCAATATTGTTCTTATCCAGTACGATAACTTTTTTAAGTAGTATTTGAGCATTAGAATAGTCTTCTTTGTTAATTAAGTCTAATGCTTCGTTTAAAATTTCTTCTGTTTTTTCCATGTAATATATTATATGCTAAAAATTATAAACGGCAATTTTTTAACAGATTGATAAAATCTTCATTAAATGCTTATTCTTTTTTTAATAATTAAAGGCATATTCATGATATTATCACGCTTAAATTTAAACAATATCATATTTTATTTTAAAAAAGTCTCTGTAATTTTACTTGCAGAGACTTTTTATATTGCTTTTTAGCTTTTTATTTATTTACTTTCAATAGCTGCCTGAGCTGCCGCTAAAGCTGCCTGCGGGATTCTGAAAGGTGAGCATGAAACATAATTCAAGCCGATTTTATGCGCAAATTTTACGCTATCGGGGTCACCGCCATGTTCGCCGCAAATTCCTCCGATTAATTTAGGATTAACGGCTTTACCTTTTTCCATTGACATTTTAATTAATTGACCTACACCATTAAAGTCAAGTGTATCAAAAGGATTATAAGGAAGAATTTTTTGTTCCACATAACGTTTTAAGAACTTGCCTTCGGCATCATCTCTTGAAAATCCGAATGTCATTTGAGTTAAGTCATTTGTACCGAATGAGAAAAATTCCGCATAAGGTGCTATTTCATCTGCCGTTAAGGCTGCACGAGGAATTTCAATCATAGTACCGAATTTATACTCAACTTCAACGCCTTTTTCTTTCATAACGTCTTTTGCAACTTTTACAAGAGTTTCTTTTGCGGTTTTAAGCTCGTTAACATGCCCGATTAGAGGTATCATAACATAAGGCATAACGTTTATTCCAAGCTTTTTAACGTCACACGCCGCTTCAAATATTGCTCTTACCTGCATTTCATTAATTTCAGGATAAGTTAAACCGAGTCTGCAACCTCTTAAACCCATCATTGGATTTGCTTCAGCCAGCCCTTCAACAATTGTTAAAAGCGCTTGTGCTTCTCTATAATCTTCTTTTAAAACTTTTTTGGCTGCAACTTCTGCAATTAATTCTTCTTTAGAGGGTAAAAATTCATGCAACGGAGGATCTAAAAGACGAATTGTTAAAGGTTTTTCGCCAAGCGCTTTAAACATTGCGTAAAAATCCGCATATTGCATTGGAAGAAGTTTATCAAGCGCTTCTTTTCTTGCTTCGGGGGTTCCTGCAATAATCATCTTTTGAACCCAAGGAAGCCTGTCAGGATCCATAAACATGTGTTCCGTTCTACACAAGCCTACCCCTTGAGCGTTAAATTTAAGCGCATTTTCAACATCTTTAACGGTATCGGCGTTTGCTTCAATTGTCATTGTTTTAAATTCATCAACCCAGCCAAAGAAAGTTATGAAGTTATCGTCAATTTTTGGTTCAACCAGCTCGATTGCACCATCCATTACAATACCTTTACCGCCATCTAAAGAAATTATATCGTCTTTATGATAGATTGTTCCATCAGCTCCCGTCAGCGTTTCTTTTTCAAGGTCTATTGTCATATCTTCGCAGCCTGCAACACAAGGTTTTCCCATGCCTTTTGCAACAACAGCAGCGTGAGAAGTTGCTCCGCCTCGAAGAGTTAAAACACCTTGAGAAACTGCCATTCCATGGATATCATCCGGGCAGGTTTCAATTCTTACTAAAATTACTTTTTCTCCCGCTTCACCTCTTGTGGCTGCTTCTTCGGTATCAAATACAATTTTACCGACAGCGGCACCCGGAGAAGCATTAACGCCATGAGCTACAACATGAGCTCTTTTCATAGCGTCAGGGTTGAAACAGGGTAGAAGAATTTGATTAACCGTATACGGGTCAACAAGATTTATTGCTCTTTCTTTTGTGATTATTCCTTCTTTTTCCATTTCAACGGCAATTCTAACGGCAGCTTGTGCGGTTCTTTTTCCGTTTCTTGTTTGAAGGATGTATAATTTACCTCTTTCAATGGTAAATTCCATATCTTGAACATCTTTATAACTGTTTTCAAGTTTTTTTGCTATATCAACATATTGACGGTATAAATCAGGCATTTCAACTTCCAATTGTGCAATTGGTTTTGGTGTTCTAATACCTGCAACAACATCTTCACCTTGTGCATTTGTTAAGTATTCACCATAGAACTTATTTTCACCTGTTGCGGGGTTTCTTGTGAATGAAACACCTGTTGCGCAATCATCACCCATATTACCAAACACCATTGTTTGAACGTTTACGGCTGTTCCGTAGTTATGGTCGATTTTATACATGTTTCTATAATCAACGGCACGTTTAATATTCCAGCTTCTAAATACCGCTTCAATAGCTTCTTGCAGTTGAATAAACGGGTCTTGCGGAAATTCTTTTCCCGTTACCTGTTTAATAGTATTTTTATATATTGAAATTAAAGATTTCCAACCTTCCGCTGAAATTTGCGTGTCCTCTTTAACGCCTTCTTTAGCTTTTAATTTATCAACTTCAGATTCAAAATATTTTTGTCTGTCCATATCCCAAGCAACAGAACCGAACATTGTTAAAAATCTTCTGTAACTGTCATAGCAGAAGCGAGGATTATTTGTTAGTTTAATCATTGCTTCAACTGTTTCATCATTTAAACCAAGGTTTAAAATTGTTTCCATCATCCCCGGCATTGAAATTCTTGCACCGGAGCGAACGGAAACTAAAAGAGGGTTTTTAGCATCTCCGAATTTTTTTCCTGCCTGACTTTCAACATCGGCTAAAGCCTTTTTAACTTCATCCATCAAACCTTCAGGCA
This sequence comes from Candidatus Gastranaerophilales bacterium, assembly GCA_947587615.1. GTDB lineage: Bacteria > Cyanobacteriota > Vampirovibrionia > Gastranaerophilales > Gastranaerophilaceae > RUG14156. Next base: position 45,882 of record CANPYC010000011.1, on the reverse strand, counting down.
TTTTATTTCCCGCATTAATATATTGCATACAAACTTCAGTTGTAATAGTCAACCCCGGAGGTACAGGTAAACCGATATTGGTCATCTCTGCCAAATTTGCCCCTTTACCGCCAAGGAGGTTTCTCATATCTGCACTGCCTTCTCTAAAAAGCCATACACGTTTTTGCATTGGGATTCCTCCAACTTTCTATTTCTCTAATAACACAATTTAAAAAAATAGTATCAAAAACATGCTCTTAATACAAATTTATATTATAGAAATACTAAGCTTTATTAACTTTGTCATCAATCGGCTTTAAATGCTCATAAGATAAGCTGCTTTTTAATAACTCGGATATTCTTGCACTTATTGCTTTAATATCTGCATCTGCCATAATCTTTGCCATTTTCCATTCCGCAGGATTAGAAAACATCTTAGCAACACCATCTGCGCTCAACTTATATGTTGAATAATCTTTTAACCAATGGTGATTTTGAATTAAATTTATAATTTTTTGTTTTGATTTTTCGCTTAAATCAAATTTATTTAATATTTCCTTGGCAAAAATTCCCGAATAATAAGGATGAAGCGAATCTTGCATATTCTCTCTTTTAGCTATGTCATGTAATAAAATTGCCATAATTAAACAAACTTTATTCTCATCATCCAATTGTTCAAACTCGGGGTTTTTGAGGGCATTTGAAAGAGTTTGCAGAATATGTATATCTAACGTATTTGCATGATTTGCATGCTGTTTTTTTGATATTACGTTTATAAACTCGGGAATTTGCTCCACTAAACGATTAAGAGCCTTGTTAAGTTCTTTGTTTTGCGTTGTTACTTTGTTTTGCACCAAAAATTTGTTAATTATATTATACAGCTCGTTGATTTCATCATTATTAACAATGTTAGCGCTCTTAATCAAACCATCATAGCCGACTATTTTTTCATTTTCAAAAATCGGTTTAATGTTTGCCAGATTAAAAGTTTTAGTCTGTTCTTTTTTTGATAATTTTGAAATAAAACTTGTTAAATCCCGAAGAAAATCTTGTCTTGTATAAAGCATGGATAATCCCAGTTTGCCGTATTGTACAAAGTCGGTATTTTTAATTGTTTCAATGTCTTCTTTGTTGAAAAAATCGACGGGCTTTTTTTGCTGCGATACCGAATCAAAAGAAGCGGTTTCTATACTTTTTTTAAGCTCTTCAAGCTTTGAATCAAAACCAAGTTCGCTTAATTCCGAACTTGTCAACAAGTAGCACATTTTTATTGTTTCAAGCTGGTCTAAAAGTTCTGTTTTTTGCCAAAAGCTAAGAGAAGAAAAATCAGGCTTTTTGCTTGATAGAATTTTTGCGCAATCTTCCCCCAGACCGACTGAAATATATTTATTATAGTGCTGTTTATTATATTCTTTATCCGAACCAAAGGTTAAATAATTACTTCTATAATATTTTGAGCTGATTTTAGGATATGTTTTTAAATCGTTTGAAATTTCCTTATCTTTTTTAAAGGAATAATTCAAAACATTTTTTGTACAGATATTTTGATTGTTAATATATTCAACCTTCATACCTATACAAAAAACAAAAATATAAAAAATTGCCTTATGGACTTATAATTTTTATTATTATTTTTCTTCGGTTCTTTCTTGAATTTTCTTTAGACATTCCAATAATTCAAGTCTGTCTTTTTCATCAAGCTCAATTAAAGGACGTCTTACATAATTTTCAATTACATCAAGCTTTGATAGTAAAGCTTTAATTGGTGTCGGATTTGGCGCCATAAAAATCTTTTTAAAGAGCGGATATAATATTTTATGCATATTAGCTGCGGCTGCAATTTGACCCGATTTAAAATTTCTTATCATAGACTTAATTTCAACACCAATTACATGAGAAGCAACCGACACAACCCCGTGCGCCCCCAAAGAAAGCATGGGCAGAGTTAAACTGTCGTCACCGGAATAAATTGCAAAATCATCCGGAATTAACATTCTGATTTCTGAAATTAAGTCTAAATTAGGGTTAGATTGCTTAAGTGCAACGATATTATCATATTCTTTTGCTAAAAAGGCTATTGTAGATGGTGTCATATCAACACCCGTGCGACCCGGGATGTTATAGAGGATTATCGGAATATCAACACTTTTTGCAATGCTGCCAAAATGTTCAATCATACCCTGTTGAGAAGGTTTATTATAATATGGAACAACGGATAATATTGCGTCCGCTCCAAGCTCTTGAGCTTTTTTTGAAGCAGCAACCGCCGTTTCTGTTGAATTTGAACCTGCTCCCATAATAACCTTGCAAGCACCTGAAACTGTTGATTTTACGCAGAATAAAATTTCCTGCTCTTCTTCATGGGTTAGTGTCGGGCTTTCTCCTGTCGTACCTGCAACAATAATAGCGTCTGTTTTTTGTTCAAGCAAATGTTTGGAAACTTTTTCAACCGATTTATAATCAACTGCCCTATCCTTATCAAAAGGTGTCACCATTGCGGTAATTAATTCGCCCGCGTCATATCTTAATGTCATAAAAGTTTCTCCTTGCCTGTTTTAATATTTTAATTTTGTCTTTTTAAATTAATATTATAAAAGCTTTTTCAAAGTTTAAAATAGCTCCATCTCAATTACTTTTTGAGCCAGTCTTACGGTATTTAGCGCAGCTCCTATTCTTAAATTATCCGCTACACAGAAAAAGTCAAGACCGTTATCAAAAGCAATTGAATTTCTTATTCTTCCAACATATACGGGGTTTTTACCCGCAGCGTCTTTTGGTGTCGGATAGCTGTATATTGAAACATCATCAACTACTTCAACTCCCCATGTATTTTTTAACAATTCACGAGCGGAATTTGCGTCAACCTTAGATTCAAATTCAACGCTTACGGCTTCCGAGTGTCCTATATAAACAGGTACACGAACAGCAGTACAAGAAATCTTTACACTTTGGTCAAAGTGTAAAATTTTTCTTGTTTCATTTGTTACTTTCATTTCTTCTTTAGTGTATCCGTTTTCACAAAATACATCTATTTGAGGAATAACATTAAAAGCAATTTCATACTTAAAAGCAGAAGGTTCATAAGGCATTCCGACCAAATTAACTTTTGTATTATCGGTTAGTTCGTTAATTGCTTTTAAACCTGCACCCGAAACTGCCTGATAAGTTGAAACAATTAACCTTTTAACTTTATATTTTTCATCAAGCGCTTTTAGAGGCAGCATTAATTGAGAAGTTGAACAGTTTGGATTTGCAATTATTCCTTTATGTTTTCTTAAATCTTCATCGTTAACCCCTGCAATAACTAAAGGTACGTCATTATCCATTCTAAAAGCAGAAGAATTGTCAATAAAAACACATCCTTTTTTTGCCGCAACGGGAGCAAAGCGCTTGCTTGTTTCACCGCCTGCCGAAGCAAGGCAAATATTTACATTATCAAATTCATTGTCGTTGGCTTCGATAACCGTATATTTTTTTCCTTTAAATTCAATCTCAGAGCCTGCCGAGCGAGAAGAAGCAAGAAATTTAATCGAGTTAAACTCAACTTTATTTTCTTCAAGTATATTTAGAATTTCTCTTCCTACAACACCTGTTGCCCCTAAAACCGCCAAATCGGGTAATTTCTTTGTCATATTATATTCTCCAATCCGTAAATAAAGCTGTTGTTTTTATAAAGATACTCAATTGCAAGCTTAACACCTGACATGTAGCATTCTCGATTTATGGTATCATGGTGAATTTTTAATATTTGCCCGTCAGAGCCGAATATTACTTCCTGAGAAGCAACAAACCCGGGCATTCTAACGGAGTGAATTTGAATGTTTCCTTTGTTGTTTTCCTGATAGGTGCCCCCTCGAGAACCTTTAACGGTTTCTGTTTCAGCGCAATTTCCAAGTTTAAAATTATCATTACTTTCCATCATCAATTGAGCTGTTTTAATTGATGTACCCGATGGAGCGTCTTTTTTTTGATTATGATGATATTCAATTATTTCCGCATTTGAAAAATATTTTGAAGCCATTTGAGAAAATTTCATCATCAATATTGCGCCCAAAGAAAAATTAGGAGCAATTATTATACCCGTATCAGCTTGAGCGGACATTTTTTTAATTTCTTCAATCTGCTCTTTAGTTAAGCCCGTAGTACCGATAACAGCTTTTGTTTTTGTTTGCATATATGTTTTTATATTTTCAAAAACCGAGGATGGTTGAGTAAAATCAACAACAATATCGGGTTTTCGAGAAATTAGCGAATTTTTTATATCGTCTTCAATTTTAACACTATCGTTTAGCACATTTCCAACATTGAATTTATCGACTGCACAAACCAATTTGAAATTATCATCATTAAGCACAAGCTTAACAACTTCACGTCCCATTTTTCCGTTTGCGCCGATTACTCCTAAATTTATCAAGCTTCCTCCCATAAGTAATAAGTATTATGTCTGTTAAGTATAGCACACAACACCCATAAAAAACAACTTATGTTTATTTTTTTTAATTTTTTTTCAATAAGCTTGTAATTTAAAATTTATCGATTAAAATAGATATCTACGTGTTGTTATTACAGTTTTATTGAAAGGAAAACAATTATAATGATTAGCAGTGTTAATGGTGTTAAGCTTTTAGCAACTTCAAAGACCCAAAAAATTCAAAACAACGGCAGCTCAAACCCTCAAACGGTTTCAAACGGTTTTAATTATTCAAAAGAAGCAAGCTTTGCCATAAAAAACAACAGCTTAAACTTTGCTTCAACAATTAACTTTACAGGTGCGCTATATGGTGCATTTAACGATTTAAATACATCAATGGTAACTTGTAAAACCGAAGAAAAACAGGGTGAACCCGTTGGCTCAAGAGCAAGTGTTAACAAGCTTTTGCATGATTTCTCGGGAGATTTTTCTCAGCCCGATGACGCAATTAAAACCACTATTAACATTGCAGATAAAGGTAAAGACCCGATTTATGTAAGAACTCAAATAAAATTAATGAACCAAAATAAAGATAAAACCAACCAGGAAATGCTTTTTCAAATGGCGGTAAGAGATCCTAAACAGGCAAAAAAAATCGGAGATAAAGCCGACAAACTCTCTCAGGAATTAAATATAACAATGACGCCAATTAATTACAAGGGCGAAGGAACAAATGAACAAGCCTATGTTCTAAATACAAAAGGTAACTTGATGGCTGTTGTTGAAGATAATGACGATGTTATTTTAACAAATGCAGGAAATTTTTCCAAAAAAGATTCTTCTCAAGGTGTACTTGATGTTAAAACAACACAAAGCAAAAACTCTGCTTTTGTTCCATTTTCACCTAAAACTCAAAGAGTTGAGCCCAGAGAATCTTTCCCTTCAATCGGAAAAGGGGCGGAAATTATAATCGGCATGGAATCGGGAAGATTTGAAAACGAAATCAAAGATTCAATAAGAAGTTTTGTTCAAAAAGTTAAAAACGGGGAAATTGTACTCAATCAATTTGCCGCAGCATACAACACGGATAAAATTCAACTATATATGCTTGCAGGCGGTTTTGGTTCTCGTGCCGAATACACAAACGCTTCTTCAAGTGCAATTTTCCACGATAAGAAAAACGGCGCTCAATCAACAAAAGGTGTTTTCAAAACCGCAACCGGCTTAACTCCAATGGAAACAACTTTTGTAACTCTACACAACGCAGGATTATTGGATTGTTCTAAAGACGAGCTTGAAATCGGAAAAAATATCAAGTTTTATTTAAATAAAGATATAAACAGAGGCAACGGCGGATACACTCTTGCAATGTATGAAAAAATGAAAAAAGATGACACAAAAGCAGTAATGATATTCCCTAACGACTCTATGAGCAGAATGACTTATGCGGTTGCAACGGCTCAAGACCTCGTTACAAACGGAGATGCAGCCATAGCAATTGTTGCAAAACAAATTCCCGCAAAAGACGCAATTAATACTTTCGGTATTATGAAATTAAACAATAATAATGAAATACTTGATTTTGTTGAAAAACCCCGCAGGATTCCAAGAGGATATGAAAAGGACGGAAAATGTTTAACAAATACTTTCCAATTTGCTGTTTCAAAAGAAGTGTTTGAAGTTTTAAGTATGATTGAACCTTACTTTGACTCTAAGGCAGATAAAAACGGCAAAAACAAGGAAACAAGAGATTGGTCAAAACAATACATTCCGATTATTAAAACTCTTATTCAAGAAAAAAATTACGATAAAATAAGAGAAAAATTAAACTCCCCCGAGGTTTTAGGAGAAAACTCCACACCTTTGGATAATGAATTTATCAACAAGGCAAAAGAAATTCTGAAGGATAAAAAAGTTGTGGCCGTTCCAACAAGCGAACCCTGGGCGGATTGCGGAACCCTAAACGCACTTTATTATACGACAATGCAAATTGCGGACGGTTCATTCCCTCTTGAGGACTTTGAAAGAGCACATGTTCTATCTTGTGTTAATACTAAAACAGGTCTGATTGCGCAAAGCAAAGAACAAAAAGAAAGAATTGAAAATAAATACAATATCGACGGTCAGGTAATGGTCGTAGAACAAGCAAAAAAAGTAAGTGATAAAGATGTTAAAGATATTCCCGTTATTGTTAACGAAGCAAAAAATTAATATCGGTAAAATATTGACATAATTTTAAAAACGAAAACAACTAAACAAAAATAAAACCTCTCAAGAAAAGTCTTGAGAGGTTTTTTTAAAAGATATTTTTTTATATTAAACCAATTCCGCTTCTGTTTTCGGTATTTCTCTTTTGATTGAATTTCTGTGAGAAATTGAAGAAACAATTGACATAACAGTAGCGCACATTGCAATTTCCGATTCAAGCTTATTAACGGCAGAACCTACACCAACTGCGTCAGCACCCGAAGCAAAAGCTAAAGGAGCGGTTTTTGCACTGATACCCGAAGCGCTCATGATAGGAATTGAAGTATGCTGGCTTAATTCAATTGTATTTGCAATTGTTGCTTGAGCATAACTTACAAGATGAGCTGAAGGGTTTGTAGAGGTTGTTGATTGTTTTAAACCTTCCGTTTGAATTAAATCCACTCCTAAAATTTCAAGTTTTTTAGCAAGCTCAATTTGGTCTTTAATGTCGATATTACCGGGAATTGTAACACAGGTAAATATATTGTGATTGTTTAAAAGACCAATTGTTTCAAGAGCAATATTGTAAACTTCATCTGCACTGAAGGTTTGACCTTTCTTATATAATGCATCAAAATTACCGATTTCAATTGCGTCAGCACCCCATTCAACAGCTTTTTTCAGTTCAAAAGGATGAATTGAAGAAACAAAAATCGGAAGTTTGGTATTTTGTCTTGCAATTTCATAAACATCTTTATCTGCGGAAATATCAACCGCACTGGCATGACCTTTTTGAGCAGCACGACAAACTTTGGCAACACTTTCAAGATTAAAATTATCAATTCCTGCGATAATTTTAACTGCTCTTTTTTCTCTTAAATGTTTTTTAAAAACTTCGATACCCATTTTTCCGTATTCCTCTTTTCTAATACTCTTGAATTTTACCACAACTAAACAAGATGTGCAATGTAACTATATTCTTAATATGATAACATTTTGACATAATAAGGATATATATAATGAAAAAAATATTGAAAATCAAATTTATAAAAATAATTCTTTCAATTTGTTTATTATTCTGCTCAATTTCTCAATATACGCTCGCTTACGAATTTTCGTCAAGCGAAGAAAGAAGCTATATTGAGGTTTATGAAAAAACACTTCCTTCAATTGTTTCAATTGAAGCAGATATTGATAGAGGTACATCAGGAGGAACAGGCTGTATTATCACTAAAAACGGCATAATTTTAACAAGCTCTCATGTAATTGAGCATGCAAAAAATATTCAGGTTACAACACATAGCGGAAAAAGCTATAGTGCAAGAGTTATAGCAATTTTAAAAAACAAAAACGATTTAGCTTTAATTAAAATTGACACAAAAGAAGATTTAACCTTAGCAAAATTCGGCGACTCGGATAACGTCAAAGTCGGGCAAAGAGTGCTTACAATCGGTTGTCCGTTTGGCTTTAAAGACACTCTTACAACAGGGATAATTTCAAGAATTGACTATGAAAGAAATAAAATTCAAACGGATGCTGCAATAAACCCCGGGTGCTCGGGCGGCCCTTTGCTTAATTTAAAAGGAGAAATTATTGGGATAAATCAATCTATCTATAATCCCGATAACAACCGCTCTAATATAGGAATAGGTTTTGCGCTGCCTTCAAACTACGCAACAGATTTTATTCAAAAAGCAAATAAAAAAATGGCTAAAATACAATAACGGTATAAATTTTATAAAACACTAACGAAAGATAATGTTTTAAATAGCATTGCTTAACTTAAAATTAAAAAGGGTTTTGAATTTTTCAAAACCCTTTATTAATAAAATTTCGGAACGACAGGATTTGAACCTGCGACCCCTACCACCCCAAGGTAGTGCGCTACCAAGCTGCGCTACGTCCCGATATTACTTTTATTCAATTATCACTTGGGCTTGAAGCGCACTACGTGCTACCTCTCGCAAAAAGATAATCAATCTTTTTGCTCGGCAGAGTCAAGCTGCGCTACGTCCCGCTATTAATTATTCAATTTTCATTTTATGCTTGAAACAACCGGACAAGCTGCTACCTCTCCTCAAAAGACATTCAGTCTTTTTCGTCGGCAGAGTGTCCCGCTATTGATTTATTCAATTGTCAATATATGTCTATTCTATTTATATCAAATAATTTTATAATTGCAAGTTTGAATTAGCAAAAAATATTTTTTTTAAACATTTTACAAATATGAAAATAAACACGATTCACAACAATCAATCCTTCGGATACAATCCTCAATATCATGCAAAAGTGCAAAAAACGCTTGAAAATAAAAAAAGAGAAAATGTATTTTTAGCGCAATATCTGTCTCAAGCGGATAAATTTTCTTTAGCAATTGAAGATAAGCTTGTTGAGCTTGAAAAGGACAAAAAGGATAAAACTCAAAGCTATTTAAATCTGTGCGATTATTTGATTGATTTTAAAGACTTAATTGCACTGAATATTGAGTCATATTTTCCTAATTTAAAATATGCCAAAAATTTACTTGAACAGTACGAAAAAGAATCAAAAAACGTAAGCGAAAATAAATCCGATTGGAGAAAAAGCCTGATAAATCACCTCAAGCAATATATCATAGAAGACAAAAAGGCAATATCAACAAATTCAAACGAACAAAAAACAACCCAAGACACAAAAGAAGAATCTCAAAAGGTGTTAAAAGAGTTTCAAGAGCAGGCAATTGACGAATATTTAGCTAAAAAATCAAGCGAACTTATAACAAAATTTACCCCTTCGCAAAGCTCGCCCGAAGGGTTTAAAAGTATAGCAGGCATGGAAGAAGTTAAACAACGCCTGCAAGAAGAAATTATTGACTATGTATCAGACCCCGCAAAAATCCAAGAGGATATGGAAGAATACGGAATAACTCTTGCAAGAGGGTTTTTGTTATACGGCCCTGCGGGCTGCGGCAAAACTTTTATAACAGAAGCCTTAGCTTTAGAATCGGGGCTTGATTTATACAGACTTGATATTTCAAAAGCGGGTTCTAAATATGTAAATGAATCGGCAAACAATATTGAAAAAGCATTTGAATACTTAAAACTAATGGCAATTAAAAATAATGCGCCCGTGCTTTTGTTTATGGATGAAGCAGATTCTCTTGCAATGAATAGAGAAAGCTCTTCCGCTTCGTCGGGGGAAAACGAAAAAGTGACAACAACTCTATTGAAGCTTGTTCAACAGGCAAGAGATAACAATATTATAATAATTGCCGCAACAAACAGATTTGATAATCTGGACGCTGCATTTAAAAACCGATTTGACAGCCAAATTTATATTGGTCTGCCTGATGAAAAACAAATAAAAATGCTTCTAAAAAGCGAGCTCTCCAAAAGATTAAAAGGTAAAAACTTGTCAAAAAACGAAGAAGCGCTTGATGTTATAGCTTCAAAATTAAAAGGCTGGTCTAATCGCTCAATTGTTTTCATAATTGAAAAAGCGGCAAAATTGGCAAAGAAAAATAACAGAGATGAAATCAAACCTGAAAACTTGCTTAGAGCAATAGAAGAATGTGAATTTGAAAAAATCGAAGAAAAAGATTATCAAAAAGGCAAGAAAAATAATTTAATAGGTTTTTAGTTAATTTTACAACGGCAAAATATTAATATTAATGTTAATATTACGGTTTACAACAAAAAAAACAAAATGCCTTCTTTTAAGAATTGAAAACTAAAAAGGGCATTTTGCTTTTATGTTATATTTTTGTTTTGATTTTGTTTGTTGGTTTTATTACTTTTTGTTTGTATTAATATCTGTAATGAACAAAAGCTTTGTTTGCTTCAGCCATTTTATGAGTATCTTCTTTCTTCTTAACAGCAGAACCCGTTGAATTTGAAGCGTCCATAATTTCATTTGTTAATTTTTCAATCATGGATTTACCGCTTCTTTTTCTTGCAGCTTCAATAATCCATTGAGAAGCTAATGCAGTACCTCTTTCAGGCTTAACATCAATAGGAACTTGATAAGTAGAACCGCCTATACGACGAGCTTTAACTTCAATTAAAGGAGTAGCATTTGTTATTGCTTTTTTGAATGTTTCTATTGGTTCACTTTTAACTTTTTGTTGTACTTGTTCCATTGTTGTATAGAAAATTCTTTGAGCAACAGATTTTTTGCCTTTTTTCATTAATCTGTTAATAAATTTTGCAATATCTACACTGTTATATATTGGATCCGGTGCAGGAATGCGTTTTGCCGGTTTTGATCTTCTGGACATTATGTATTCTTAACCTTTCTTTTATTTTTTAGCTTTAGCTTTTTTAGTACCGTATTTAGATCTTGATTGCATTCTGTTTGCAACACCTTGAGTATCTAAAGTACCTCTGATTATATGATATCTTACACCCGGAAGGTCTTTAACCCTGCCGCCTCTGATCAGCACAACAGAGTGCTCTTGTAAATTGTGTCCGATACCGGGTATATACGAAGTTACTTCAAAACCGTTTGTTAAGCGAACACGAGCAACTTTTCTCATCGCAGAATTAGGTTTTTTAGGAGTTGTTGTATATACTCTGGTACAAACACCACGTCTTTGAGGACATTTTGTAAGAGCCGGTGCTTTTGTTTTATCTTTAATTCTTTCTCTTTCGTTTTTGATTAATTGATTAATGGTAGACATATTTTCCCCTTAATTGTAGTTATCTGTATAACAATTTCACTATAAACAAGCGATTAAGTCAACAGATTTTATTAGTTTTGTATAAATATTAACCATCTTTTTTAACATTTTTTAATATTTTATTTTTTTATTCAAAATTTTTGACGTATGAGGTATAATTTATATATGGATTACTTCATGAACCAAACAAAAATCCTGGAGAAGTTAGAGCAGGATTTAAGTCATTTTCTCGTTAATGAAAATTGCAGATATAACCCCTCTCTTAGAGGAAGCCCTGAACTATACAGATACAGAGGCTTAACAATAACTGCAAATGATCAAAACCAAAATAATGAAAAAACCGTTTTTGTAAGAATAGGGCCCTTAGAAGCTGAGTATAGAGTAGATTCGGGCGATAAGACATCGGGCGGTCTCGCCCCTGAAGACGAGCGTCTGATTGAAATGTGGTTAAGAAGAGATGAAAACTCGGAAACGTTGAGAAATGCTTTTTATAAAAATAATCAGAAATTAAAAATTGCGATAGTCCCCTTTGATTTAGAAGAATTTTACAGTTAAATTTTTTGAAAATTTTCCAGCAGAGAGTTGGAATATTCTTCAAAATTGCCTTGAATAATTGATTTTCTTAAATCTTTAACCAAGTTCAAAAGAAAATGAATGTTATGTATGCTTAAAAGTGTTGCAGCCGTAGCCTCTTGCGTTTTATAGAGATGTCTTATATATGCTTTTGTATGGTTTTTACAGGTATAGCAATTGCATTTGTCATCCAACGGAGAAAAATCATCAATATACTGTTTATTTTTAATAATTTTATTACCCTGATATGTAAAAAACGTTCCATGTCTTGCATTTCTTGTAGGCAGTACGCAGTCGAACATATCAACCCCGTATCTGATACCGTTAATTAAATCAACCGGAGTTCCAACCCCCATCAGATACCTCGGTTTATTATAAGGCAGAAGCGGTGCGGTAATTTCCGTTATACGGTTTTTAACGTCCTGCGGTTCACCAACAGAAACTCCGCCTATGGCGTAGCCTGCACAGTCGAATTTTGAAACAAACTCGGCGCTTTCTTTTCTTAAATCATCAAAAAATGCCCCCTGAACAATAGGGAAAAGCGCCTGAGAATAATTTTTATGGGTATTGTAACAAATCTCAAACCATGCTTTTGTTTTATCAAGCGCTTTTCGTGCCTGTTCATAAGTACAAGGATAAGGAGCGCACTCATCAAAAGCCATGATAATATCAGCTCCTAAGTCCTCTTGAATTTGCATTGAGATTTCAGGCGAGATAAAATGTTTTGAACCGTTTTTAGGGTCTTGAAAGTATACCCCTTCGGGAGTTATTTTTCTTAATTTCGACAGGGAAAAAACCTGAAACCCGCCGCTATCAGTTAAAATCGGCTTATGAAAATTCATCCACTCATGCAAACCGCCCGCTTTTTTAATCAACTCGCAACCGGCTCTTAAATACATGTGATATGAATTAGCCAGGATTATTTGAGCACCCGTATTAAGCACCTGTTCATTTGTGAGCATTTTAACCGCACTGTTTGTTCCAACAGGCATGAATATCGGTGTTTCAATATCTCCATGCGGAGTCTTGAATAATCCTGCACGGGCGTTTGAGCCTGATGAAGCGGCAACAACTTCAAAATTAAAAAAATCACAATAAGACATTATTTTACTTTATTCCGCCCAGTTCATCGGAAATAATTTCAAACATTGTTTTATAATTTGAACAGAGTTCTTCTTCTCTAAAGTATAAATGTAACTCCCTCTGCGCACTTTGAGAACTATCCGAGGCATGAATAATATTCATTGTGGAATACGAAGAATAATCACCTCTAATTGTTCCGACATCAGCTTCATCAGGTTTTGTGGAGCCTACAATATGTCTTACACCCGCAATTGCATTATTTCCCTCTATAACCATGGCAATAATAGGCCCCGATGTAATAAAATCAATTAATGTTTGATAAAAAGGCTTGCCGTTATGTTCGGCATAGTGTTGTGAAGCTGTTTCAAGAGATACATTCATCATCTTAAGACCGATAATTTTATATGATTTTTCCTCAAATCTTTTAATAACACTGCCTATAAGACCTCTTTTAACACCGTCCGGTTTGATTGCTACAAAAGTTCTTTCCATAATTTTCGCCTTTCTAAAATTACAAAAATATTAGAGCATATTTTTGAAAAAATCGCAAATTAAATTAAAATAGTAAATTTTTATTAATTTTTTTTCAAATTAAATATTTTTTTAATATAATAATGTTGTAGCAAAAAATAATTATATAAATATCAAATATTAGTGGGAGTTTATCAATGTTTAAGAATAGCAATCCTAATTGCTTTTCAGGAACTGCAAAAAAGTCTTTAAATTCAAGCGATTATTACGCAAATATAAATACTGCTATTGCTTTGGGCAGAACCCATGTTCCCTTAAAACACAAACAGTTAGCTTCAAATTATGTTTTAATTAAAAAAATATTCGGATATTGTGCTGCTTCAATTCCGATAACAAATGCGGATAAAGCTGTTTTAGCTCGTCATGGTTTCATGCCTTTGGAAAATACTTCGATAGCGCAAGTTAACAGACAAATAGAACAACTTAAAAACTGGTCAAATAGCGGAGATATCTTACTTGCTGCCTATGCAAACGAGCTTTTTGAAATCAGAATAAAAGAACTCAAATATTTAAGAGTAACGGTTTCATCCGGAAGAAGCGTAGAATTTCAAGACGGATACAGAGCTTTTGAAAAATATATCGAATATATCGCAGGATAATAATTAATCATGTGGTTGGTTAAGAATTGTTAATTTGTGGCAATTTTTGTATATTGATATTTTTTAATTAGATGGTAATTTTTAATTAGGAGGCAATAAAAAAATGAAAAAAATTATTCCATTTATTTTACTCAGCGCACTAAGTATAAATATTCAAGCATTTGCACTACAAGAAACAATGCCTGCAAATAAAAATATGGATGATTATTCTTACGAAAATCCCGAAGATTTAAATTTTGATAATCATTCGTACTATATTAGCGATGAACAATTGGAAGATGCAAAGAAAATTGATGAAATCGATGAAAAATCAAGCTTTCTTCAAAAAATTATAAATTCAAGCCACTTCTCATCCGATACGGCTACAAGAACTTGGATTCCGATTAACAAAGTTCAAAACTAAAATTTACCACAAAGCTTTTGGCATATACCTGCTCAAGTACCTGAGGGGTATTTTGTCGTATGTAATATTTTCAAAATCATTTTGCAATTTTTTATCAATACTTATTGCAATAATCGGTATATTAAGCTCATCAGATACACTTTTCAATATTTCATAGCCTCTAATGATGTCTTGTTTTGTTGTTTCATCTCCAAGATGTGTATTTGAAATAAGTCCCGATATTTTTTTCCAGGGCTTTTTGTTTTCTCCGTTGTTAAAGTTAATATATTCAATTATGGAATCTTTATCATGTGTTTCAAATTTTGCCGTATTTACAACAAGATTGATTAAAATATTCTCTTCTTTATCAATATCATTAATAATATCAAGCGTATCTAAGCCGCTGACACCATAGCCGACATCAATTATAATATCGTCATTTGTGCTTTTTAAACAATTTATCTGCTCATTTGTGACATAAGAACCCGCTTCACCAAGCCCAAAGTAGTCTGATTGCAAAATTAAGTTTATATTAAATTCTTTTATTATTTTTTCAAGAGGTCTTAAACAATACGCAGGTTCAACCGTATCAAGATCAACAAGAGTAATTTTTTTATTATTTTTTGCATACTCAATTGCACGATTAAGCGCATTCTCGCTTTTTCCAGAAGCATAAGCGCCTGTATAAATTTCAACTGTTCTCATTGGTTTATTTTTTCTTCATTCAACACTTCGCTATTTATTTGTTCTTCGTACTCAAAATCTTTTATTTCATTCAATGCTTCAGGCAAAATGTTTATGAATATCTGAACCAAATCAGGGTCAAATTGCTGTCCTGCACCTTGTTTTATTACTTCAATCGCTTCTTGCGGAGTTTTGCTTTTTCTGTATGCACGGTTTGAAACCATTGAATCAAATGCGTCAGCAATAGCTATAATTCTTGAACCCAAAGGAATTTCATCACCCTTTAATCCGTAAGGATAACCGCAGCCGTTATAATATTCATGGTGATATTTAATAATTTCAACTATTTCATAAAGTTGTTTTATGTCCTCAAGAATTTTAACGCTGTATTGTACATGCATTTTAATCTTTGAATATTCTTCATCCGTTAATTTTTGAGTTTTATTTAAAATTTCTTCCGCAACACCAATCATACCAATATCATGCAAAAGTCCCGCAAGCTCAATTTGACTTACTTCCGTCGGACTTAAAGCCATCTTATTAACAATTTTTAAAGCATAAAAAGCAACACGTTTACTTCTTCCAAGCGTAAAGGAATCTTTAGCATCAAGCGCTTCAATAATAGCTTTAACAGTACCTGAGAACAGCTCTTTTAAGTCGGATATTAATTTTTCATTATCCATTTTTAATTGATAGCATTCAAGCGCTGAATCAACTATCATAAGAAGTTCATCAGGGGTATAGGGTTTTTTAATGTATCTGTATATTTTTGCATAGTTGATTGCGTCAATCAATATTTTAACATCGGAATAAGCAGTAACCAGAAGTTTCATAATCTTAGGGTTGATGTCATTTACTCTTTTTAAAAATTCAACCCCGTCCATCATAGGCATTTTATGATCCGATAAAATGCAGTCAAAATCTTGTGTTTTGAGTATTTCAAGAGCTTCAATCGCACTATGTGCCTTTGTTATATCATACTTAGAGCGCAAAGTTCTGTATAAAAGCGCTAAATTATCGTCTTCATCATCTACAATAAGAATTTTATACCTGTGTTCCATTATACTACTCCGTTTTCGTGTCTTAAATCGTCAATAATCTTTTCATCTTCACTTTTACTGTCTTGATGTGCAATAGGGAGAATTACCGTAAACTTCGTACCTTTTCCTACTTCGGATTCAACATCAATTCTGCCTTTATGATCTTTAATTACCCGATATGAAATACTCATTCCAAGCCCCGTGCCTTTACCTACCGGTTTTGTTGTAAAGAACGGATCAAATACTTTTTTAAGATTTTCGGGAGGAATACCTTTACCGGTATCTATAAATTCAATTTTTACGTTTTCGCCTTCTTTAAAAGTATTAATCGTAAGAGTTCCCGATTCACCCATAGCGTCTTGAGCATTGTCTAAAATATTCATAAATACTTGATTTAATTGACCGCCGTAAGCTTCAATTTTTGGAACATCCGGGCTATAATTTTTAACAACCGTAATTCTGTTTTTATATTTGTTGTTTAAAATATTTAATGTTGTATCAATTTCTTTTGGAATATCAAATTGTGTCAAGACCATTTCTTCCATACGTGAAAAATTCTTTAAATCAAGAACAATATTTTTGGTTCTTTGAGTACCTTCAACACAACTTTTTATAAGGTCTTTGATATCTCCTCTTAAAAAGTCTAAATCAATTTCTTTTCTTAAGGATTCGATTTTTGCTTTAGCGTCGGGTGATAATACATCACTATTTTCCTGATACAAGTCTATCAGCTTTAATAAATCATCTGCATAGTTTTGCAAAATCATAATATTACCATGGATAAAGTTAACAGGGTTATTGATTTCATGGGCAATACCCGCAACAAGTTCACCCAAAGAGCGCATTTTTTCCGAATGCACCATCATGGCTTGAGTTTCTTTCAGTTTATAATTTGCCTCTTCAAGAGCAATTGTTCTTTCTTGTACTTTTAACTCTAAAGAAGAATACAGCTCGTTTAGCTGAAAACTCATTTCATTATAAGAATATATCAAATCATTAATTTCACTAAAATTTGATTTTTCTATTCTAACGTTAAAATTACCCTCTGTAATCTGTTTTGCTGCTTTAGAAATTCTCTCTAAGGGTTTTGAAATAATATCCGATAAGAATATACTTGCAATAATACCTGCAATAATAAGAATAAGGAATGCTTGAGGTAAAATATCAAGCAGATTTGACATTGTATCACTGTAATAGTTTTGATTAGGTACACCGATACTGATAATATATCCGCCGATTTCTGCCGTTTGTTCTCTTATTTTTTTAGAGATATCAATATTTTCAGCTTTTCCACCCATTATCAGGTTTCCGTCTTCATCCTGAACTTGAACATAAGCAAGCAGATTGTCCCTTTTTAATAAATCAATTAGTTGACTGGAGTGTTTTTTGTCTTTATTCTGAGCGTCAAGGCGCAGTGTTTGCAGGAAAATTGTAGAAAAAGCCGTTCTGAATTTTGCGTCATTACTTTCATATTTGCTAACGATTTCTTTAATATTCAGTACCGCAAACCCTGCAAAAACAACCGTTGTTATGACGGTAATCAAACACATTAAAACAGCAAAATAAACGCTGAGTTTAATTGTACCTGTTTTTTTTGAAGTTAAAAATTTTTTTTTCATACTAAACCACCAAATTCATCATCGTCTGCGCTGACACTTCCGCCCGTAAACATACTTGGAATTTCATAAGCTTTTTCATCTTTCTGTCCAATCTCGTCCGTGCTTGATTGTAAATTATTATTTTTACTTAAATTATCTAATATTTTCCCTATAATAAATCCTAAAAACCAAAAGCAAAAAGAAGCAGGTACAACAACCTTTAATAATAAAATAGCACTATATAAATCTATTGAAAAGTTATTCAATAAGCACAATACGGATAAAGCTATTATAGAAGCAGAGCAAAATAGCGATGAAAAAACTTTAGAATATTGAATTGTATCTTCTTGTGCGGTATATATAGTGTTAGGCATTGTATTTTATTAATTATTTTCCTTACTTTGCTGCTCCATTTTTATTTTGAATGCATATTGAACTAAAATTATTCTATCTGCATTTTCAAGATCAATAAATCTTCCGGAGATTAAATAGGCGTCGTTGTTTTCATATTTCGTCTTTTTTATTCTTGTAGGTTGAAGTTTACACTCTATTTTCATATTATTGGATAAAACAATTGTAATAGAATAACTCTTATCTAACTCAAGCGGCGATTTTGATATTAACTTAACCCCGCCTGCCGATATATCCTCAATATTTATTAGAAAATCATCATTTAAATCATTAAATATAATTTTGCCCTGATTTAAACCTACACGGGAATACTCTCTTCTTTGAATAATTGAAAAATCTTGAACAATCGCCAGTGTAATTTCAAAGTCTTTCCTGTCTAATATTTTAGTTTCAAAATATATCAAACCTAAATTATTAACACTGAAAACTTCGACACTTGAGTTGAGTTTATAATCTTCAAGTTCCTTTTCATCAATTAATTTTAATTTAGCTGTGAAAAAATCATCACTAATACTTATAATTTCAAACTCACCTGAACTTTTGAAATTATTTGGTATTATTTTAAAATCTTTGGAATTTTTTAACAGTTCTTTCATTTTTTAACCTTTTTATTGCTATACGGGTGTTGTTCTCATATTTGCTTTTATAATACCAACAGATTTTGCTTTTATGTTGTTTGTTACTTCATTATAAGACATAATCGCAATTTGTGGATACGTTCGCTCAAGTAATCTTCTAAAAATCAACCTTATGGGTGAAGAGCATAAAATCACGGGTTGATTTCCCGTTGATTGAATTGCACGCTCAAATTCAGAGTTTAAGCTATCCATAAGACGTTTAACAAAATCGGGATTAAGAGTTAAGCTTTCTCCATCAGGATTAATTCCTTTTGCAATTTCCTGTTCAACTTCTTGAGTCATTGTAATTACAAGGAGTTCTCCCGTATCTGATAAGTTTTGTTTACAGATATTTCGAGCGAGCGCCTGCCTGCACTGTTCCGTTAAGTAGTTATAATTTTTATTAATTCTATGCTGCAAGCTGATTGTTTCAAGAATTGTTTTTAAATCTCTTATAGAAACTCTTTCTTTTAAAAGATTTTGCAATACCTGTTGAACATCCGCAGTTGTAATTTCTTTCATTAAATCGTTTACATAAGTTTCATTAACTTCTTTTTTAAGATTATCAATCAACTGTTGAACATCGGAGCGTGTTAAAATCTCTGAAGCGTTTTTCTTTATAATTTCAGTTAAATGCGTTGATATAACGGCACTTGCACTAACCACGGTGTAGCCTTGAGATTCAGCGTATTCTTTATCTTTTTCAGCTATCCAAGTTGCAGGCAAGTGGAATGCCGGTTCAATTGCACTAATTCCTGTTATTGCGGGGTCATCTGCAACTCCCATTGAGTTCATTGCAAGGCTTCTATCGGGATATACTTCACCTGTTTCAATTGTCGTACCTTTTAATTTAATTTGATAGGTGTTTGGAGGTAATTGCAAATTATCCCTAACACGAATTGAAGGCAGAACTATCCCAAGGTCAAGCGCCGTTTGACGTCTTATTTGAGAAATTCTATCCAATAAGTCGCCGCCTTTTTCAGCGTCTAAAAGGCTTACAAGCCTGTAGCCGATTTCAATTTCAAGTGTTTCAACAGCCAAAAGCTCAAGCACGCTTTCTCTTGTTGCTTTTTTCTTCTTCTTGCCAAGTTTTTCCGCTTTTTTAGCTTCTTTTTCCGCCAGTTGCGCTTTTTGTTTTTCTTCAAGCACTTCTTTATATTTTTTAAAGCTAAAACCGCCCGACAATAATGAAATAGCTAAAAAAGGAATGGTTGGCATGCCGGGTACTATTCCCATCACAAATAACAACCCGCTTATAATACCCAATACCTTAGGATTTTGAAACATTTCTTTTCTGATATCTTCAGATAATGAGTTATCAGAACCCGAAGCACGAGAAATTATTAAACCTGTTGCGGTTGATATAATTAAAGCAGGAATTTGAGAAACAAGACCATCTCCGACAGTTAGAATTGTATAGGTTGATAGTGCTGTCATTGGTGCCATTTTCATTTGAATTACACCAATAATTAAACCGCCTACAATATTAATAACGGTAATTATAATACCTGCAGTTGCGTCCCCTTTAACAAACTTGGAAGCACCATCCATAGTACCGTAAAAATCCGCTTCTCGAATAAGAGCTTTTCTTCTTCTTTTTGCTTCGTTTTCATCAATCAACCCCGAGTTAAGGTCAGCATCAATTGAGAGCTGTTTTCCCGGCATGGCGTCTAGCGTAAACCTTGCCGATACTTCGGCAACTCTGCCTGCGCCGCCTGTTATAACCATAAAATTGATTATAACGAGAATTACAAATACAACAGCGCCGACAACATAATTACCGCCGACAACAAATTGTCCGAAAGACTCAATAACGCTTCCTGCATTAGCTTCAAGTAAAATTAGTCTTGTTGAAGTAACGTTTAAACCAAGTCTGAATAATGTTGCCATTAAAAGAATTGTAGGAAAACTTGAATATTCCAAAGGCTCTTTTGTATACAGACAAACAAGAAGAATTAAAACAGATAAAGATATATTAAGGGTTAAAAGCAAATCCAATAATTGAGCAGGGATAGGTATTACCATCATTAAAACAATGGTAACAAGTCCGATTGCAAGAACTATATCATTATTTTTAAGCAACTCCTTAAACTTGTTCAAAACTTCCCCTAATTCTATATTTTACTTGTTTTTTTGACTGTATACATATTGCAAAATTTCCGCAACCGCAACATATAGTTCTTGTGGTATTATACCATCAATCTCAACTAATTTGTATAAACTTCGAGCTAAAGGTTTATTTTCTACGATTGGAATATTATTATTTTTTGCAATTTCCCTTATTTTAAAAGCAACAAAATCCACTCCCTTAGCAACAACTTTTGGAGCCGGAACTTTTTTAGGGTCATACATTAAAGCAACGGCATAATGTGTAGGATTTACAACAACAACATCCGCTTCTTTTACTTTTGACATCATTTTTTGCTGCAAAATTTTCATACCAAACGAACGGATTTTTCCTTTAATTTTAGGATCTCCTTCAATATTTTTCCACTCGTCTTTTACTTCCTGTTTAGTCATTTTAATTGATTTAGCATATTCCCAGTCTTGATATTTCTTATCAATTACCCCGATTATTATTAAAAGTATACAAATACTTATAAGAAGCTCAAACAATACAGACCCGATTACGCTAAACCCGACATTAGGATCAGCACCGATAAGACCAAACAAGTCATTTCTTCGCTTCATTATTACATTAAAACCAACAACAGCTACAATTATTGTCTTAACTATTGATTTTGTAAGCTCGACCATTTGTCTTGGTTTAAAAATATTAATTTTATCAATTAAATTTTTAATTGCTTTTGCCGGACTTAGTTTTTGTAAATTAGGCTCGAGTGCTTTTTTGGCAAATAAAGCTCCGGTTTGAAGTCTTAAAATTAATATTGCACCTAAAGCAAGCAAGACAAAGAATAAAGCCGTAACTTCGCAATAAGTTTTAAGATAAGGCGCTAAAACCGTAATAAAATCGGCGGATATATTTTTAGGATGAAGTTCGGTCAAAGAGTTTGCAAGCATGCTTTTTAATTTTTCAAGCATGGAACTACCCATGGTAAAAATTAAACAAACACCTAAAGTTAAGACCAGTGACGAGGTAAAGTCCTGACTTTTTGATATATGTCCTCTTTCACGCTCCTGCTGCTTTCGCTTGGGGGTCGCTTCTTCTGTTTTTTCGTTTTGTTCGTTTCCCATCTGTTTTTGTTAATTTTATTCTATGTAAATAATAATCCTATTGCCTGCATAAACCCTTTAATAACTCCTTGCAGATAAACATTTGTTGCACTTAAAAAAGCAAAAATTAAAAATAGCCCCAGATAAATTTTAACGGGAATTGCAACCATGTAAATATTCATCTGAGGCATCATCTTACTCATAAGCCCCAAAAGAACATCTGTTATTAATAAAACAGAAAAAACGGGCAGTGCGATTCCAAAAGCAATTTTAAAAATTTGTGAACTGAGATGAATAATTGAACTTACGATATTCTCGCTAAACAAGGGGAAAACTCCCATAGGTACCGCAGCGAAGCTGTTAAATACATCTATAAAAAGCATTTGATAAGCTCCCGTTATCAAAAAAATTAACGTTGCAAGATAGATATATATTCTTGATAATTCGTTTGATTGAACACCCGTAATCGGATCAAGCGCCTGTGACATTGATAAACCGGTTTGAATTGATAAAACGTTTCCCGACATTCTCACCCCTTCAAAAATAAGGTTTGCAATAAAACCTATTAAATAGCCGATAAAAAATTCTATAAGCGCTAAGATAATAAACTCTGCCATATCATGCGGAATTATAAAGCTTTTTGAAGCTTGAACAAGAGGAAAGAAGATAAAAGCAACAATTGCACTAAACCAAATTTTTGTCATCATCGGAGCATGCAGCTCGGAAAAAAAAGGAGCGCTTACTATCATGCCTGTTAACCTTGTTAATACAAGCATATAAACAACAATTGAATATGGCGATAATGTATTTAATAAATTTGAAATTTGTATCACGAGCTACCTTTTTTAAGAAATAAATACTTTTATGTAATCATACATTTCTTTTGTTGTTGAAGTAAAGATATCTACCATCCACGGGGTTGCAACAACCAAAACCAATAACGCCGCAAAAATCTTAGGAACAAAAGTAAGGGTTTGTTCTTGAATTTGCGTAACGGATTGAATTATGCTTATCGTTAAACCCACAACAATAGCGGAAAGTAATATCGGAGCAGATATTACCATTGTTAAAAATATCATTTTTTGAAAAACAGTTAAAAATAACGCTTCATCCATATTTCACCTCTAAAACTTATTTTATGTTACAAAACCTTCAATTAAAGATTTTGTAATCAAAAACCATCCGTCAACCATAACAAACATTATTAATTTAAAAGGCATGGCTATTGTTGTCGGAGGTAAAAACATCATCCCCATTGAAACAAGTACGGAAGCTACGACCAAATCTATAACCAGAAAAGGAAGAAAAATTACAAACCCGATTTTAAAAGCCGTCTTAAGCTCGGATAAAATAAAAGAAGGAATTAATACATAAGTCGGTACATCATCTTTAGTTTTGGGTTTTTGAATTTTTGCCATTTTAACAAACAAGCCAAGCTCGCTTTCATGAGTTTGCTTGAACATAAACTCTCGCATGGGTTTAATTGAATTATCAAGAGCCTGCTGCTGGGTTATTAAATTTTTCATATAGGGTTGATAGGCTGTTTCGTTAATCTTAGCTAATGTCGGGGACATTACAAAAAAAGTTAAAATTAAAGCAAGTCCGACAATTACCTGATTAGGAGGAAGTCCTGCCGTACCAATCGCCTGGCGTGTAAGGGATAATACTATAACAATTCTTACAAAAGCCGTTGTCATAACAACAATACTCGGAGCTAAAGTAACAATTGTTAAAAGAATTAATATCTGCACCCCTTGAGAAAATTCCTGCGCAGTATTTACATTTTGCATTCCTATATTAATACTTGGCAAGCTGATTGCAGCATTTGCCTGCATTGCACAGATAAAAAACAGTGCAATTACATAAATAATATTTCTAAATCCTTTTGACATACTCAACCCGTCTAAGTCCACTTCAGTTTAATTTAATTCCATCCTTAAAGCTTTATAAGCAACTTAAGATATTAATATTATTGCATAAATACACCCATATTTCTAAATTTTTGATATCTTTGAGCTCTTAATTGCTCGGGGTTCATATTTTTAAATTCATCCAAAGATTTTACAAGAGCTTCTTTTAAATTATTTGCCATTAATTGAATATCGTAGTGAGCTCCTCCAACAGGCTCTTTTATAACTTCATCAACAATACCGAGTTTAAGCAGGTCATCACCCGTAATTTTAAGCGCATTTGTTGCAATTTGAGCCATTGAAGCGTCCTTCCATAAAATTGAAGCACAGCCTTCGGGTGATATAACGGTATAATAAGCATGCTCTAAAATCATAACCTTATTTGCAACAGCTAAGCCTAATGCACCGCCCGAACAGCCTTCACCCGTTACAACGGCAATTGTCGGAACGGTAAGCTTTGCCATTTCCTTTAAGTTAACAGCAATTGCTTCTCCCTGCCCCGTTTCTTCAGCCATCATGCCGGGGTATGCGCCCATGGTATCAATTAAAGTAATTATTGGAAGCTTAAAGCGATTAGCATGCTCAAAAAGCCTCAGTGCTTTTCTGTAACCTTGAGGTTGAGGCATGCCGAAATTGTATTCCAAATTTTCTTTTGTTGATTTACCTTTCATTGTGCCGATTATGACGATATTAACACCGTTTAATCTTGCCAAGCCTCCGCAAATTGCTTTATCATCATAACCATGCCTATCACCATGGAGCTCAATAAAATCTTCACACATCAAATTAACATAATCCAAAAAATTTGGTCTTTGAGGATGTCTTGCAATTTGAAGTTTTTGATAAGGTTCTAATTTATCATAGAGTTCTTTTTTAT
Source organism: Candidatus Gastranaerophilales bacterium (assembly GCA_947587615.1). GTDB lineage: Bacteria > Cyanobacteriota > Vampirovibrionia > Gastranaerophilales > Gastranaerophilaceae > RUG14156. The sequence continues at coordinate 21,169 of CANPYC010000011.1, read as the reverse complement.
AAAGTTTTGTTTGCTCTTCCAATTTTTTTATCTCGCTATCATAGTTGATATTTGTATCTATACTTGTTTTTTTAAGTTCTTCAATTTTATCTTGAATTTTGTAAATCGGTTTTTCAAAGTCTAAAATTTGTACATGCTTTTCATTACTCATTATTAATCCTTTAATTTGCTTTTAGTTGGCTTTATGCAGGGTTATAAGCTTTGCAAGCTTATCTTTCATGTCTTTTCTTTCAACTATAAAATCAATTTGCCCGTATTTAAGCAAATACTCTGCTGTCTGAAAATCAGCGGGCAATTTTTGCCTTATTGTCTGCTCAATTACTCTTCGTCCCGCAAAACCGATACGAGCGCCTTTTTCAGCTATTATTATATCTCCAATCGTACCGAATGAAGCGGTAACTCCGCCAAAAGTCGGCTCACAAAGCACCGTTATATATAACAAACCCGCTTCGTTTAATTTAGCTATAATACAACTTGTTTTAGCCATTTGCATAAGGCTTAAGGCACTCTCCTGCATGCGAGCGCCGCCTGATGAAGTAAATACAATTGAAGGCAATTTATTTTCAAGCGCATATTCTAATATTCTTGTTATTTTTTCTCCTACGACAGAACCCATGGAACCGCCCATGTAGTCAAAATCCATAACGGCAATTGCGGCTTGTTCTCCTTTAATTTTACAAGTTCCGACTACAACAGCCTCATCAAGCCCGGATTTTTCTTTGGCAGATTCTTGACGGGCTTTATAGGTTTGGGTATCGACAAAATTAAGAGGGTCGCACGGTTTAATATTTGAAAACATTTCAACAAACGTTCCATCATCGGCAATCAGCTTAATTCTTTGTTTTGCACCGATTCTGAAATGATAGTCGCAGTTAGGACAAACCATTAAATTATTTTCAAGGTCTTTTTTGGGAAGCTGGCTTGAACAGTTGTAACAAAGCGTCCAAAGTTTGCCTATTGAATCGTCAATATGTACATCATTATCCCTCGCCGCAATTTGTTGAATTTTTCTTTTATTAAACCAATCGGTTAAAGTCATAATTATAAATATCCTCACCAAGTTTATTTTAATTGTATTTTACTATAAAATTATAAAAATCAAAATTTAACAATATCTCCCCATAACCTAGGTAAAATGGGCATATTTATTTTAATATTTGTTAACATTTGCTAAAGGAAAGCTTTTTAACTATTATTAATTTATGCAGGCTCAGGTTTATAAAATTCATTCCGATTTTTATTATGTTAAAAATTTTGAACATAAAGAGTTTGTGTGTAAATTAAGAGATGTTTTAAAAAAACAAAAAATTGATGTTGTTGTAGGAGATTATGTTGAATTAAGCGAAGATAATTCTTCTATTGTTAAATTAATTAAAAGGAAAAATTATCTTCCAAGACCCAAAGCTTCAAATATCAACTACGCTTTAGTTGTTTGCGCTCTTAGAGAACCCGAGCTTGATTTAGTTCAATTGGATCGTTTTTTAATTTATTTAAAATATCATAAAATTAATGCTCTGATTTGTTTTAATAAAGAAGATTTATCCCCAACACTTGAAGATGATAAAGAAAAATTAAAAAATATATATACAGGCTATAAATTATTTTTTATAAGTGCTAAAAACAAGCTTAATTTAGATAGTTTAGAAGAATATATTTTAGATAAAACAATTGTTTTATGCGGCGTATCGGGAGTCGGAAAATCAACTTTAATTAATTCTCTGACCGATAAAAATGCAAAAACAAACGACGTTTCAAAAAAGAATTTTAAAGGTACCCACACAACTCGCCACTGCGAGCTAATTGAATATAATAATTTTAAACTTATTGATACACCGGGGTTTTCTTGTTTAAAGTTTGATTTTCTTTTGCCTAATCAATTATTTGAATTATTTGACGATTTAAAAATATATGCAAACAGCTGTAAATACGCTAATTGCTCTCATACACCCGATGAAAGCGCTGTTTGTTCATTGTATAATAACCTTGATAAAGTTAATAAATCAAGATATGAAAGCTATTTAACATTTTTAGATGAGGCAAGGGAGTACAGGGAAAAAATTTCAAAAAAAAGTATTAAAAATGAGCATGCTCACAAAAATTCAGGCAATAAAATTTTTACTAAAATTTCAAAGAAAAAAAGAGAACAATCAAGAAAAAAAGAAAAACAAAGCATAAGGACAAACGAATAAGTGATAGAAAAATACAAACAAATTATTCAACAAACTCTGAAAAATTATTTTAACGAATATAAAAAAGATGCAAAATATTCTAAAACACTCTGGCAAGCAATGGAATACACTACACTTTTAAGTGCAAAGCGCTTAAGAGCAATAATTGCTCTTGAAATTGCAAGGCTTTTCAATTGCCCCCAAGAAAATGTTTTACCTTCAGCATGCGCTCTTGAGATTACGCATGCTTACAGTTTAATCCATGACGACTTGCCTTGTATGGATAATGACGATTTAAGAAGAGGTAAACCCTCTAATCATAAAGTATTCGGTGAAGCAGTGGCACTATTAGCGGGAGATGCCTTAATATCATTTGGAGCACAAATTATACTTGATAAAACACCAAAAACCATTTCAAGCGAAGTATTATGCGATGTTTTAAGAGATTACCTTGTAACAGCGGGAGCTTTAGGTATTGTTGCAGGGCAAGTTGTTGATATTGAAGCTCAAAACGACAACAATAAGGATGTTGAAAAATTAAAATATATTCATAAATATAAAACAGCTGCGCTTTTTAAATGTGCAATTTTACAAAGCGCAAAACTTGCCCGTGTTAATTCTCAAATACTTGCAAAATTAAGCGAATATGCGGATAATTTCGGAGTTTTGTTTCAAATTTATGATGATATAATTGATTGCACTCTAACCTCTCAAGAACTCGGAAAAACTGCGGGTAAAGACGCTCTTGAAAATAAAATGACTTATGTAAGCATATACGGACTTGATGAAGCAAAAAATATTTTTTATAGCCTGATTAATAAAAATCGTGCTATACTAACAGAATTAAATATACAATCGGATGTATTTAATGAAATATACGATAACTTAGTTCGGAAAGTGAAAAAATAGTGGGAGAAATTCAATTTTACAATACAGGGTATGAAGCGTTATGCAGCGGCTTATTAGCAGCTTTTATCGCTCAATTTATTAAAGTTATTACCTATCTTTATACTCATAAAAAAATTAATTTTAAAATTTTTACAACAACAGGAGGCATGCCAAGTTCTCATACGGCGGGAGTGATTGCTCTTTCTACTTCCGTTGCTTTAATTGAAGGTGTCAGCTCTTTATTGTTTGCGGTTTCTTTGGGCTTTTCTTTGATAGTTATGCAGGACGCTTCAGGAGTAAGACGTGCCGCAGGAAAGACCGCAGCAACTCTTAATCGGCTTGTTGATGAATTTGTACAAAAAAATCAGGGTGTTAAACCTTATGCCGCACTCAAAGAGCTTTTAGGACATACCCCCTTAGAAGTGTTTTGCGGTATGATTTTAGGAGTTATCGTACCTTTTATTGTTCATTATAATAACAATATTATTGCTCTTTTAAAGTAATAAATTAAAACAAAAGACAACCTTAATAACTTCTTTTTAACATTTGGGTTAAATTTGCTTCTTTTGACAATCTTTTTTTGGCAGTTTGTTTTAAATTTTCAGCTTTAAAAAACTCGTCATTAAACTTGCACAATCCGATTGCGGATGAATCGTCGTCATTAAAGCAAAAAAGTCTTTTAATAAGTTCCATTTGTGTTTACCTCTTTTAATTTTATTTATTGATATTTTTTAAAATGTCAAATTATTGCTATATTATAATTTTTTTAAAACGTTTTTTGCTCAATAATATTGATATGGTTTAATAGTAAATATGTTGAATGAAAATAAAACTTCTCATACTTTAGACGAGCTTAAAAATTTTAAAACCGACTTTAGCCATGATGAAATAATTGAAAATTTAAAAAATGATAATATTTCTGACTTTGTTAAGATTTTTTCAATAATTAATTTATCCGATTTTAAAACTTCAAATGAAGCTCTTATTTTTATAAATCATCTCACAAATCATCCAACACCAATTAGAGAAGCGGTTTCAATAAAATTTGAGGAATTGGGAAGCAAGTATTTTGACTTTTTTCAAAACGATTTTTCAAAAGAAAAAATTTTAAATGCAATTACAGACATTAATCCGAATGTTTCAAGAGCGCTTTGCACACTGTTTCAAAAAGAAAAAAGATACTCTTATTTAGAACCTTATATAATAGAAAAAATCGAATGTCTGTTAAGAGAAATTGAAGCAGATAAAGACTCACAAGACGATTTTTACAACAAAACAACAAAAAGCCATGCCAAAAATAAAAAATTATTTTCACTTTATTGGTTTTTAGAAGCATTATCAATTTTATTAACTCAAAAATATAATTCTAAAGTATTAAAAATAATAGAATCCGGAATAAAATTTAAAGATTATACAATTAGGGAAAAAGCGGCTAAAATCCTTGTTAAAATTGAAAATCCGCCAATTGAATTGTTAAATTTCACAAAGTACGACCAAAATTTTTATGTAAAAAATCAAGTTTATGTTAAAATTAACTTTGAAGATTAGATAGACAGGAATATTTTATGATTTCAGTAAACGATTTAAAAACAGGTTTAACACTTGATATTGATAACAACTTATGGTCTGTTGTTGAATTTCTGCACGTAAAACCCGGTAAAGGCGCAGCATTCGTTAGAACAAAACTAAAAAACGTTGAAACGGGTCAAGTAGTTGAGCGCACATTCAGAGCAGGTGAAAAAGTTGCAAAAGCAACACTGGACAGACGTGAAATGCAATATCTGTATAAAGAAGGCAACGACCTTGTTATGATGGACTTAGAAACCTATGAACAATTACCTGTTCCTGCCGATAGAATAGGAGATGGCATTAAATATTTAAAAGAAAATATGAACGTTCAAATCCTTTTACATGATTCAAAAATAATTGGTATTGATTTACCAAACTTCGTTGAATTAGCTGTAATTGATACACCTCCTGCCGAAAAAGGCAACACTGCTCAAGGCGGTTCTAAACCCGCAACACTTGACGGCGGTGCGGTTGTAAACGTTCCGTTCTTTATTCAGGTTGGCGACGTATTAAGAATAGATACCCGCACAAACGAATATTTAGACAGAGTTTAAGGAAAACCGAACAAATGAAATACGAACCGGAATATATTGAAAAAATTGTCAAAATCTTAACAGACAACAAACTTAGTGAAATTATACTTGAAGACGGAGAAGAAGCCATAACAATAAGAAAAGAGTTTAATAACATTTCTTCTGCTATTCAAGTACCTGCAATTCAACAAACAAGCGCAATTCAAGCGCCCTTGCCGCAGAGCGATAAAGAAGAAAAAACTCAAACAAAAGGCAGTGCAATTACTTCCCCGATGGTTGGAGCATTCTATGCCGCTCCCGCACCGGGTGCTAAGCCGTTTGTTAAAGTGGGCGACGTTGTAAGCGCAGGGCAAGTTGTTTGTATAGTTGAAGCAATGAAGCTTATGAATGAAATAGAATCCGAGGTTTCGGGTAAAATAACTCAAATTTGCGTTGAAGACGGTCAAAGCGTTGAATACGGTCAAGTTTTAATGTATGTTGAATAGTTTTCAATTCAATTTCCGTCATAATCACCATAAATAAGGTAAAATAATGTTTAAAAAAGTTCTGATTGCAAATAGAGGCGAAATTGCCATTCGCATAATAAGAGCATGCCGAGAATTAGGTATTGCAACCGTTGCAGTATATTCTCAAGCTGACGCTAACAGTTTACATGTTTCTTTGGCTGATGAAGCATACTGTATCGGGCCTGCTCAAAGCTCAAAAAGCTATCTTCACATTCCTGCTTTAATCTCCGTAGCTTTAACAACCGGAGCGGACGCAATTCATCCGGGGTATGGCTTCTTGTCCGAAAGAGCTGATTTTGTCGATATTTGCGAAGAACATCATATCAAATTCATTGGTCCGAGCTCAAGCGCCATGCTCAAAATGGGAGATAAAGCAAACGCAAGAGAAACAATGGAAAAATCAGGTGTTCCGATAACTCCGGGGCTCGGAATAGTTAATGATACCAAGACTATCAGAGAATTTGTTAAAAAAGTCGGCTATCCGATAATTATTAAAGCAACGGCAGGCGGAGGCGGAAAGGGCATGCGAATAGTTCGAGAAGACTCCGAACTTGATGACGCTTTCAACCTTTGCAGAGCAGAAGCTCAAAACGCATTTGCAAACCCCGAGGTTTACGTTGAAAAATTTATTGAGAACCCCCGGCATATTGAGGTACAAATTTTAGCCGACAGCTATGGAAATGTTATTCATTTGGGCGAAAGAGACTGCTCCGTTCAAAGAAGAAATCAAAAGCTCTTAGAAGAAGCTCCTTCAAACGCAATCACTCCTTCAATAAGAAAAAAGATGGGAGAAGCTGCAATAAATGCTGCCAAAGCCATAAACTACGAAGGAACGGGAACTTTGGAATTTCTACTTGATGAAAGTAATCCGAAGGATAAAAAATTCTATTTTATGGAAATGAATACACGTGTTCAGGTTGAACACTGTGTCAGCGAAATGATATCAAATATTGATATCGTTAAAGAACAAATAAAAATTGCTCAAGGCGAAAAATTATCCTACACTCAAGAGGATGTTAAACTAACGGGTCATGCGATTGAATGCAGAATAAACGCTGAAGACTATGAAAAATGCTTCATGCCTTGTCCCGGTGTTATTGAAGGCTATATTGCTCCGGGCGGCTTTGGTACCCGTGTTGACTCCCATGTTTATACGGGTTATAAAATTCCTCCTTATTACGATTCTCTGGTCGGAAAAATAATCTGCTGGGGAAGGGATAGAGAAGAAGCAAGAAAAAGAATGCTAAGAGCCTTAAATGATTGTGTCATAACGGGAATCAAAACAACAATCGGTTTTCATAAGAAAATTTTAAACAACTATAACTTCATTCAAGGCAACTTTAACACGAGCTTTATTGAAACAAACTATCCCGAAGTTTTAGTTAAAAAATAGGATAAAAACGTGTATTTTAATTTAGATGACAGACTAAACGATTTTTTGAAAATAATTGTAAAAAACGCCCAAATTCAAAATGTTAGGGTGTTTTTTGTAGGGGGAATAGTTAGAGATCACCTGCTTGACAGCTTTTCAAATGAAATTGTAAATCAAGATGTTGATATCATCCTAAATACCAATGCAATAAAATTTATACAAAGGCTGCATGGTAAAATTAAAATAAAATCAATTCACAAAGACTTTGCAACCGTAAAAATTCAATACGAAGGTATGGAAATAGATATCGCTTCAACAAGAACCGAACACTATCTATACAGCGGTTCATTGCCTATTGTTGATTTAATCGGGGTAAACCCCCAACAGGATGTATTAAGAAGGGATTTTACCGTAAACTCTCTTTATTGTGAACTAAAGTATTTCAACAACGAGCTTAATTTTGAATTATTGGATTTTGTTAACGGCGTAAAAGATATTAATAATAAGACCTTAAGAGTATTGCATGACAACAGCTACAACGACGACCCTACAAGGATTATAAGAGGTTTAGGGTTTAAATATCGGTTTGATTTCGATTTTTCCAAAGAAGATAAAGAATTAATAAAAAAATATCTGAAAAATGTAAATTACAAAAACGCAAGCTATGACAGAATTTTAAGCGTATTTAAAAAAACTCTCGACAACAAACAATATTCAAGATTGATTTTTGATGAAATTATTGAAAAAAAATATTATAAAATTTTATCTTCAAACGAACTTAATTTTGATAAAAAACACTTTGATTTTTGTTACTATAATTTTTTATCAAATGACAATCCTTCACAATTTTTTGTTGATGTTTTAGAAAATAAAGAAGTTAAACTTATTACTTGCAACAATATTCTTGATGTATACAAGAAATTTTCAAGACTTGATAATAACGCTCTAAGCTATTACTTCTATAAAACACATGATAAGAATACTCTTTTATACAATGAAATTAAGGATATAAAACTAAATATAAACGGCAACGACTTAATTAATCTCGGTTTTAGCGAGGGAGATAAAATTGGAGAAGTGCTTGATAGTTTGCTTAAAGAAAAATTCTTAGCTGCGCAAATATTTAAAACAAAGGAAGATGAAATAAATTGGGTGATTAAAAATGTTTTGCGCCGATAAATTAATAACTGTTTTGAAAATCAATTGCAGTAATTACTAAAAACCAACCACAACAAATTCAAAAGGTAAATATACATAACTTCTGATAATCATAGCTAAAGCATAATCTAACTTGTTTTATAAAACATCAAGCTTGTATATAGACAAGTGTATATAATTTATAAAACTTTAAATAACAAATTTTCCGCTTCAATATCGCAGCAAACAGCATTTTAACATTTTTGATTTTTGTGTAATTATTGGTGTATAATAATATAAAAACACTATACTAAAAGGATTATTTGATGAAAAAAGCTTTAATTACGGGAATAACAGGTCAGGATGGCAGTTATCTTGCAGAATTTTTACTGGAAAAAGGATATGAAGTTCATGGTATAAAACGTCGTTCGAGTTCATTTAATACAGATAGAATAAATCATCTTTTTCAAGACATTCATCAGAATACTAATTTAAAACTATATTACGGCGATTTGACAGATTCTTCAAATCTTATAAAGCTTGTGCATGATATTAAACCTGATGAAATTTATAACTTAGGAGCTCAATCACACGTAAAAGTTTCTTGGGACTGTGCCGAATACACGGCTGACGTTGATGCAATGGGAGCTTTAAGACTCCTTGAAGCGATAAAATTAAACAAGCTTGAGAAAAAAACAAAATTTTACCAAGCTTCAACTTCTGAGCTGTTTGGTTTAATTCAAGAACCGATTCAAAAAGAAACAACGCCTTTTTATCCTCGTTCTCCTTATGCGGCTGCAAAGCTTTATGCTTATTGGATTTGTGTAAATTACAGAGAAAGCTTTGGAATTTTCGCATCGAACGGGATTCTGTTCAATCATGAATCACCAAGACGAGGAGAAACTTTTGTTACAAGAAAAATTACAATGGGCGCCACTAAAATTAAACTGGGATTGCAGGATAAGCTATATTTAGGCAACCTTAACGCAAAGCGTGACTGGGGACATGCAAAAGACTATGTTGAAGGAATGTATAAAATATTGCAGCACGACCGTCCGGATAATTTTGTTCTTGCAACAGGAGTAACAACTTCAGTGAGAGATTTTTGCATCATGGCTTTTAGAGAGCTTGGAATAAATCTTGAATTTAAAGGAACGGGAGTCGACGAAAAAGGAATTGACAGCGAAACGGGAAAAATTTTAATTGAAATTGACCCGAGATATTACAGACCCACTGAAGTCGACCTGCTTTTGGGGGATAGTTCAAAAGCAAGGAAGGAATTAAATTGGAAACCTAAATATACCCTTGAAATGTTAGTTAAAGAAATGATTGATAGTGATTATAAATTAGCACAAAAAGAAAAAATACTAAAAGAAAACAAATGCAAAGTAGCGATTCATGCGGAAGTTTAAAAACAATTTGATAAAATAGTACAAATTTTTATATTCTTCTGTTTGTGTAATACTAATACCATGAATAAAATTATATTCAAAAACTTAAAATACAATTCAAAAAAATTATGTCAATTCGGTTTTGTTAAAAAGAATGATAAATTTATCCTCAACAAAAAAATTCTAAACAATGAGTTTAATTTAGAAATAGTTGTTTTTAGCGATAATACACTCTCAACAAAACTTAGCGAATTATCAAGCGGTGAAATTTACACTCTTCATCTTGCTCCCTCTTCAAGCGGAGAATTTGTCGGCGCAATTAAAGAGCAATATCAAAAAATTTTAGATGAAATCAAAGAAAAATGTTTTGATAATGATGTTTTTCAATTTGCCCAAACAAAAAAAATAATCGATTTTGTTAAAACAACTTATAATGATAATCTTGAATACCTTTGGGAAAAAACTCCAAATGCCGCAATATGGAGAAGAAAAGACAACAAAAAATGGTACGGGGTTATTATGCGAATTGAAAAAAGCAAGCTTAAAATTAAAAGCAGTGAACTTGTTGAGATACTAAACCTAAAGCTTAATCCTTCAGATATTACTAAGCTTGTTGATAATAAAAAATACTTCCTCGCCTATCACATGAACAAAAAACACTGGATTAGCGTAATTTTAGATGACACAAACAGCGACAGGGAAATTTATAATTTACTTAAAACAAGCTATAATATGAGCCTTGGCTAATAGCTGAATTTAGTTTATGATTTAAAATATAACTATCCTTTTATATAAAAACAGTTAATTGATTTTATTGCTTCATAAATTTTTTTTGAGTTAATATATAAATCAAAGGAGATAATAATATGTACAATGTTTTTGTAAAGAAAAAAGGTCAATACAACCCTGATTTAGCGGGTGAATTTTCAAACATCAACGACGCAATTAAGCTTGCAAATGAATTAAAAGAAAAAGACAGCTCTATCAGCTATACAATTGAAGAACAAACGGGACATTTCGACAGCTACGGCGAACCTTTAGTTAATGTTGTTAAAAAAGGTTAAATAATTGTAGACATTGCTTTTTTTATTTATACTTACTACGTAATATAGAGAGTATAAATAATGGAATTTTTTGTTTTTATACTTTTTTTGACAATTTGTATATCAATTTACAAATACAATCAAAACTTAAATTCTTTAGAAAAGAAAATTGAGCTTCTTGAAAAACAGCTAAGAAGGCTTAGCTATGATTTTTCGGGCTTTAAAAAGCAAACATCTAAAAACGAAACAGATGAAGCAAATAAAAAATATGAAGCAAATCAAGAAAACATCAACCAAAACCAAAATACAGCAAATTTTAGCGCAGCCGAAGCCGATTTTGATAACTTAGATAACTTAAACTGCCTTGTATTTAAAAAAATACAAGGCAGCATTAAAAATATAATTAAAAACTAAAACAAGCTTATTTTTGAATATCTTTCATCGATAAACCTATTCTATGTTCTTGAGGAGTGAATTTCTTGATTAATACTTCAATTTCATCTCCTAAGTTAAACATTGAATTAATATTTACTTGACCATCTGCAATTTCTGATGACGGCAACAATGCTTCAACGCCCGGGTAGATATTGATAAAAGCGCCAAAAGAAGTAATTTTATTAATTGTTCCTTTAATAACATCACCTTCTTTAAATTTATCAACAATTTCTTCCCAAGGGTTTGTACCCATTCTTTTAAGTGATAGGGAAATGCGTTTTAAATCTTCATCAATTTTAATAATTTTAACTTCGATTTTTTGACCTAATTGAATAACATCAGACGGGTGTTTAATTCTTTCCCAGGAAATTTCAGAAATCGGTAATAAACCATCTATTCCTTCGATATCAACAAATGCGCCGAAGTCTGCAATTCTGACAACTTCACCTTCAACAACCTGATCAACGGCTAAACGAGAGATAATTTCATCTGCAACCATTTCTCTTTGTTGAGTGTAAACTTGCCTTTGAGATAAGATAAGTTTGTTTCTTTTTGGATCGGCTTCTAAGATTTTAACTTCAATATCTTGACCAACTTGCATTTCAGAAGGTGCGCCTGTTCTTAATTGGCTTGACGGGATAAAGCCTCTTAAACCTTCAATTTCAGCAATTAAACCGCCTTTAACGGAAGAAAGAACTTTTGCCATAACATTTTCATTGTTATTTTTAAGTTCTGCAAGTTTTTGCCAAGCTTGAGCACAGGAAACTTTCTTAAGAGAAAGAATAGCAACTTCATCTTCTTCTTCGTCTTTTATGATATAGAATTCTTTTTCATCCCAAAGTTTAACAACTTCATCAACATCTTTATCAGGGATGTTTGAGATTTCTCTGTTTGGTAAAAATGCTTCTGTTTTAGCGCCGATATCAACAAGATAACCGTCTTTTTCTTTTTTTACGATTACCCCTTTTACAACGTCAGCGACGTTGATTTTGTAAGTGTAAGAATTTAACAATAATTGCTCAAATTCTTGATTGGACATTGTTTCATTTGCCATTAGTATTATTATCCTTTCTAATTTATATTTTCAAGTTTATTTATTACTTCATTAATTATCGAATCGGGTGTTGAAGCGCCTGCTGTCACCCCGATTGATTGAGCCTGCTTAATTTCTTCACAGTAATTATTAAGCTCGTTTTGATGTTCTATATGAATTGTTTTTGTAATTCTGTTTAAAAGCTCGGCTAAATGTGTTGTATTGGCACTTTTTTTAGACCCTACAACAACCATTAAATCGGAATTTTGAGCAAGTTTTTTCGCTTCCTGTTGTCTAAGAGTAGTAGAAGGGCAGATTGTATTTTCAACTTTTAAAATTTTACAGATTTTTGAAAGATAATCGATAACATCAAATAAAAATTCTTTTGTTTGTGTTGTTTGAAGAACTACACCGATTTTTTTTGATGATTTAATTTTTTGTTCAATTTCTTGCAGCGCTTGTATATTTGAAGCAACAAAAACCTCATCGGGATTATTTGAATACTTCTGCGCATTTGCGCAAATTGCTCTAACCTCAGGATGTTCCTTCTTTCCTAAGATTATAACAAAGTAGTTATCTTTAGCAAGCTCAACGGCTTTATTTTGAACTTTTTTAACGTCAAAACAAGTTAAATCAACAATTTCAAACCCACGTTTTTGAATTTCCGAAAAAACGTCATCACTTTCACCATGACTTCTTATTATGCAAATACCGTCGCCAACATTAGGCAATTCGTTAAGTGTTTTAATTCCAAGGTTTTCAAGCTCAGAGATGACATGGGAATTATGTATCAGCTCGCCTAAAACAGAAACCGAGCTGTTTTTATTTTCTTGTTTGATTTTTTTTGTTGTTTCTACTGCTCTTTTTACGCCATAGCAAAAACCGGCATTTTTAGCAAGTTTGATTGTTTTAATGGTTTTTGACCATCCTTTTCATAAAAGTCAATATTTTTCATTAAATATTGCTAATTCTATTTAAACATGAATATTTTTTTAGTACAATAGTTATATAATTTTGGAGTTTAAGATGGAATATTTTAAAAAAAATACCAAGCAGGAAATTTTATACTGGGCTGAAAGGCTGTATCAAAAAGGCATGTCGCCCTATACAAGCGGAAATATTTCTCTTAGAGTTCAAAAGGGAATATTAATTTCTTCATCAGGTGTCTGCTTAAATGACATGCAAGAAGAAGATATTGTCTTAACAGACTTTAGCGGTAACTTAATTGAAGGCAATAAAAAACCTTCAAGCGAAAAAATAATGCACACGGAAATTTATAAAAAAAGAGAAGATATTAACGCAATTATTCATTCTCATTGTCCGATAATAACAGCGTTTGCCGTAGCCGGTGTTGAAATTAAAAAACCGATATTACCCGATTTTGCGCTATTATGTGATAAAGTTCCGCTTATACCCTATTATTGCCCTTCAAGCGTTGAATTAGCATCAAGCGTCGGAGAATATTTTGAAAAATATTCAATGGTTTTATTGAAAAACCATGGGGTTGTTGTTGGTGCGGATAGTTTGCAAAACGCTTTTTATCATCTTGAAATGTTAAGGACGTATTGTGAAATGTATTTTGGAGCAGAAGTTTTAGGCGGCGCAAAAGCTTTAAGCAAAAAAGATGTAGTGGAAATCAGACAGCTTTATATAAAAAAATAGGAGAAATATATAATGCCTACTCAAATGATTGAAGCCGGAAACGGAGTTATAACAGACGAAGTTAGAGCGGTTGCAAGATTAGAAAATATCGGAGTTAATCTGTTAAGACAAAAAGTTGCTCTCGGAAGTGCCGTTATATTAAAAAATTCCAAAAAAGTAGGCATTGTTCCCGTTGGTATCGGGGATTGTTTAAAAGTTAAAGTCGGTGCTTGCGTCGGAACGTATAATAAAAAATCAATTATAAGAAACGAACTTGATAAAGTAAGGGTAATAGAACAAGCAGGAGCGGATGTTTTATGCGATTTATCAATGGGCGGCTATATCGATGAAACAAGAGAAGAAATATTATCGGCTACAAAGCTTCCCTTAGGAACAGTACCTTTATATCATGTTGCAAAAAATGCTCTTGATATGGAAAGCGATATTTCAAAAATTTCAAAAGATTCACTTTTGAATGAAATTGAAAAACAATGCTTAGACGGGGTTGATTTTATAACCATTCACCCCGGCATAACTAAATATTTGGTTGATAAGCTTAGCTCATCTCAAAGATTAATTCCCCTAAGTTCAAAGGCGGGTGCGGTTTTAGCTTCCCTGATTAAAACAACGGGTGTTGAAAATCCCCTGTATGAATATTTTGATGAACTGTTGGAAATTGTAAAACAATACGACGTTGTATTATCGCTCGGAAGTGCTCTTGAAACAGCTCATGTACTTGATTCATGCGACAGTATTCAATATCTTGAAATAACGGTTTTATCAGAGCTTGTTAAACGTGCAAGAAAAGAAGGTGTTCAGACAATGATTGAAATATCGGGGCATGTTTCTTTTGATAAAATTCCTTCTCTGATAAAAAATATCAAAGAAATGACATATTATGCACCAATATACGCAAACAGAATTATGCCTTGCGATTACGCATACGGATATGAACATATTACAAGCGCCATAGGGGCAAATTATTGTGCTTATTCGGGTGCAGATTTTATCGGCTGTTCACTTCCTTTGGAAAATACGGACGCAGTATCAAATTCGGCTCAGTTGAAAGAGAGCATAATGTGTGCTAAAGTTGCAGCTCATTGTACCGATTTAGCAAGATATAACAACATTGCGGTTGATATGGATTATAATTTTTCTAAAGCAAAAATTGAATTTAACAAAAAAGAAATGATGAATAATTCAATTGATAAGTCAATTTTTGACAGAATTGATATCAAGAAAGACAAAAACCCCATTACGTTGTCTGATACAAATTGCGCTTCAAAACTTTACAAAAAGTATTTTGAATAAAAATTGACTAGTAATATTAAATTTATTATAATTAAAATATGCAACCGTTAATTTCAAATGAAAATGTCAAAAAAGTAGTTGAGCAAATTCTTGAAGATGTGCAGGCTTGGCGAAAGGATATGATTCATTATATAAAAGATGAAAACCCAGAGCTAAACAGCGCCATTATTGAAATTTCTCAAAAGTCCGATTTAGATCCGAAAGCTCTTGCAACGGGTGCTTATATGGCATATAAGCTTTTGGAGAATGAATCAAACAATAATGAAGCTATGTTTGATTTAGACTCGGATGATGAAAATGAAAAACCGTAACCTGTTAGAAATTAGGCTAAAATATGAGCAAATTAAGCAATAGTGATATAGAGAAGGCAAAAAAACTCGCTTCCTTGTCGATGATATCGGAAATATTAGAAAATATTAGAGAAGTAATTGCTCGTGACAGAAAACAAAAACAGCCTTTGATATTGAGAATTAATGAAGCTTTTATCTTCAACATTGCAAGAAAAGCAATTATTGAGAAGGATTCAACTTTTATTATGTCAATTGCCGGAGAAAGCGCTTCAGGGAAAACTACACTTGTTAAAAATGCCGCAAAGGCTTGTTTAAAATCTGACAACAACAGCGTTTATACAATTATTTGCTGCGACGACTATTATAAAGACGCTTCAAAAGAATTGAAATTAGCAGGTAACTACGAAGCTCTTTTTGAAACGGGTTTCAGCTTTGATACACCTGATGCTATTGATTTAGACTTAATGAAAGAGCATTTGATAAATTTAAAAGCAGGCAAGGAAATTTATTCTCCTTTGTATAATTTTGTAACCTGCGAAAGCAAGAAAAACGAGGTTTTAAAAAAACCCGCAAAATTAATTTTAAACGAAGGTTTATATGTTCTCCATGAAAAATTAAGAGATATTATTGATGTTAAAATCTATGTCTATACACCTTTTGAAATAATTAAAGACAGATGGTTTGCAAGAGCTACAAGCAGAGGAAAAACGGGTTTAGCGGCACAAATGCAGTTTCATGATGTCAATCAAACAGCTTTTCGCTATATCAGACCGACAATGGATATAGCGGATGTTGTAATCAACGGAATGACAACACAGGCATATATTGAAGACTTTATCCATGAGTTAATTGAAGCAATTACAAGCGTAACTAAGAAAAAACATTTGTCGATGTAGTTTTGACAAAATTGCAAATTGTGGTTTTTAAAGATTTTTAAAGGTTCTTTAGAGTATTGCAAGGGGCAGCATATAGGGTCGGGTTTTAATCAAGGAATATTTACACTCAAAGCAATCTTTAGCATGATTACCACGGATTAAAACACGGAAACAGGGTAGACTT
Source organism: Candidatus Gastranaerophilales bacterium (assembly GCA_947587615.1). GTDB lineage: Bacteria > Cyanobacteriota > Vampirovibrionia > Gastranaerophilales > Gastranaerophilaceae > RUG14156. The sequence continues at coordinate 4,793 of CANPYC010000011.1, read as the reverse complement.
CAGTCTGGCATTACACTTGGAACAGGTATACATTCAGCAAATTACATGGGCTCAACCTTAATAATAAAACGGTGGACTGAAGTCCACCCTACGGATACCAAACTACTACAATGGAGAATTGTAATTGTAGGGTAGACTTTAGTCTACCATCCTAAACCTAATTTGCAATTTTTTGGTTTTTTAACTTAGAGCTTATAAACCAATAGCAATTATCTAAAACATCATGAAGCATAACATCTTGACAAAAACTTATTATATATTATTATAGTAAATGTCCAATGGGACGTCGCCAAGTGGTAAGGCACCTGGTTTTGGTCCAGGCATCTCGGAGGTTCGAATCCTTCCGTCCCAGCCAATTAAAAAGCCCTATTTATTAGGGCTTTTTAGCTTCAATAAAATAATTTTACACTAACACAAATTCTTAAAATAGGTTTTTCAAGCCTTTCCTTGGTTCATGTTTACAAAAATTTCCAAGCTTTTATCAAACTTGGTCGAACAAAACTCCGCAATGGCAAATTCAACACAATAAAAGTAACAAAACTTAAAAATATGACAACTTTTTTAATTTCAATTCTTTAATTATATTATAAGGGATTGCCGCATGAGTTTTAATCTATTTAACGACTTTACAAATTATTCTCAAAAAACGCAAAAAATAAACAAAAATTTAAGTGTTAACAACACCAACGCTTATACGTTTCTTGATAAAAAAATTCAAGATAAATATGTTTCAACTGCCGACAATAAATCAGAACTTAAAACAACCTTTGAAAAAATAAAAAAGCAACAAGGGATTATCGGCAAAGCTTGGGATGGTTTTAAAAATGTCTTTAAGATGAAGTCGGGTTCAAAACAGGTTGAAAAATTAATTGCCCTTGCCGAAAAAGATGAAAACTATAAAGAAAAAGCCAAACAAGCCATAGAAAAATATAACGAAGGTCAAAAAACTTGCGTAGACGTTGTTGCAGATATTGTTTCCGGCATTCTTTCACTTGGCGCATTCTGCCTTGCCGTGCCAACGGGAGGAAGTTCTCTTATGGCAGGTTTAGCAGTTGCAACCTTAACCGGAGCAGGTATTAAAATAGGGATTAAAGGCGCAGATTCACTTGCAACAGGAAAAGAATACAACAAAAAAAATCTGACATACGATTTTGCAACAGGTGCCCTTAACGGTGTTATGGCGCCAATAACCAACGGTCTTGGAAACTGTGTAACCAAAACAATTGGAAAGAAATTCGGTTTAAAAATCTTTGAACAAGGCGCAAGACAAACAGCTCAACAAGGCTTAAAGTCGGTTATATTAACCAAAAGCGTTGATGTTGCGGGCGGGAATGTTGCAAAACGTGCCATCTCTTTAGGAGCAGGCATGGCACTTGACGGCGCATTAGGCGGAGCTTCCGACAACGCACTAAGAGCGGGTCTTAATAAAGAAAATGTATTTAAGGCAGCCATCCAAGGCGCAATCGGCGGTCTGATTTTATCGCCGATAATTGGCGGCAGCTTTAGAATGATAAGCAAAGCTGCTTCCAAAGTAACTAAAAATATCTCCTCAAACACACCTGACGCAGCTGCCACCCCAAGAGACACAGGCAGCCCTACAGGCGCACACTCGTCCGATGTACAACCGACAAAAGGTAGTGGTATAGATTTAGATGATACCCCCCAGACCCACACCGGTAAAAAACATAACTCACTTCCACCCGACTACGATACTACCAATAATACCAATAAAACAAATTATTCAACTAAAGATAACAACTATATTGGAACTAAAAAAAATTCACTCAACGGCGACGGTACTAATAAAATAGGCGTCGATTTAGATGAAAACGGTTCTGATGGTACACATGTAAATACAAATAATCCGGGGCAAACCCCTGAAGCGAATGCGCAGAAAAAGGGGTCAAGCGTGGATACTCAAGCCTCGAAAAATGAGCCTCCCGCTAAAAGCAAGCACGCAAACGCAGGCATAGAAAAAAAGATTAAAGAATTACAAGCAAACGGAAATTCTAAAATAAGAGAATTTAGCGTTAATGGCAAAAAAACAAATTTTGAAGTGTTCTTAGGCACCCAATCGGGAAGCAACACGGGATACTATGCCCTAAATCAAACAACAGGCGAGTTATTCTACGCAAAAATTGGCGGACATCAATCTCAAGCGGAAGTTTTAGCTTCAAGAATTTACAAGGCGGCGGGAATAGATGTACCCGAATTAACACATTTTACCGCTCCAAACGGCGAAAAAGGCATTCTAAGCAAATATATTCCAAATCTTAATCCGATTAAAACTCCAAACTCATTGTTATATGACGGCTTTGGAATGGATGTATTACTTGCAAACTGGGACGCAGTCTGCTCAAACAATGCCGTTAGCGACGGCACAAAGGCTATTCGTATAGACTTAGGCGGTACTTTTGATTTTAGAGCGCAAGGCGCAAAAAAACCGTTTACATCAATTGCGGATGAAATAACAACGCTTGTAAACCCCTCTAAAAATAAAGTTAGCGCAAATATATTCGGAAATATGACAAGAGAAGAATTAATTTCATCTCTAAAAAAAGTTGCAGATTTAGATGATACGGTAATTGAAAAACTTCTTAAAGATGAAGGACTTGAAAAATATACACAAACTCTCTTAAAAAGAAAAGAATTTCTGTCAGATCTTCTTGAACAAGTTGAAAAAACATCCGACAACGGAGAAGATTTATTTACATACTTAACAAAAATCAAAAATCAAACGTTTAATGTTACAATCGCAAAAACAAAAACGCTTAAAGAAATAAATGAAATCCAAGATTCAATAAACCACATACAAGATATCAATATTAAGAAAAAATTACAATCTCAACTTGATCAAAAGAAAGCCGAAATAACTCAAATTGCGTCTTTCGCACCCAAACAGATAGATGCGGTAACCCTCGAAGGCATATTATCAAAATCCGGCTTAATTACAACCAATGCCAATGGCAAATATGTATTAGTAATCAGCCAAGACTTAAAGGATGAAATTTTATCAAGATATGATTCGGCTCAAGGAAATTTAATTCTAAAAAAACTTCAAAAACCGATAAGCAAAAGCAGTCTTAATGAAATGGTTAAAATACTAAATGCCTGCAATGGTAAATATATCGACTACTTTACAAACAATTTAACAGATTTTATCGCACTATATCAGATTATGGATTCATGCAGCGTATTAATGTATCACTTAAAAGATATAACAAGCGGACAATGGGAAGCAATATTCAACAGTGTACTGCATAAAGCTCCTAAAGATGTTATTGAAGCTTTAAGCTCATACAAAATGTCGTCCTCAGACATAAATTCGGCGCTTACAGCCATGAAAAATGCAGCGCAAGGGCAAAAACTCAAAAAACCGATTCCACAATATGTCCAAGATCAAATAAAAGTAATAACAGACTATATTGATACGCAAACCCTAAACGAAGGAATGACCGTATACAGAAGAGAAGACTTAGAGGTCTTAAATTCAATAATAATAAACGGCAAAGAATTATCCCAACTTATGACGGATTGTGCAGGCGATCCCAAAAAAATAAGTCAATTAATAGACGTAGTTGAACAAGGTAACTATGTTGCAACTCAAGAAAGGTTTATGTCAACATCTTTACGAGAAGACGCTACTTTATATGGTTGTATTTTATGGGAATTGGATTTACCTGCGGGTACAAAAGGTGTATTCTTAGAAGGGTTAAATGTAAAAGGAGATCTTGCAAGCGAATGCGAGTTCCTTCTTCAAAGAAATTCAAAAATAAGAATCAAAAAAATAAACTACGACAAATCCAAAGGCATTTGGCGCATTAAAGCTGAAATCAAAAATTAAGGAATATTAAAATGAATGAAAATGATAATTTAATTTTTAAAAAAGAAGTGTTAAAATTCTATCCTGAAGACGAAGAAAAAATGTCAAAAATGGATATTGAAGAAAGAATTGAATACAGAAGAAAATTAAAAGACGAAAACAGATATATTATAGTTGAAGAAGAGGAATAATTATGAATAAAATCTTATTTATAAGCGACAATACTCCTGCAAATATTCAAAAGGCAACCTTAAAAAAGGTATGTCAGCCCCCTGTAGCACTTGCCAATAAAGTTAATAAAACTATTGTTGATAAGTTTGAAAAACTCCTCCCTTTGGAAGAGTGCGAAAAAAGTAATTTAACATTTAGAAAAGAAATATTAAAATTCTATCCTGAAGACGAAGAAAAAATGTCCAATATGGGACTTTATCAAAAAATCGCTTACAGAAGAAAACTAAAAGACGAAAACAGATATATTATAGTTGAAAAAATTGAAAAATGCTAAAGATATAAGCGGCAGCTCACTGTTTAAAAGTTCTTTAAATGCCGCTTAATAAGTATCTTCACAAATTCAAATCGATAAAATTTTAATTAAAGAATATTAATGTGTCTTAAAATCAATATTTTTAAATATAAAATAATAAAATTTAAGACCTTAAATATTCATGTTCGCCATATTTCTTATTAGCTTTATCTCTTAACAGTTGCAGGGTAGACTTTAGTCTGCCATTTAATTTTTCGGTGGACTGAAGTCCACCCTACGGCGGGGTTATAATTGCAGGGTAATTGTAATTGTAGGGTATTTAGTCTGCCATCCTGAAACTACAGCAGGTAATTGTAATTGTATGGAATTGTAGGGTAGACTTTAGTCTGCCATTTAATTTTTCGGTGGACTGAAGTCCACCCTACGGCGGAGGATTATAATTGCAGGGTAATTGTAGGGTAGACTTTAGTCTACCATCCACTGCAC
>CANPYC010000010.1 GCA_947587615.1 Candidatus Gastranaerophilales bacterium | reverse complement strand
TGAAGAAATCTTCATCCAGTTTTTTAATTTCTATTTTTGTTTTGGTTTGTACACCAATATTATGTTTAATCATCAATCTTGTTAACTCTTCGCCATCAACCAGCCTTATAACTTTACCTTGGATTGATTGTGCTTTTCTTTTTGCTCTTTCATCAAAATAGCTCGTCGTTATAAACACACCTTTTCTAACCGGAGAACATCCTAAAGCTCCTGCAAAATTTTGCATTTCTTTTTCATTAACTTTATTGTCTGAATATCTTTTTACTTGAAGATAAATTTTCTCAAGTCCCAATTCGTCTTCATCAATAATTCCGTCAATACCGCCATCGTGGCTCATTTTTGTCATAGAACCAACACCATAATTCATTTTTTCCATAAGTTCAAGAACTATTTGCTCAAATCTAATCGGATCAACTGATTTTAATTTTGCTAAAAGTTCTTTTTTTAAACTATCAGTATAGAGCGATTGAGCATTTTCAATTAATTCTTCGGGGGTTTTGTTTTCTTCAATATGATTATCACAAATTTCTGTTTGAGTGTTTGGCTGATTTTTGTTATCAAGATTTTTTAGAAATCTTAAATCTATTTTTTGTGGATTTTCTTTTAAAACATCAATACCTTTTTGAGTAATTTTAAATGAACCTTTTTCAATAGACTCGATTAATTCAGAATTTTTAAGATATTGTTTTGCCCATGCAACTCTATTGTACATGGTTTTTTGCAATTTACTTGGCAACCACTCATTTCTTTCTTCTTCGGATAAATTATACTTATCTGACATAATTTCTACCATTTTAGATAATTTACAGAGTTTCCGTCTTTTAATAACTCTAATAACGGTAACATTAAAGTTTAAAAGTCAGGTATTGCCATTTTCATACTCCCTTTTTTATAAAAGTATCATAAAAATAAATAAAATAAAATTTTATCAAAATAATGTAAAATAATAACTTTGACTCTAAAATGAAACTTGTAATATCAGAAGTTAATTAATATATTTAAAAAAACAAAAGGCGACACCCGGATTCGAACCGGGGGTAAGAGCTTTGCAGGCTCCTGCCTTACCGCTTGGCCATGTCGCCTTGAATAATTCCATGGTATTAAATAAAGAAATATTGTCAAGTAAACAATTGAATATTACTCTAACATTGATTTACTTCTTTGCTGCCTATGGAAAGTAATTGCAAACCTGTGAGCTTCATCTCTTATTCTCTGAAAAAGATGTAGTGCGCCAGAGTTTTGAGCTAAAATTATTGATTGCTTTTGATTGGGCAAAAATACTTCCTCTTCTCTTTTTGCTAATGAAACAATATCAAGCTTGAGATTAAATTCTTTCATAATCTCAACAACGGAAGATAATTGCCCTTTACCGCCGTCAATTATAATTAAATCGGGAGGTTCAATTAAACCTTCTTTAATTCTTTTAAATCTTCTCGATAAAATTTCTCTCATGGATTTAAAATCATCCACTTCACCTTTTTGTATTGTTTTTAGCTTATATTTTCGATATTGTGATTTTTTTGGCTGGCCGTTTTCAAAATAAACACCGCTTGCAACGGTATTTGTACCTTGAATATGTGATATATCATAGCATTCAATTGTATGAGGAAATTTTGATAATTTTAATTTTTCCTGAATATAGCACCCTACTTCATTATAATCATTTTGAATATTTGCTAATTCTTTTAATTTTGCCTGTTCTAAATTATAATTAGCGTTTTTTTGAGCAAGCGCCAACAGCTCTTTATCCGTTTTTGATGAAGCTTTTATGATATTAACTTCTTTATTCAACCGTGAAGAAAGCCATTTTTTATACACCTCAATTTCATCAAATGTATCTTGAAGAATGATTTTTGAAGGCAATTCTTCATCATTCAACATAATATAATATTCTCTTATTGTGCTTTGCAAAATTTCATCCAAGTCAGAACTATCGGATAAAATTTGAGAAAATGAAAAATCTTTTTTATTAATTAATCTTCCCTGCCTGATTTGAAGAATACTTATACAAATTAAATTACTGTCATTAACAACACCAATATAGTCATAATTTGCCCTTGTTGACTCAAATACAACGCTTTGGCGCTCAAAAGTTTTTTCAATATCACGAATGGAATTTCTGTATAAAAGTGCCTTTTCAAACTCTGACTTGTCGCTTGCTTTTTTCATTTCCAAATTCAAAGCCTTTAAAAGCTCTGAATTTTTCCCCGATAAAAACAGTTCAACATTTTTTATTATTTTTTGATATTCCAAGGGCGTGATTTTATTTTGACAGGGTGCACTGCATTGCCCGATATCATAATATAAGCAAGGGCGGGACTTATACTTTGGTGTTTTACATTTTTTTAAGGGAAATAACTTATTAATTACTTCGAGAGTAGCATACATTGCTCTGGAGTCTGTATAAGGTCCGTAATATTTACCTTTAAGAGTATTTTTATTTGCTTTTCTGACGACTAAAATTCTCGGGTAGTCCTCTTTTGTAATTAAAAAATATGGAAATTTTTTATCGTCCTTTAAAAGAATGTTATACTTTGGTTTATGCTTTTTAATAAGCTCGTTTTCAAGAATTAGTGCTTCAATTTCCGAGTTAACAACAATACATTCAATTCGCTCTATTTGAGGCACCATAACCTGAAGCTTGGGAGAGTCTTTTTTATCCCCCATAAAGTAGCTGTTAACTCTGTTGTAAAGGTTTTTTGCTTTTCCGATATAAATAAGCTCGTTATCTTTATCAAAATATTGATAACACCCGGGCAATTTAGGCATTAACTTAACTTGTTGTTTGATTTTATCGTTTTTAAAGCTCATAAAAATATATTAGCATATTTTTAAAAACAAATTCAGATTAATCTTTAAACTCCGAGTAGTATTTTTTTGTAAAGCATGCTTTTTCCATAATAATAGCGGTTTTTGTTTTGGCTAAACCCGCTTGAGAGCTTTCTTTTAAAGCACTCGACATTAAAGCTCCCGTCTGCTCCATAGCGTCAACTACCTCATCTGCGGGTATTATTGAAATTATCCCCGCTTGAGCCATTTCAAAAGCAACAAGCGCATGAACCGCTAAAAAAGGATTTCTTTTTATACAAGGTACTTCAACAAACCCTCTTACAGGGTCACAGGTTAAACCGAGAATGTTTTTTAAGCTTAAAGCCGCAGCATTAATTATTGTATCAATATCTGAATCAAATAAATATGCAGCAGCACTTGCTGCCATTGCGCTTGCAGTTCCGCATTCCGCCTGACAACCTCCAATTGCACCTGCCGTTGCAACTTTTGAAGCAATAATTTTTCCTATCATGCCTGCTGTTATTAAAGAATTTATTTGTTTTTCTTTATCAATATCATACTCTTCAAATATTGAAATTAAACATGAAGGAACAATGCCGCATGCTCCTGCCGTGGGACAAGCGGCAATTCTTCCCATTCTTGCGTTTTCTTCTGATGTTGCAAGAGCATAGCAGATTATTTTTTCAAAAAGTTTATTAAAAATTGAATGGTGATGTTTATAGTATTCAAGCTGTTTTGCGCAATCAAAACCGCCCATTTTGCCGTTTGTTAGAGCGGTTGAATTAAGACCGTTTTTAATTGCTTCTTTCATTGCCTGAATTGTTTTTTCAACTTTAAATCTAAATTCTTCAACGGTAATATCAAACACTTCCGATTCTTCGATTTGAGCAATTTCATATATTTTAAGATTGTTTTTGGTGCATGATTTTTTCAGTTCTTCAAAAGTTTTAATCGTCATTTTTGTCCTTTTTATTGAAACAGTTTTTTAACGTATCTTATAAAAGCAGGGTTTGTCTTTTGCTTAATTTCTTCTATAACCGCTTGATTTATTACCCCATCCACGCTTATTAAGCAGGTTGCATTTTGCCCTTTTGTTTTTCTGTTGCAGTTAAGAGAAGCAATATTTATATTATTTTTTTGAATTATATCGGTAATTTGAGAAATTGCTCCGGGTTTATCGCACAAAGTTATAATAATCGTATCTGATTTTGCATTAATATTAACATCAATATCATTAATTTTTGTTACTTGAACTTCGCCCCCTCCGACACTTTGGGCTGAAATTTCCATAGTTTGAGATGTTCCTTCAATTATAAAATCAACTGCGTTGGGGTGACGTGTAAAACTGTCTTGATATTCAAATGTGTATTTAATTTTTGTTGCTTCAATGCTGTTAAAAATATCTTTTATTTTGGTGCTATCTACGCTAAAACCTAACAATCCCGCTATTATTCCTTTGTCGGTACCGTGACCTGTGCCTGTTTGAGCGTATGAATTGTAAAGAATTATTTTAACTCTTTTGATTTCTTGCGCAAATATATTTCTTATAAGCAAACCTATTCTAACTGCCCCCGCCGTATGCGAGCTTGAAGGCCCTGCCATTATCGGTGAAATTATATCTAAAATTGATTTTTCTTGCATAAATTTTATTTTATTACATAATTTTTTAAAAAACCTATTTCTTAATTTAATTTTAATAACTTTTTTATTTTTTAAAAATATTATAGAATATTATTCAAGGAAAAAACATGAAAAAATTAATTATAATTCCAACCTACAACGAAGTTCAAAACATAGTAAAATTACTTAACGAGATTTTTAATCTCAAGCTTGAGGATGATTTTTCTGTTCTTATTGTTGACGATTCTTCAAATGACGGAACGGTTGAAGAAGTTAAAAAACTGAACAATAAAAATCTCTTTTTGCTTCAAAGAGCTGCTAAATTAGGACTTGCAAGCGCATATATTGACGGGATTAAACGAGGTATTGAGCTTGGTTTTGATTGCTTTATTGAAATGGATGCAGATTTTTCACATAATCCTAAATACTTAAAAACAATGTTTGAATTACTTAATGAATATGATGTTGTAATCGGCTCAAGAAATATTAAAAATGGAGGTGTCTTAGGCTGGAGCTTTTTTAGAAATTTTATCTCAAAAGGCGGTTCTCTGTATTCAAAAATTGTACTCAATTGTCCGATTAACGACTTGACGGGCGGTTTTAACGGCTGGAGAAAAGAAATTTTAGATAAAATAAACCTTGATAACATAATATCTAAAGGCTATTGCTTTCAAATCGAGATGAAGTATAAAGCTTATAAAAATAATGCAAAAATTAAAGAGTTCCCGATTATATTTGAAGATAGGAAATTTGGCAAATCAAAAATGTGTAAAGGCATATTTTTTGAGGCTCTATTAAATGTTTTTAAGATTAAACTTGTGAAGTAAGTATACATAAAATTAATTTATAAGTTATAAATCAAAAATGTCATAAAAATAAAATTAATTAAAACCCCTTTCAAAAGGGGTTTTAATATTTAAATAACTTCAACAATAATTTATAATTATGATAATTTATTTATTGTTTCTTTAATTAAATTAATTTGAGAGATGAGCTCTTCTTTTCTTGCTTTTGTTTTTTCAACAACATCAGCTGGAGCAGAAGTTGTGAATTTTTCATTTTGCAATCTTTTAACAATTGAATTAAGCTCAGGCTCCAGTTTTTCAATTTTCTTTTGCTGGCGCTTAATTTCTTGGTTGATATCAATTAAATCCTCAAGAGGAATTGTAATTTTTGTATCATCAACAACGCAATAAGCGCTTTTTGGTATTTGAACATTTTGCTTAAATTCAACTTTGGCTACTTTTGCCAATCTTTCCAAGTATGGAATAATTTGAGAATATAATTGTTCATTTTTATCAATTACAATGTTAATTTTGGAACCTAACGGAATATTAAACTCTGCTCTAATATTTCTTAGAGCTTTTATTGTTTCAAAAACGGTTTGCATTTTTTTAGCGTCATCATAAAAACTAAGCTTATTATCATACTTTGGATAAGATGAATTTATGATACCGATTGTTTCTTTATTAATCGGCATTTTTTGATAAATTGCTTCAGTTATATGCGGCATAATAGGATGAAGAAGTTTTAAGAAATTTTCTAAGACATAAACTAAAACCGCTTCATTTTTTTCTATTTTTGATAATTCAACATACCAATCACAGTATTTATTCCAGAAAAATTCGTATAATATTGAAGCAACTTCACCAATTCTATAATTTTCAATATTTTCATTTATCAGTTTTGTTGTTTCGTTGAGTTCGTTTAAAATCCATTTATCAGCAATTGTTAACTTATTCAAATCAAGCTTCAATTCATCTTTTGTTTTTGTTAAATTCATTAAAACAAATCTTGAAGCGTTCCAGATTTTATTTGTAAAATTTCTTCCAAATTCAAACTTTTCATCGCTTATTTTAATATCCTGTCCGCCATAAGTGCAAAGATATGTTAAAGTGAATCTTAGAGCGTCTGTACCGTATTTTTCAATTAAATCAACAGGGTCAATTGTATTACCTTTTGATTTAGACATTTTTTGACCATGCTCATCTCTTATAAGCCCATGGATATATACGGTTGAAAAAGGCGCAACTCCCGTAAATTCAAGCCCCATGGTAATCATTCTTGCAACCCAAAAGAAGATTATATCAAACCCCGTAACAAGAGTTGTTGTAGGATAGAATTTTTTATAATCGGCAGAGCTTGTATCAGGCCAGCCCATTGTTTCAAAAGGCCATAAACCCGATGAAAACCAAGTATCCAATACATCTTTATCTTGTGTATAATTATCAGGGTCGGGATTTTCTAAAGCTACAACCATTTCACCTGTTTTATTATGATAATAAGCGGGTATTTGATGACCCCACCACAATTGACGGGATATGCACCAATCACGAATGTTTTCCATCCACATTAAATAATTCTTTTCCCATCTTTGAGGGATAAATTTAATAGAACCGTCTTTAACGGCTTTTATGGCGGGTTCTGCCAGAGGTTTCATTTTTACAAACCATTGAGTTGATAATAACGGCTCAATTGTTGTGTTACATCTTTGGCATTTGCCGACATTATGAACATGTTCAACCACTCTAACCAATACTTGATGTTGTTCAAGCATTTCAACGGTTTTTTTGCGGGCGTCTTCTCTTGTTAAACCTTGAATTTGAGGTGGAACATACTCGTTTTGAGCCATATAACCTTTTTCATCAATTACTTTAATTTGAGGGAGGTTATGGCGCAATCCTACTTCAAAATCGTTAGGGTCATGTGCGGGTGTAATTTTTAAAGCACCCGTTCCAAAACTTTTATCAACGTAATCATCCCCGATAATCGGAATAACTCTCCCTGTTAGAGGCATTACACAATTTTTACCTATTAAATCTTTATATTTATAATCCTTAGGGTTAACCGCAACGGCAACATCACCAAACATTGTTTCAGGTCTTGTTGTTGCGATAACTATTGCACCCGGTTCGTCTTTAAGAGCGTAAGATATCTCCCACAGATGTCCGGGTTCTGTTTCATAGTTTGTTTCAACATCAGATATTGCGCTTTGACATCTCGGGCACCAGTTTACAATATAATTTCCTTTATAAATTAAACCCTTGTTATATAAATCGACAAATACTTTTTTAACCGCATTATTGCAGCCTTCATCAAGCGTAAAGCGTTTTCTTGATAAATCAAAACTTGCTCCTAAGAGTTTAAATTGTTCTAAAATTCTGTTTTTATGTTCGTTAGCCCAAACCCAAGTTTTTTCAACAAATTTTTCTCTGCCTAAGTCATGGCGGGTTTTACCCTCACGAGCTAAGTTTTTTTCAATCACGTTTTGAGTTGCAATACCTGCATGGTCGCATCCCGGCATCCAAAGCACTTCTTTACCTAGCATTCTGTTATAGCGAATTAAAATATCCTGCAAAGTACTATCAAGCGCATGCCCCATGTGCAAAACACCCGTAACATTAGGAGGCGGAATAACAATTGAATAAGGTTCTTTTTTTGAATTGGAGTCAGCCTTAAAACAGCTATTATCTTCCCAAAATTTATATGTTTCAAGTTCCGTTTTTCTTGCGTCATAGGTGGTTGAGAGTTGTTCGCTTTCTTGTGCTTGGTTTTCGCTCATAATTATATCCTTTTTTGTTTATAATAAAAATTTATCACAAAAGTATTAGCCGATAAAGATATTATTATCAGTTTTATGATTATATAAAATTATTTAATGCGATTAGTATATATTTTTATATTAATAATAATACTATGCTTTAGCTCTTCATTAGCTGATGAAGAATTATTTGATAATCCGATTGAATTTAAAATTCAAACAGGATGTAAATTTAGCGAATTTTGCGAAAAATATATTGATGATATTGATATTGAAAAATTCATAAAACAGGAAATTGAAAACGATTATGTCGTTGTCAGCCTTGATGAATGTCTTGATGTTGCACTAAAAAATAATTTTGATATTGATATAAGCTTTCATAATTATAAAAGCTCAAAATATGAATATCAAAACGCACTGTCAAAATTTTTACCGTTATTTAACACAACTTCTTATATTGCAAATTATAGCGGACAAATTCTTGTTGGCGGTGTTTTAAGGGATGTATTCCATGAAACGGCGGTGAGTGTAAATTTAACGGCTGAACACCTCTTAACCGAAGGAGGTAAACAAATTTTTGAAGCAAAAGCAAAGAAATATTTTGAAAAAGCTTCAAGACATAATTTTCAATATACAAAAGAACAAACTGTCTATTTAACAACAAGATATTATTATGAAATGCTTTTAGCCAAGTTGAATATTGAAATATATTTAAGAAATTTAATTGAAAGAAATGCTCAGCTTGCACTCGCTAAAAACTTGGAAAATTCGGGCTTCGGTACTCGTTTTGATGTTATTCGTTCTTTGAATGAAAGTGCTAAAGCTAAAGTTGAATTGTTAAATGCCTTAAATAATTTCAGATTATCTCAAACACGCCTTGCAAATATGATGGGTATAGAAGTGGATAGAGCGCTTATGCCTTTTGAGAGCGATATTGAACCTCTGCATTTAATTGATGAAAATATTAAAATTGAAGATTTTTTTAATATGGCGCTAAACAACAGGCCTGACCTTAAAGCCTATAAGGATATGATAGGATATGAAAAAGCAATAAAAAATGTTTATATAACGGAATTTATTCCAAAACCGCTTATAAATTTTCAACAGCAATTTCAAGGAACAATTAATAATTCAATTGACCCTAACTATATTGTAGCGGGATATGTGACATGGCAACCCGGGGAGAATATCGGTATTGGTACATGGACAAAAATTAAAGCTCAAAAGGAAAAAATAAAAACAAGAATACTGGAGTTTCAAAATAAATTAAGAGATATTGAACAAGATATAGTTAACGCATATTCTACAACAACATTTAATAAAAAGGAGATGGTTATAACAAAACAAAGGGTGGATTATTCAAATGAAAGCATAAAACTTGCAATGCTTAGATTTAATAACGGTAAGGGGATTTTGCTTGACGTTATTCAGGCACAAAGCCAGATGACTCAGGCTAGAGTTGAATATGTAAGCGCAATTATAAAATATAACATATCTCAGGCGGAATTGCTTTTTTATACAGGCACAATTGATAAAGAAAAGATAATAAGAAACTATAAACCGTAATAAGCTGAAATAAACCTTAAAAACACAAAAATTTTGATAGTTTTTTGATGGTTATAATTATTATAATTCATCTTTTTTTCTCTTTGGGATTCTCTCTAAGTATCTTTGCTTTATTTATCCATAATAAAACAGAATTTTTATTTTAATGTAATTTAAATTGCTTTAGTATTAAAAAATAGTAAGTATAGATGAACAATCAACAAAAGTGCAAATTATCAAATATGTATAAATACATACTGATTTAAAATTAACTCATGTATAACAAATTTAATAAAACCAACAAATAAAACCATAACTAAACCCCTGGCAATATTTAAACTTGGAATATATAACTCCGCATCGTTGCATTAGTGTAGTATTAATATCCGACTTAAATTTACGATAAACCAAATAAACCCTTGGTAATCTTAGAGCTTATAACACTTACCCCCTCCACCGTCATTGCGAGCGTCAGCGCAGTAATCTTTAACCTTGAAACAAGGAAGTATTGCAGCCTTCAGTCTGCCGTTACACTTGAAGCGAGTACACATTAAGTAAGATTGTCACGGGTGTATTTATTCATTTTTCATTTTGCACTCTCTTGGACTAGAGCGCACCTCGCAGGCTTAGCACTCTTTTTTAAAACCTGTTGGTTTTAGTTGCTTCGCAAGCCTCCTTGAATATACAGGTTTATTGACGTTATGTCTCTAGCTATGTTTACTTGTTTGAAAATCTAAGCTTATCGCTTCTTGCTCCTCGCATTTAACGGGTTCAACGAAAGCTCATCGCTTTACGTTTCCACCCTCAGCTGCGGTGCGCTTCTTGCTCCTCGCATTTAACGGGTTCAACGAAAGCTCATAGTTTGTGCTTCCGCTCTCCTTGGCGGGCGATTTATTGCACAATGTTTGTATGTTTTGGCTCTAAGCTTGGTGGACTAAAGTCCACCCTACGGATACTACGATGCAGAATGATAATTGCAGGGTAGACTTTAGTCTACCACCCTAAAACTGTATGTTAGGGTGAATAATTACCACGGACAGACTTTGATAAATGGTGGAAATCCACCCTACGGCTTAGAGCTATCTTCTAAAGTTCGCCTAATTTCTATATTCTATTAACATTGCTTAAAAAATATTCATCATATAACTTAAATCTTTCCATAACATCATGCAATTCTTCTTCATTTGTTATATCATGATTAACAAGTCTTGAAGCAATAAAGAATAATCTATCTCTATCAACTCTAAATTCTTTTTCACCTGCTTTAAAGATTAAATAATTTTCTTTTTTGTTCATTATATCTATTCCTAACATATTTAATTCATTATTTAATCATACCACATAAAAAAATTAAGTGATGGATTACTGGTTTTCATGTTTTTACTCCATAAAAAACTAAAACCCTATCATAGAGCCTAAAATGATTTTTCAAAAGTTCGCTTATTTAGAGCATGGACAACAGAAAATTAATAAAAAATTTCATTAAATTTTTACAAAAGTTAATGTTTGAGGGGTGATACTTCTAAATAATTCAAACATTAGCTTAAATTACCCGCATAAATTTTAAAATTTAAATTTCACATCCAAAAAATTTAGTCTTAAAAATGCCCTGGTGAATAATTAAAACCATTAAATTTATTTATATAATTTTTTAAAAGGAAAAAATTATGAATAAAAAAATTTTAATTATCACAACAAATTCAAAAGGCAATGATAAAATTAAAGATACAGGGGTATACTTAGAAGAATTTGCAATTCCCTATTTAATTTTTGACAAAACAGGTTATGAAATTTTAGTTGCAAGCCCTCTTGGCGGCGTATCTCCCGTTGATGAAAATTCAATGTCTTGTTCAAACCCGATTGAATGGGATACATGTATTCAAATATTGCGCCAAACAGTTAAATTAGATGAAGTTGATATTGATAAATTTGATGCAGTTTATTTCCCCGGAGGTCATGGTCCGATGTTTGACCTTGCTTTTGATGAAAATGTTAAAAATATTGTTGAATATTTCTATAATAAAAATAAAATAATATCTGCAATCTGTCATGGAGTTGTTGCTCTTGTAAGTGCAAAAGATGCAGAAGGCAGCTCGATTTTAAAAAACAAAAAAGTAACTTCTTTTACAAATAAAGAAGAACATATTGTAAAATTGGGAGAATTTTTACCGTTTTTGCTTGAGGATAAAATCAGAAGTCTTGGTGCAGAATTTATTGAAGCAAAACCTTGGATGGAGCATGTTGAAGTTGATAAAAATATTATTACAGGGCAAAATCAAAACAGTGCAACTTTAATTGCTGAAAAAATTATAGAAAAATTAGGCGAGTGATAAAAAATAAATTTAGGGCTAAAAATATCAAAAAATATTCAATTGAGTAATAAAGTAATTGGATAATGGGGTAATAAAGCAAAATTAAAAGCACACTTTTAATGAGTGTGCTTTTAAAATTATTATAAGTTATATTTCTTAGCTTAAGCTTCAACTTCAACAGCTTCAGGTTTTACTTCAACAGTTTCAGGTTTTACTTCAACAGTTTCAGGTTTTACTTCTGGAGTTGCAGGAGTTGCAGGTTTTGCAGGAGTTTCAGCTGGAGTTTTTTCAGGAGTTTCTTTATTAGTCTTCTTACCTAAACTTGTAATTGATTTGCCGATAGATTTGAAACCTTCTTTTAATCTTGTGAAGAATTTAAGTTCTCCATTTTCTTTTACTTTGCCTGCTTTTTTGTAATTAGATAAAGTTACTTCGTCAAGATTAAGTTTACCTGTTTTACCTTTAGAGTAAGCAGCGGCAGTTAGAGCAACCGTACCAACGGCAACAGCAGTACCTGCAACAACGGCAGCTTTTTTCTTAGCTGGCATTTCTTTGAATGCTTGAATAGGATGAAATTCCATATAATTAACCTTTCTATGTTAAATATTACAAATTTACAATTTTATAAAACCGGTGAAGATTATTTTTTGCCTTTTTATTAACAACACCTTTACAATTATTTACACACAAAATATAACTCAAACATAAATTAAATTCAACTATTAAATATTTATATGTTAAAATATGCTAAGGAAATATTAATAATGGAAACACAAACATATAAAGAATATCTGGATGAAGGCATATTTTGTTTTCAAAACGCCGAATACAATAAAGCAATAGAGCTTATAAATCAATCAATACAACTTAAAAACGATTTTGAAATATCCTATTTTTATAGAGCCGCTTGCCATCATGCACTCAATAAACTTGATGAAGCCATGCTTGATTATACAAAGTCAATTAAACTAAATCCTAAAATGACGGACGCTTACTACAACAGGGCTAAAATAATTTTGGAAAAAAACAATTCAAGCGAAAAAGAAATTCTAAAAGCGGTTGATGACTTAAATTGCGCCTTGAGTCTTGATGAAAAATTTATTGACGCACTATTTGCTCTTGCGGCAGCAAAAAAGAAATTAAAAGATTACCACGGCGCCTTAGAAAGCTTAGAAAAATTACTGACAATTGAACCGAATGCACTTCATGCGAAAGCTTTAAAAAAATTAATTTTACAAAAATACATTATTTAAAAATTAACATTACTTATCAGATTGTACAAAGAAATATTTTTAATATATTATTATTTTATTAAAAACTTATTGGAGGAAGTTTTAATGGGTTATGAAATTCTATATAAAAAGGAACTGTGCCAAAATCAATTTGAAATCAGAGTGAAAGCTCCTTTCATAACAAGAAACGCTAAAGCAGGTCAATTTATAATTCTTAGAACGGATAAAAATTCCGAAAGAATACCCCTCACAATTGCTGATTACGATAGACAAAACGAAATTTTAACAATTGTTTATATGGCTGTAGGCTATACTACAAAAAAATTAGCCACGCTTGATGTCGGCGACTATATTGAAGATATCGTAGGGCCCTTAGGAGTTCCGACACATGTTGAAAAATACGGAACCGTAATTTGTGTTGCGGGCGGTTATGGCGCTGCACCCTGCTATTTAATAGCAAAAGCATTCAAAGAAGCCGGAAACAAAGTTCACATGGTTATGGGTGCAAGAACAAAAGACTTAATCTTCTGGGAAGATAAAATGAAAAACGCATGCTCAGCCCTTCATATTACAACGGATGACGGAAGTTACGGTATTAAAGGCTTTACAACAAACGTTGCAAAAGAAATAATCAAAAATGAAAAAGTAGACTATGTCATAGCCGTAGGTCCAATGCCTATGATGAGAGCGGTTGCAGAGCTTACAAGACCCTATAAAATTAGAACCGAAGCTTCAATGAACCCGATAATGGTTGATGGCACGGGAATGTGCGGAGCATGCCGTTTAACGGTAGGCGGGAAAGTTAAATTTGCCTGCGTTGATGGTCCCGATTTTGACGCTCATTTAATTGACTTTGATGAAGTAATAAACAGAACAAAAATATATAAATCCGAAGAAAAAAAATGCGACGAAACAAAGTGCAACCTTATTAAAAAAGGTATAGAATTAGAAAATACAACTGTATAAGGAGAGAGAAATGACCGACACACCTCAAGCTACAAGCAAGAAAAAAATTCCCTACTGTCCCTTACTGTCTGCGGGTACAAATGATTATCGAATTTGTTTGCAGGAAAACTGCGCATGGTATGTTTCAAGCACAAAAACTTGTGCAGCTTATGTTATAGCTCACAACAACGTATTGGAAATTAAAGCAAAACAAGGAAAATAAAACATGTCTAAAAAGCCGATGACAATAACGGAAAAAATCTTCGCCCTTCACTCTGACAGAGTTTACACTCAAGCAGGAGATTTAATTGAAGCAAATATCGATATTGCATTGGCAAACGATATTACAGGTCCTATCGCAATTGAAGAATTTAAAAAAACAGGTGCAAAAAACGTATTTGATAAATCACGTGTCGTACTTGTACCTGATCACTTTGTACCGAATAAAGATATCAAATCTGCTATTCAGGCAAAAGCTTTAAGAGATTTTACAAAAGAGCAGGACTTGACGCACAAATTTGACGTCGGAACAATGGGAATAGAACATGCACTTCTTCCTGAAAAAGGAATAGTAACCGCAGGCGATTTAATAATAGGTGCAGACTCTCATACCTGTACTTATGGGGCACTCGGGGCTTTTTCAACAGGGGTTGGTTCAACCGATTTAGGCTGCGCTATGGCTTCAGGCTCTACTTGGTTTAAAGTGCCTTCAACAATAAAAGTAATATTTGACGGAGAATTAAACAAATATGTAAGTGCAAAAGATTTAATTCTTTATCTCATAGGTGATATTGGGGTTGACGGCGCTTTGTATAAGACTTTAGAGTTCTCGGGCAGTGCCATTAAATCAATGAATATGGATGGAAGATTTACAATCTGCAATATGGCAATTGAAGCGGGAGCTAAAAACGGAATAATAGAGCCTGACGAAACAACAAAAGAATATCTGAAAAACCGCTCCCTTAGAAAGCCGCTGTTTTTAAAAAGTGACGAGGACGCAGTTTTTGAAAAAGTTATCAGCTATGATGTATCAAAAATTGAACCCATGGTTGCTTATCCGCACCTGCCTGAAAATACACACCCTATAAGCAAGGCAATTCAAGACAATATAAAAATCAATCAGGTTGTAATAGGAAGCTGTACAAACGGAAGATTAGAAGATATCAAAGCTGCAGCAGAAATCTTTAAAGGAAGAAAAGTCCATCCCGATGTAAGAGCAATTGTTTTTCCTGCCACTCAAGATATAATTTTAAAATCAATCGAGCTTGGTTATTATCAAACATTACTTGAAGCTAATGTTGCAATATCAACCCCGACTTGCGGGCCTTGTCTTGGCGGTCATTGCGGAATTTTAGCACCCGAAGAAGTCTGTATTTCAACTACAAACAGAAACTTTGTCGGTAGAATGGGTCATACAGACTCAAAAATTTACCTTGCAAGTCCCTATATTGCAGCAGCAAGCGCCATAAAAGGAAGAATAGCAAGCCCTGAGGAATTATAAGCCAAAGGAGTTTTAAACAAAAATGAAAAAATATTTTTTAATATTGCGGATAATTTTTTTACTTTTTCTAATAACTCCTCAGGTAAACGCTAACAGTATAACAAAATATATTAAAGACTCAGACTTTGAAACAAAATCAACAGTTAGTATCGATATTGAAAATTTTAACAATGACGAAGTTATCTATAAAAGAGATGAAAAAAAGCTTCTAAACCCTGCAAGTATTCTGAAAGTTTTAACTTTTGGAAGCTCGTATAAAACGCTTGGTAAGGATTACGAATTTGAAACGGCATTATTCAAAGATAACAACAACAATCTTTATTTAAAATTATCGGCTGATACGCTGCTCACTCAAAGCGATTTAAACAAATTATTCACCTTAGCTTTATCAAAAATTAAAGCTCAAAACATTAAAAATATCTTTATTGACGATACAATAATTGATAAAGCTCCCTATCCTTCCGGTTGGATGGAAGATGACATCTGGCCAAATTCAAGACCAATAACACCTTATATTATTGATAACAACTTTTCTCAAATATTAATCAAACGCTCAAGTTTATCAACAAGAGTTGAAATTATTCAAGACGGTGTCTATAAAATCCCCGTAATTAACGAACTAAAGCTCGGCAATAGTCAACAAATTAAAATTACAAAAAATAATAATGGAAAAATTCCGATTATAGTTTTTTCGGGGACGGTGGCACAGGACGAACTAATAACCCTGCCTGTTTTAACACCCGAAATTGCTTTCAGGGTTAAAATGCAAAAAGCACTCGAGAAGAATAGTATAATTTATAATAAACCTTTTGGGGTTAAAAAAATACCTTCAAATGCTCAAAAAATTGCTTCTGTTTCTCATAACATAGCGGATATATCAAGAAATATTCTCCACAACTCCGACAACTTCAGCGCCGAAGTTGTATTCAAGGTTGCAGGTGCAAAATATATTAACTATTCAAAAAGTGCAAGTCTTGATGATGCTATAAATATGTTTTATGATACATATAAAGATTTAATAACAAGTGATGTAAAAATCGCCGATGGAAGCGGGGTTTCCAGATACAATCTTATAAATACGGAAATTTACGTAAAACTTTTAAAAGAATTGTTCAAAGATGAAAATTATAAAAATCTTTTAGCAACGGCAAATCAAGGCACTTTAAAAGACAGACTTTTGTTTTTGGAAAATAACATAAGAGCAAAAACAGGAACACTGTCTAACATGTCCTCAATTGCGGGCACCTTTACAACAAAAAAAGGTAAAAACGCAATATTTGCAATTATCATTCAAAACTCGCCAAAAAGAAAAGCTGTTTTAAAAAACTTTGAAAATACTCTTATAGGATTAATTTATCGAAAATATTAATCTTCCAATTCTTTTGTTTTAAGTGTCAGCGCTTTTATTATATTCAGTAAATATCTTGATATTGTTTCTTTTTCGCAATCGGTTAGTGTTGCTGTTTTTAGTCCTAAAAAACTGAATGTTTTATAATTTTTCTTAAATACATTTTTAAATTCAATTATTAATTCATAAATCTTTGAATCAAGATATTGCTTTTCTTCGCATAAATATACAAAAACTTCACAAAGTCTTAAATATGAATTTATATAGTTTGATTTATTAAATTCTTTTTGAAATTTCATAAAGTAGGATAATATTTTTTCATATTTTTTCAATAACTTTGCTTTTTTATGAGGAAAAACTTCGCTAAAATATTGATTTGTTGTATTATAGCCGATATCAAAAAGTTCTTGTTTTTTTTCTTTCGGAATTAGAAAATCAACAACACAAACATCCGGAGTATTAATTTTTATATAATCAAACTTATCTTTTTCTTTATATAAATCAACAATATAATCTGTTGCAAAACCCGAAATTGCATTATACACCCGATTTAAATATTCAAGAGAATTTGTTATCTTTTTCGGTGTTTCATTATCCTCAAGACGAAATTCTATTATTCTTTCGCTTAAATCTTTAATCGAATTTGTAACCCGCCACAAAGGAGTTGATTTTAACAAATCACCATCCACAATTAGGCTGTCATCAATCTCTAAAGGTACAAAAAGTCCGGGCATTGAAACACTCGCTCTAACCGCTTGGGCAATTTCAAAATCGGGAGTTTTGAGGCTTGAAAATTCTCGAAATTTTAAATTTGTTAAATCAACCGAGTAGATAATAAGTTTTTGTTTGATATCACCAAAGCAAACAGGAGGCATTTCTCCCTTTTTATAGTTTTCTTTATAGAATTTACGCTCAATATTTTCTCTAATCCAATCAAGAAAAATTTTTCCTCTTGAAATTGCAAGTTCTTTTTTAAAGTCTATGTTAAAATCAATAAACATCTCAAAACCTGTATCAGAGAGAATTTTATAAATTTCCCGATAATCATAGCCGATTGATAACAACGAAGCAAACACAGCGCCAATAGAGCTTCCCGCACAACCTGATAATTTTATATCATGCTCTAATAAAGCTTTATAAGCACCGCAATAGCAAAGCCCACGAATGCCGCCCCCGCCAAATATTGCAAAATATTTGTCGTTAATACCATCTAACATAGTTTACTCCATAAAGTCCGGTTTAGTACCATCATGTATGTAATCAAACTCATCTAAAGATTTCAACCTATCATTTTCTTTTTCATATCGGTTAGTCATATCAATTACATTTTCGAGTAACTCTTTATCTTTACCGACTAATCCTTCAATTTGTTTACTTGTATTATAGGTTGTTTTTTTATGAGACTTTCTTGCTTCTTTTAAAATTTCCTGAATATCTTTTTGAGATAAATTTCTGTTTTTGTTTCTCAAAACAACAATTTCAACACGTCTGTTTTTTGCTTTATTCTCGGGTGTTGTATTCTCAACAATCGGAACGGTATCACTAAGCCCCTCGGCAATGAAAATTTTAGGAGTAAAGTTGTGTGCTTGAATAAGATATCTTATTACACTGCTTGCCCTTGCAGATGAAAGCTCCCAATTTGAAGGATATCTGAGCGTGTGTATTTTATCTGAATCCGTATGCCCTTCAACCTGAATGTAATGAATTGCAAATTTTTGTTTAATAATAGCTGCAACAGCGTCAAGTACTTTTAGAGAATTTTTTGAAAGTTCTGCCGTACCTCTTGTAAATTGAACAGCTTTATCATTCAAGCGAATAACAAGCCCTCGCTCTTCAATTATAGCGTTAACACCTTCTTTGTTTAATTTTTCAATTTCCGATTTAACTTCATCATAAGAACTCTGTTCGTATTTTTGGCTCATATATTCAAGCATTAAAGGATTATTAGCGCCCGATTGCCCTTCCAAAATTGAATCCTGACCCGTTAATATGCTTTGTTGAGCGTCAAAGACATTTTGAGAAAATGCCCGCCTCAGGGCTTCTTCAATACTTTTAAAAGAATTAACGTCCGATTGAGATAAAGCATACAAAACAACAAACGTTGCAAATAACAACGTCATAAAATCGGAATAAGAAACAAGCCAACGCTCTAAGTTTTCATGTTCTTCATGCTTTTTCTTTTTTGCCATTAAGCTTTAGCCTCTTTTTTCTCTTTTTTATCAACAATATAGCATTCTAATTTACGCTCAATTAAAGCGGGGGATTCGCCTGCCTGGATTGATAAAATTCCTTCAATCATAAGCTCCATTGAAGTAAATATTTTTGCATATTTTCTTTTAGCCCTTGTTGAATAAGGAATTGTAACAAGGTTGGCAACGACAAGACCGTAAATAGTTGCAACGAATGCAACCGCAATCCCCGCTCCGAGTTTTGAAGGGTCGGATAAGTTCTGCATAACCTGAATTAGCCCCAATACGGCACCGATAATACCGAGTGTTGGAGAATAACCGCCTGCCGATTCAAGAACCTTTGCGCCTGCCGTAATTTTTTCTTCAATTTGCGTAAGCTGCGTTTCCATCATATCCTTAACCAAAGTCGGATCAGCACCGTCCGCAACGGCTTCAAGACCAAGTGTTAAAAGAGGATGAGAAGCCTTTTTTGCTTCTTTTTCAAGAACAATTACCCCTTCTTTTCTTGCTTTTTGAGCATATCCGATAATTTCCTGAATTAAATCTTCAAAAACGGGGGGCTTACCGAAGTAAACAACACCAATACAATGAGCTGCGGTTTTGAAATCTTCCAAAGGGAAACTTAAAAAAACAGCGCCCGCCGTACCGCCTACAACAATAAAAGCAGCCGTTATTTGTAAAAGTTGCCCGATGTTACCGCCTTCTAAAGCTTGTCCCGTTAATATAAACGCAATACCGAGAAATGTACCTATTACTGCAGCAAAATCCATTTTTTGATAAAACTCCTAATTATTGCTTTATTATCATAAAAACGAAGCAATTTGTTATCATTTAATTAAACGAAATATGTTCTTTGAGCTTATTTTACTTTTTATGTATATGAATTTATTATAGATTGTTTAATCTGTGATAATTTCAAGATTTAAACATTGTTTTATTATTATAGTATTTTTTAAACTTATGTCTTTTTAAGGAATGAGAAATATAAATAATCTTGCTGAATGTATATTCAATCCAAGATATAAGATTACCACACTGACGCTCGTAATGACAATGAGGACAAATGTTCCAAGTTCTAAAATTGCCAAAGGTATATATACCCATGGCAGCTTTATTTAATCCCAATACGCTGCACTCTTGCAATAACAAGCAGGGACGTGGTATTCCAAGTCCCGATACCGTATCATCACTTGCATTAACAAGCATATCTTTCTTTTTTATTAAAATATAAATCCTGTTTTTTTAGTATTCTGCTTATGAAATTCACCGCCTGCGCACACAATTTCAATAACCTTAAGCAAAAATTCTCTCGGTGCATCAAGATGACCGATATAAATTTCCTGATTATCTTTATGACGTATTGTCATAATTGCACCTTGATTTTTTTCTGCGGGAACATACAAAGAAGCAATTTCATTTGCAAGTAATGTTTCAATTTGCTTATCATAATCATCTTCTTCTTTGATTAGTTTTGTAAAATCGCCGTTTATTGCAAAAATTCTTCCGCAGAACATAGGATTATCACTTGCTCTCGGGAGTGCTTTTGGAGAAATATTAAATCTGCATGTAAAGCTGATTTTATGCCATAATATATTAACTATTGCAAGTGTTTTAGCAGAATCTATCGTACATGCGACGTTTTGAGTCGGAACATTTCTTATATCAAGCGATTGCTTCAAATATTCCAAAACCGTTGCCAAATTCTCAAGAATTTTTAAAAACATGTCGTTAGTATTGAGTGTTGCCTGATGAAACTCAATAAATTGCTTATACATATAGACAGCAACAAGTCCGGCTCTTTGCTGAACCACGGAAGATTTTTGAACTCTTACTTCTAAATTATCAAGGCTGTCATAATTGTTTTGCAATTTTAAACTAATCCTTATTTATCGCTTTTGGGGATATCCAACAAAATAATATAATAAAAGGGAAATATTTTATATAATATTACAATTTTTCTTTACATTTTTACATACAAATTTATATTTATTTTTTTAGCTTAATATGTGTATAATAATTATAATATGGATAATAAGCAACAGTTTCTTGAAGATTTTAAAATTTATCTTAAAAGCGAGAAAAACTTTTCCTCTCACACAATTAGAGCCTATTGTGCCGATGTCTATACATTTTTATTATGGATTGATACTTTGAACCCTTTAGAAATTGAACCCGAAAAATTTAGCGAATACTTATATTTCATCAATCAAATTAACTATACAAAAACGACAATAGCAAGAAAAATCGCTTCAATAAGAGCATTTTACCGCTTTTTATATCAGGAGGAATTAATTGAATTTAACCCCGTTGATAATATCCCTATTCCAAAGCAAAATAAGACTCTGCCTAATTTTTTATCCGAAGATGAAGTTGAAAATATTTTAAGAGGAATAAAAATTGAAACTCCTGCGGGCTATAGAAACAGGATTATTCTTGAGCTTTTGTGGGTTTCAGGCATGCGAATAAGCGAGCTTTCAAGTTTAAATTATGAAAATTTAAACCTTGAACAAAATGAAATAAGGGTTTTTGGAAAAGGCGCAAAAGAAAGAATTGTTTTAATTCCCGATAAAACTAAACAAGGGCTTATAAACTATATTGAAAATGTTTCTGATTTAATCTGCAAAACATCAAAAAATCAAACCTCCCCTCTTTTTATTAACTATAGAGGTTTTAGGCTTCAAAACCAGAGCATTAGAAAGGCTCTTAAAAATTGTCTTGAGAGTATACATTTTACAAAACACGTTACTCCGCATGTTTTTCGCCACAGTTTTGCAACAAAACTTTTAGAGCATGGCGCCGATTTAAGAATTGTTCAGGAACTTTTAGGACACTCAAGCATAAAAAACACTCAAATTTATACTCATGTTTCAATTCAAAGATTAAAAGATGTTTATGAAGCAGCCCACCCTTTGGCAAAGAAATAATTAATATCATAAGGAAAAAATCATGTTCAAATTCAAAAGAAACGAGCTTTTAGCAAGTACAATTATAAAAAATCTTGAAAAAAGAAATTTCAATGCTTTTTATGCTCCCGATAAAGATGAAGCTCTTAAAATGGCGCTATCTTTAATTAATAAAGATGAAACGGTTTCTTGGGGCGGATCTGTCAGCTTAGATGAGATAAAAATTAAAGAATATCTCGAAAAAAATAATTATAAAGTAATCAATAGAGATAAAGCCAAAACCCCTCAGGAGAAAAAAGAACTTATACTTAAAGGACTTCAAGCTGATGTATTTTTAATGAGCGCAAATGCTATTTCTTATGACGGTGAAATAGTTAATATTGACGGACATTCAAACAGAATTGCCGCTTTATGCTATGGGCCAAAGAAGGTTATAATGATAATAGGGATGAATAAAGTATCGAAAAATCTTGACAGCGCACTTTTAAGAGCAAGAAACACAGCCGCTCCCATTAATGCGCAGAGAATTTCAACAATTTATAAAATGAACACACCCTGTTTAAAAACGGGTGCTTGTGCTGATTGCAAGTGTGAAGACAGTATCTGCTCAAATATTTTAATAACAAGACTATGCTTCCCTAAAGGAAGAATAAACGTAATTCTTGTTAATGAAGAATTGGGCTATTAACTGTTAAGTTTAAAATTTTAAAGCTCATACCTAAGCCCTGCATATAGCCCGACACCGTTTATTCCTCCGTTTGCAACAAGTGCTTGAAAATAATATTCAAACCTTTCTTTAATAATTTTTCTAAAACCTGCTCCGTATAAGACAAAGGGTTTTATGCTTAAATATGGAAGCGCAACATCATTAGCTCTAAATTTTGTTTTATCCAAAATATTCCAAAACATATTTACACATATATAAGGCTGAAAATTATTTTTAAAATTCCCGATAAATTTTACCCCCGGAGCTATTTGAACAGCATTTAAGGGATGAGTTTTAATATCAACATTGCTTGCTGTTTTATAATCAAATGTCTGAACAAATGAATAAGAAATTAAAAAATTAGGCTGAATTATGGCTTTTTCTTTAATATCAAAATTATATCCGGCTTTCATGGCAGCTCCCGCTAAAAACATTGAAAAATCTTCACTGCCATACATTGTATTACCCTGACAACCGTTAGCACCCGATAACGCCGTTAACCCCATAAAAAAATTGTTTTTATAGATGTAGCCGACAATCCCTGCTAAACCTCCGTTTTGATAAATTCCGTTTGTTTGTTTAAAAGTTTGATGAGAACCGTTATAAGAAAAATAGGGCGCAAAAATAAAGTTAAATTTGCGTCTTAATTTAACGGGTTCAAATTCCGCTCCAAAAAACGCTCCATAAGCCTTGTTGTTAACTCTAAAGGCATTTTTTAAAGGCACATTTTCAAATATCGAATAAGGTCTAAACCAAACATGTCTTTTATTATAATACCCCTTAACCCCTCCTGTTAAGACTTCAGAAGCATAACGGGAAGGATATTTTAAATTTAATCTTTGATTTTTTTCTAAAAGATAATACATATCCATATTCCTAAATGCCTCCTGATAAGAGCGGCTAAGATGTAAATATCCTCCAATTTGAGCTGCAATCGGACTTAATAAAATTGCAGGGTTAAAATTATCATATTCGGGCTGTATAAAATTCAACATGCCCGTATTCGGGTCATAAGTTGTAATATATTTAAAAATCGGAGAATAGACAACATCCCCTCCACTATATTCAATTGAATTTTTTAAAGAGTTAAAAAGCTCGCTATCTGAAATACTACCGATAGGACTTAGAGAAAAACTTTTTAGAGTTGTGGGAGAGAGTAAAAGTATGTTTGAAATATTAATTTTGTGATCGTTACTTTTAAAAGAGTCAAGCGTAAAAGTATCAAGTTTTAAATTTTCAAAATCGCCTTCAAGCTTTAAATCCATATCTGAAAAAAGTTCCAAATTACCTAAATTTGTGTTTTGAATATTTCCGTTTTGAAGGCTTATTGTACCATCGTAATAATTAAAATTAACGCTGTTTGAAAAATTACCGAAGTTCTCTACTCCATCAAACTCGCTTTTACCAAATTCCAAAACCCCGTGTCTTAAATTAACCGTATTATTTGAAACTTCATTATTAAAAACAACCTTGGAGTCTTGAGAGTCTGAATTAATATTTATTGTTGAGCTTTGAGTACTGTAACCATCTATTTTATCATCAAAAATAATATTATGGTTTATCGGGTTCATATTAACAACAGCTTCATTATAAATAGCGTTAGAGCCTGTTGAATCGCTGTTACCTCTAAAGATTACATCATCATTATTTGCTTTAATATTAATAACACCGTTAAAACCGTTATAAATAGCACCTCCTCTTACTTGTGTCGAATTATTTAAAAAACTCCCTTCAAGAGAGCGAACTTCCCCGTAATTCATAATTGCACCTCCGCCTAAAACAGAGGTGTTGTTTTCAAAATTGCCCGCAATTGAGCTTATCACACCTTCATTATAAATAGCTCCTCCCATTAAATATGCACTGTTATTTAAAAATTCCCCTGAATACTTCCTATTACTTTCATATTAGCTATTGCACCGCCATAATATTCTTCTACGCTATTATTTAAAAAATCCGCTTTAATATTACCAATTGAGCCAAAGTTAAAAACCGCCCCTCCAAAACCTTCTTTAGCTGTATTATTTTCAAAAGTGCCTTCCAGATTTTCGATATTACCTTCCTGTTGATTACAAATAGCTCCTCCGTTATGATAGGCGGAGTTTTCGCTAAATTCCCCCGTTAAATCTTTAACCTGACAATGATTACAAAAAGCCCCGCCATCACCTTCAGTTGCTTCATTATTTTTAAAAGTCACATCTTTAATATCAACAGAAGAACTCTCCTCGCTCATAAGAGCTCCGCCACTTGAAGATTTAAAGTTTTCAATTTCAAGATTTTCAACGGTTAAATTTTTATTTTGTTCAACAATTATCCCTTGTTGATTAGCGCCATCAAGCGTATGATTATTCCCGTAGATTTTTAGGTCGTCTTTTCCCTGACATCCTAAATCGCAGCTTGCCTTTAAGTCGCTTTCAATACTAACTTCGGCATTTGTACCCTCTTCAGTTAGGGCTTTATTAAAATCGTCAAAATTATTAACGGTTTCAGCGGCAAAAACCGTGTTATTTAAGAAAAACAGAATAATTATAATAAAAAGATATCTTAAGGGCACTTTTTGAAACTCTTTTAGTAAAAATTCTTATGAAGAGTAATAAAATAAATTTGTACTAAGTTTAATTCAATTAATTTCTATCTGTTTTGACAGTTTTAAAATTGTCTTTTGAGGATTGAAAAATATTATTTTCATGTATAAAGATTGTTTATGAAGCGAGTATATGTGAAGCAAAAGTAGCTAAAAAAGATAAAAAACAAAAAGCCGTAGGGGGTGGTCTTTAGTCCACCGTTTTATAAAGGGTTAACTCATAGTAATTTTGTTGAATTTATGCTTGCTGCAAAATTAAAGATTGCCGCTTTGGCGCTTATAATAACAAGCGGAGACATAATGTTTTAAAGCCAAAGCTTAATTTACCATCATCTCTAACAGTTCAAAAAACATTGCAACATTCTAAAAAACATAGCAATTTTTTATCTTCATCTGTTTTGTATATGCTAAAAAGAATAATAAGGAATAATTAACATGGTTTCAAACATAGCTGCTCAAAATTTAAATCCCTCGAACAATTTTCAAATCAACTATAATCAAAACAATTTACAAAACATGCAAAATAATGCTTATGAACTTCAAAACAATTTATCGACACTATCGCCTCAATACAGTCAAGCAATCGGCGCTTTGGCTTTGGGTTCAATTGAAGCTCAAAAAACAGCAGTGATTGAAAATAATGCAAAACAAATTCTTGAAAATTCTATAAAAATTAAACAAAATATCGATACTTTAAATCAAAACTCCCTAAATACGCTTGACACCGTGAATAAATTACTTGAAGAAGGAAAGAATAATAACTACTTGGATGTTATTCAAAACGGCGTTTTAGCAAGAAGCTTTGAAAAAGAACAAGTAAAAGACGGTTCTGAAAAAATTATAATGAAAGAATACGATTCAACAGGTAAAAATGTTATAAGAAAAACTGAATTATTTGAAGACGGTTATATTAAAACCGAAGAAGCTAAGGGTGGTGATACTTTTGATGTTATTACCCGATATAATCCGACAGCGGGAGTTAATTTCAGACGGGAGAAACGTCTTATAGACGGTACAAAACTTGTTTCCGATTCTTATTCTCAATATGATAAAGGCAGCTATGGTTACAGCAGAAATATAGTTGAAAAACCTGACGAAACAAATTTTGTTGAAGAGCAGTATGAATTCTCGGATGATAAGCTTTTGAGTTTTTATAAAAACACCAGCAATGATAAAATAACAACCCAAACCCAAGAAGAATATTATTTCATGGATAACACGCTGTATGACTATAAAAAGAATGTCAGATTTTCTTCAAGCGAAGAAGAATACTACGTAATGAAAAACGGGAAATTAACTCGAGAAAATTAACCAAAAAACTGATTGGCAAAATAAAAATTAAAACAACGTTTCTAAATTAAAATATAGGCTTTAAAAAACGCTTAGCCCTTTTATGCCTTTTTGTTTGGCATATCTTACAATTTTATCAATATCATTTGTTGTATAGCCGTCTTTTAATTTAATTGTTTTGGATATTCCGCCATCAAGATACTTTTGAGCGGCAGCCATTGTATCAAGTTCCTGATAATATGTTATATCCTGATTGGTTTTAGGTTCAATTGAAGGTGTTGTTTTAAGAAGTCTTGAAATTGTCCCTGTCGGAGAGATTGCAAGTTTTAAATCTTTGTTTTTTGCTTGTTTTTGAATTATTTTAAGACAATTTTCAAGAGTTTTAATTGCTTCATCAGATCCGTATTTAAGATTTAGCTTGTCTAAAAGCTCCTGATAGCCGACAACACCAATAAAACCGTCTTTTTCAACAAGCTTTAGCGCACAAGACAAGGTATTTGAAGCGTTATCCAAAAAAGAATAATCAAGCGAATTTGTTTTGGGGTTATAGAATTTAGAAAGATTTATATGCGCTAAGGTTAATCCTTCGTTTGGTTTTAGCTCGCTTGCAGCACAGCAATCGCAAGTGTAGTCTTTTTTATTTGAAAAAATTATTCCCGGTTCGCCTGATTTTAACATTGAAAACAAAAGTTTATTATAAATTACTCTTGAATTAAGTTTTGACCCGTCAGAAAGCTCTATATCATCGTTATTTTGAAGTTTTGAAAAAAACTCGTCATCAACAACAACGGATAAATCAAAACACCAATTTTTATAATCCCTATTATCTTTTAGAGCAATAAAATCAAGGATTTTCGGGTGATTTATGTTTAATAGGGCAATTCCTGCGGGGGGTCTTTTAGTTGTATTTTGCCTGAAACAAAAATAAGAATTTATTTGTTTTATTTGAGATATCGGGTTTTGAAACTTGCTAAAGTTAACACCTATACCAATTCCGTCTTTTATGTATTCTTCTAATTTTGCACAATTTTGTATCGGAGTTTTTTTAGGGTCTAATTCAAGCCCGATTGCGCTTTTCGGATTAGATAAATTTGAATACATTGAACTTGAAAGGCTGACATAACCCAATTGAAGCAGTTTTTCAAAAGGATGAGTCATATTTGAAGCGCCAAAAATACTTTTTGAAATTTTGCTAAAAAATTCATTTATATTTGTATTTTTATCAATTATATCTTTTTCAATTAAAACTTTCTTATCAATATTTGGATTTTCAACGCTATAACTATCATAAGGCATAGCATATACCGGTTTTTGTATATAGCCTTGTTGAATTTTAGAAATATTGTTAATTGAATTAATTATCATCTACAGATTTTTTAAATCCTCAGTAGTATCAAGCCTTTGAACAAGAGCTTTAATATCGCCCTTGAGTTTAAAATACTCCTGAAACTTTTTTGTTGTCCTTAAATTAAAACTTCTTCCGTTTTTATCTTTGGTTTTTGAAATCAGCCCTTGCTCCAATAATTCCGCAATATGTTCATAGGCACTCGGGCGAATTTCTTTTAGATATGATTGCCTTATAGGTTCTTTAAGAGCAATAACGGTAAGTGTTTTTAAGACTGCCGGTTTTAATTCAACAGGACAGAGCTTTTCAACAATATCCATGTGTTCTGCTTTAACCTGAATAATATAACCATCCTCGTCATCAATTTCAAGCGCACCGTTGCGAGATGAATAGTCAAACATCAAGTCTAAAAGTGCCTGCTCAACTCCCTCAACATCAACTTCTAAAATCTGCGCAATTTCACTTGGCTGCATAGCTTTAGAAGTTATAAATAAAACCGCTTCAATTTTAGATTTTAGCTCTTCAACTTCCATCAGCTTTCCTCGTCTTCCTTACTGTCTTTTATAGAATTTGCTTTTGTCGCATAGAGTTTCCCATAAAATTCTTTTTGAAAAATATCATATTCGCCGCTTCTTGCTAAAAACAAAAGTGCAATAAAAGCGGAGCTTTTATCAAACCCCAATAAACAAAGCTCTCTCAGTTCAATATTTTCTTCTCTTGATAAAATTTGAGCTAAATTCTGGCGCATACGCTCAACTACTTCTTCAACATATTCTTCATGCGCAAGTTCTTTAATTTCTTCCGTTTTTAATTTTGAATAGTTGCGAACACGTCTTTCTTTTCTATCAAGTGCGTTTTTAATTGCATATTTTTTTTCTAAATCTTCATAAAATTGAATATGGCGGATTAAATCTTTCAAGGTTACCGTTCTTTTTCGATTTAAGCGAACAGATGTTCTTCTCTGCAACACTTCATCAAAAGATATGACGTTATTTGAAGGTATTTGCATTTGTTCAACATCATCCGACATATAATCATCTTCAAAATAATCCAACGGTTCAGGCATAAAATCGTTAATCGATATTCCCTG
The DNA here is from genome assembly GCA_947587615.1 of Candidatus Gastranaerophilales bacterium. Lineage (GTDB taxonomy): Bacteria > Cyanobacteriota > Vampirovibrionia > Gastranaerophilales > Gastranaerophilaceae > RUG14156. Next base: position 32,283 of record CANPYC010000010.1, on the reverse strand, counting down.
CAAGATATCTGATTTAATTTTTAACAAAGTTGAAGAAAATAAAAGCGCTTTTCCGACAGAGCGAAGGTTTTCAAGCTTCAGCTCCTTAATTCGCTCCATATATTTATCGTATAAGTCAACAATATCAATATTCCAAGGGTCAATTTTTCCAAGTTTAACTAAATCTAAAATAATTTCAATAGCGTCTGTTTGGACATTTTTTTTCATGCCCGATTTTGATACAAATTCAACATTTGCGCTAAAATCAACGGTAGCATCCAACACTTGGATTTCTTCCAAAACTTTAGGGTTGTGGGTATAAAAATCATTTATAGCGTTTGTATTATTCATCTTTACCCGCTACTCCCAAAACTTTTGTAACACCTTTATTTTTTTGAGTTACGCCAATCAGCCTGTCTGCATTATCAAGCATTGGTTTTCTTAAAGATACAACAATAAACTGCGCTGTTTTTGATTGATTTGTTATTATATTTGAAAGTCTTTCAACGTTTGGCCCATCTAAGTGCATATCAACTTCATCAAAAGCATAAAAAGGAGAAGGCATATATTTTTGAATAGCAAATACAAAAGCTAATGCCGTTAAAGATTTCTCGCCACCCGACATGCCGGCAAGTTTTTGATTTTTCTTATCTCTAATATTAGCAACAAACGTAAGCCCTCCTGAAAACGGGTCTTTTTCATTTTCAAGCAAAAGCGAACCTTCGCCTTCAGATATTTGAGCAAAAACTTCTTTAAAGTTTTTATTAATCGCATGATATGCTTCTAAAAACGTTTCTTTTTTAAGCCCTTGATAGCCGTTCATCCTTGTTTTAATTTCATTTTTTTCATTTTCCAGAGTCGCTACTTTTTCCTTGTAGCCAAGCTGGCGCTCCATTGTTTCATCATAGGCGGTAAGCGCTCTCATATTAACAGGCTCAAGCGCTTCCATTTTCTTTTGGAGCTTTGCAATTTTAGAATTTATTTCATCAAGCGATATATCCGATTTTTCAAGACTTTCTATTTTTATATTTGCCTCATTAAATTCTTTTACAATATTTTCTAAAATCGGCTCTAATTCCCGCCTTCTTGCCCTATAGCTTTCTTCCTGTTCTGCTAAGCGCTCTAGGTCATCTTGAGCTTTATTTTTTAAGGTTTTTTCGCTTAATAATTCTTCTTGAATTTTATCCCTTTTTTCTTGCAGTTCTACAAGATTTTTTCCAAGCTCTTTTATTTCAATTTCAAGCTCAGCTAAGACTTTTTCAACTTCTTTAATTTCATCTTGAAAGCGCTCTTTATCTTCTTTTAGAAGGATGTTATCGGATGTCAGCTTTTTAATATCGTTTTCTCGAATTGAGATTTGAGTTTGTTGGAATTTTATTTGGTTTTCGTCTTTTTCAATCTCATTTTGAGTTATCATTATTTCTTTTTCGATATTTTTAATTTCATCTTCTTTAGATTGCGTTTTTTCCCTTAATTTTTTTAGTTCGCCTTCATCAATTAATTTTTCTACTTCTTTTAATTCCTCTTGTTTAGATAGAATTTTATCCTGAAGTTTTATTCTTTTTCCTTCAATTAAATCAAGCTCTTTAGATAGTTTTGAATTTTTTTCTTTAAGTTCTTTAAGCTGAATTTCACTTTCTTCGATTACTTTAGATGAATTTTCATTATTTGATATTAAATTTTTAAGCTCGATTTTAGCTCCGTTTAAAGCGCTTAAAGAGGTGCTATAGAGTTGTCTTGTTTCTTCATTTCTTCTTTTTAAATCTTTTTCTTTTTGAGATAATTCTGCCAACTCTTTTTCAAGTTGTGATAAAAGTTTTTTATGTTTTTCAAGTTCACGCTCCTGTGTTTTATCAAAAAATGATGTACTTCTTTTTTTAGCTCCGCCCGTTATAAGCCCGCTTTTTTCCGTTATATCTCCATCAAGCGTTACAACTCTATATTTTCTTGCAAGTTTTTTAGCACAGTTTTCATCTTCAACAACAACTGTTTCACCAAGCGCAAAATAAAAAGCGTCAAGATATTTGTCATCAAAATCTATTAAATTAATTGCAAAATCAATTACCCCTTTTTCTTTTGGAAGTGCCATTTTTTTTGGCGCTTTATTTATAATATCAAGAGGTATAAATGAGGCTCTATCACGCCCCAGTGACCTTAGGTGTCTTATGGCATTATATGCAACATCTTGACTATCAACAACAATTGAAAAAGCACGTGAACCCATTGCCGTTGATATGGCTTCGGAGTAATCCGCTTCAACATCGGCTAATTGTGCCAAAGGTTGATGAACCCCCTCAAAACCGGCTCTCATAACCGCTTCAACCCCTGCACCCATGCCGACCGATTTATAAGCATTTTTATTTGCTTCTAAAATCGCTATTCTTTTTTGAGCTTGGTTTAATTTAAAATATGTATCATCTTTTTTGGCACTTGTTGAATCAAGCTCTTCAAATGTTTTTGTTTGAATTATTTTACATTCTTCAACTTCTTTTTGAAGTGTTTCAATTTGAAGATTTAATTTATCTTTTTCATCAGTAAAGTTTTTAAGCGCATTTTGAAGCTTTGTAATTTGTTCTTTTGTTTGAGCAATTTTTTCTTCATTATTTTTATAGTCAGCTTCTTTTGGCAGTTGTTCTTTTATTATTTGAGTTTCACTGTCGTTGAGCTCATCAAGCTCTTTTCTTATTTTATTTCTGTTTTGGATATGTTCATCGGCGGATTTATTAAGCCCCGTCATCTCTAAGATGATTTTATCGAGCTCATCTTTTTTATTTTTTAAATCGGCTTCCAGTTTTTCAAGCTGTTTATTTTTTTCTTTAATGGCATTTTCAAATTCAACGATTTTTTGTTTTTGAACTTCAATACCGTTTTTATAGCTTTCAATTGTTTTTAAGTTATCAAGAGCGGTTTTTTCGCTTTGAGCTATTGCGCTTTTCTTTCTTTCAATTTCACCTTTTTTTTCTTCAGCCGTTTTTTTAACTTCAAGCTGTTTTTCTTCTCCTTGCGCTTTTACGGCAGTATTTATTTCATCATATTTTAATTTTAAATCTTGAATTTTTGACTCAAATTCTTTTAATCTTTCATTTAGCTCTTTTTTTTCTTTTGAAGCGTTTAGGATATTTTGATGAACAAGCTCCAGTGCTCTTTTTGTATCAAAATATTTTGCAGCTTGAATTTTATTTTCAAGCTCTGTTTTTTCTTTTTTATATTCATTATATTTTAGGGCAACTTCTCTTTCTTGCTTTAATTGCTCAATTTGAGAATCGATTTCATTAATTAAAATATTTGTATTATTAACTCTATCTTCAACACTTTGAATTTGCTCGCTTGCAAGAGCAATTTTTCTGTCAAAATCGGCAGTACCTGCTATTTCATCAAGTATTTTTCTTCTTTCAATCGCAGAACACTTGGTAATCTCTGTAACATCGCCTTGCATCATAATATTATAACTGTTTGGAGAAATATTATATTTTTCTAATTCCATATGAATTTGAGTCAGGGTTGCAGGTCTATCGTTAAAATAATAGTTTGATTGAATACCGTTTTTTGCTTTTTTAATATATCTTTTTATTGAAATTTCTTCTTCGTTATCCATTCCAAAAGTAACTTTAACGCTTGCTTCCCCACGTTTATTATGGTTTGTAATTAAATCGGCAGCGCCTTGTTCCGAGCGCAGAGCTCTTGCGGTTGATAAACCGAGCGCAAATAAGACACTATCTATAATATTACTTTTTCCTGAGCCGTTTGGCCCTGAAATTGCAGTAAAGCCTTTAAGGAATGGAACGGTGATTTTATTTGCAAAAGATTTAAAATTGTCTATTTCAATTTCTTTTATGTACATTTAAATTTTTTATGAACTCTAAACAGTCTAGCAATATAATTAGACTATAAAAAATGTTCATGTGTCAAATTTTAAATAAAAATTAATACCTATTGATGATATAGTTGTATTGAATTGTACTTGCACCATATTTTTGCTTATTTAAAAGTAAATATTTATCCTTCAAAAGATTGATTCTTCTAATCGGGAAAAACATAAAGTTTGCTCTGCCTATTACCCTATCTTTATCTAAAAAGCCCCAAAAACGGCTGTCTTTCGAGTTTCCTCGATTATCACCCATCATAAAGTAATTGTTTTTCGGTATTATAAAAGGCCCGCAATTTACTTCTTCACTATCACATGAAGTCCAATTTTGTCTTGAACTTATGTAAGGTTCATTGAGCGCAACGTCGTTAATATATACTCTATATTCATTTTTTGCTTCGTCATATTTTATTTCAAATTTCTCGCCCGGAAGCCCTATTGTTCTTTTAATGTATGCAATATCTTTACAAAATATTCCTGATAACCTTGAAAATATTGCTAAAGGCGAATTTGATAAAATACTTTGCGGAGGATAAAAAACAAGAATATCCCCTCTTTTTATTTCTTTTTTGGGGTAATCAAGTTTTTCAACAAAAACTCTATCATGCTCTAAAATTGTCGGATACATTGAGCTTGAAGGTATCCAGCGAAGTTCACCGATAAAATAGCGAATTAGAATTACGCAAATTACAACAAAAACAATTGTCGTTATAATTTCTTTGGTAAAGTTAATTTCTTCATCTTCTTTATTATTGTCATCAAACAAAAGACACTTGATAAAATAGCCAAAGCCTTTTTCTTTGGTATTTTTAACGAAGTTTAAAAAGGCATTCTTTTTTTGAGTAAGGAAATTTTTAAAAGTTTCTCTTGAATTTTTCATGAATTTTTTGCCGTCCGACAAAAGATAGATTAATATTATCCAAATGCAAAAGCTTGACAAAACAAGCCCTAAAAATCTTAAAAAAGCACTGTAAGATTTTGAATAATAGTCATTCATTTTTCTTACATCAATTAATTTTGAGTTTGGTGAAGCATCAAAAACATAATCAGATATTGAATTAATTAAGTTAATTTTGGTCTTATCAGGTAAGATTGCAAGCCCTACCAATAGAGTACTTTGAATTAAATCACCGTCAGGGTCGTAAGCCGAATAAGACAAATTTTGCGGCGTTTCTATAAAGGAATATTTAACTCCAAGCTTTGCAAGTCTGTTTTCCATTTGCTCTTTATCAATTTTGTTTTGAGGAAGAATTGAGTATTCAAGAATAATTCCTCTTTTGAAAAACATATTTATTGTTTGTAAATTAAGATTATAGATAGAACATACAATTGCAAAAATAAGAATAAATATTAATAATTTAAAATTTTTTTTGAAATAATCTTTAATATTATCTTTTATAACTGACAACAAATTTTAACTCCTTAACGTATATTTGCAAATTTCAATTAATGATTGTTTATATTTTGAATTTTCGATTTTTTCCAAATTTTCTAAAGCTATGATTTTATATTTTTTTATTATTTCTTTTGTTTTGTTGATGTATTTTTCAAAATCACATTTTGAATTTAAATTTTCAATGCCGTTATCTAAACAAAAGTATATCACAGGCAAAGTATAGTTGCCATTTTTAATATCGGTTTGATATTTTGAATTAAAATTATCAAGATCGTTTTTAATTTGAAAAGCAAGGGCATAGTTTTTTAAGAATTCAACTAATGCCCCCTCTAAATCTGAATCATCCGAAAATTTATCCAAAGTAAAAAGCGACTCTAAACCCGCCATAAAAAGATTTGAGGTTTTGTTATAGGTTTTATTTAAATAAGTTTCAATATTTGTAACCTTATTCAAATTTGAATTTTGCTCAATTTCACCTTGCAGAGTTTTTTTAATATATTTTGAAAAAATTTTTAAAATTGCGCAATTTGTATTGCTTAATATTTCAAGTGCTAAAGAGAGAATGAAATCTCCCTCTAATACTGCAATTTTAGAACCGTAGAGTTTATATAGCGTCGCATTATTGCGCCTTAGAGCTTCCATATCTATAATATCATCATGGATTAAAGAGGCGCTATGGATTAACTCAAGCGACAGGGCAATATCAAAAACAGGGTCGTAATTTTTAATATTTAAAACTTTAGAAAAAAGAAAAACAAAAATCGGGCGCAAACGTTTAGGATTAGAAAACATAAAATTTTCTAAATCACTTTTAAAAAAATTTTCTTCTTGTTGAATTAAATTTTTAAGTTTATTTTCAAATATTTCAAGTTCTTCTCTTATCGGAAGGACTGATTTTTCTAGCTCCGTCATTTTCAAATGCTGTTTTTAAATTATAAATTTTCCGTTTTCATAGATTAATTTATCATCCACAAAAATTTTTCCGCCGTTTTTCATATTTTTAATCATATCCCAATGAAGCCCTGATTGGTTTTTACCTCCTGCCTCGGGGTAGCTTGAGCCAAGCGCTATATGAATTGAGCCGCCTATTTTTTCATCAAAAAGAATATTACCCGTTACGTTTTGTATTCTCTCATTTGTTCCGATTGCAACTTCACCGACAAAACGAGAACCTAAGTCCGTATTAAGCATATCTAAAAGAAATTCTTCACCGACCTGTGCGCTTGCTTCAACAACCTTACCGTCAACAAAAGTTAAATAAACTTCTTTTGAGGTTGAACCGTGGTAATTTTGAGGGAAGTCAAAATAAACCCTGCCGTTTGCGGAATTTTCAACAGGAGAAGTAAATATTTCTCCATCAGGAAAATTCATATTACCCGAGCATGGTATCCATTTTCTTCCTTGGGTTGAAAAAGTTATATCCGTTTTATCGCCTGTAATTCTTATTTTTGAAGTTTCATTTAAAATATTTGCAATTCTTTTTTGCTCTTCATCAATTTCAATCCATTTTTGTGTCGGATTATCTAAATCTAAGTAGCAGGAATTAATTAAAAATTCGCTATATTCTTCTAAGCTCATTGAAGCTTCTTGAGCAAGTGCGTTTGTCGGATAATCCGCTATAACCCAGCGCATGTCGCCATTTGCTGAGCGCTCAAGTCTTTTAGCCAAAATCGGATGAGTTGCTTTTGCTCTTTTTGCGATTTTTGAGCTATCAGCGTTTGTCATATTTTTGATGTTATCGGGTGCGCCTATAAATATCATAACATCAGCCTTCTCAACTTCAATTTTTGACATTTCATCAATATATTGAAGCTGTTCATCAGTCGCATATTTTATAAAAGTTTCAGCCAGTTCATCCATCGAAGTTCTAACAATCGGATTAGCGCCTTTAATTAAGCATGACTTATAGATTTCTTTAACCAAAGGTTGGGCGCTGTAACCTCTTGCATAAATTATTACCAAATCGCCTTTTTTAACTTTTGTTGAGTAATCAACCAAAACATCAGCATATTTTTTTATAACAGGATTAAACATTAATCATCACTTTCTTTGAATTCATCATCATCTAATGTACCGTGATAGGCTTCTTTATCTCTTAGAGTACAGCCTCTTTTTGAAGTTCTCACAAATTCAACAAGATTATCAATATATTTGTTGCCTTTAAATTCTTCTTCAATTAATTCAAGGGCTTGAGTTGTGTTATATTTTTCGTTTCTTAAAATTCTGATTGCTTTATGAATAGCGTCACGTGACTCTTTATCTACCCCTTTTCTTCTTAATCCGATTGCATTTAAACCGATAGGAAGACAAGGCATGCCTTCAGCTTTGCAATAAGGAATTATATCCAAGCGGGCTGCGGAAGCGCCTGAAATAATAGCCATATCACCAATTCTAACGTTTTGATGAAATACGCTCATTCCGCCTAAAAAAGCACCGTTACCGACATGACAATGTCCGCCTATTGTTGCAGCGTTTGCCATAATAACGTTATCACCAAGCACGCAATTATGAGCAACATGGGCATAAGCCATTATCATGCAATTGTTTCCTATAATTGTATTTGTACCTTCGCCTGAGGCTCTATTTATTGTTGCAAATTCTCTAATCCAACAATTTTGCCCTATTATAACACCTGTTTTTTCGTTTTTATAACCAAGGTCTTGCGGTTCACCTCCAATTGAAGCAAAAGGAGAAATTCTCGTATTTTTACCGATATGAGCGTATTGGATATTTGCGCTATCGCCGATTTTACAGCCGTTCTCAATTACAACATCCGCTCCAATAACTGCGTATGCTCCTATTTCAACATTTTCACCGATTTTTGCAGTTTCATCAATAAGCGCTGTTTTATGAATTTTATTTGTTGTTATCATCTATACTTCCTTTTTTAAAAATAGAATATTCCTTTTATTTTAATGCTACGGTTAAAATTGCTTCCGTACATAGCTTGCCATCAACATAAGAGCGCCCCATGCATTTTGCAATCGGACCTTTAACTTTGATACACTCTGTTTCCATTTCAAGCTTGTCGCCCGGGCGAACTATATTTTTAAATTTTGCACTTTCAACACCTGCAAAAAGAGTTAATTTACCTTTATACTGTTCCATTGTCATAAGAATTGGAGCGGATGTTTGAGCTAATGCTTCAATTTGTAAAACCCCCGGCATAATCGGATTGTTAGGAAAATGCCCTTGAAAGAAAGGTTCATTGAAACTTACATTCTTATAACCTTTTGAATACGACCCGGGGACACATTCCGTTATTCTATCCACCAATAAAAACGGATATCTGTGCGGTAACATTTCTAATATTTCGCTATAATCAAGCGTAATTGGTTTTACTGTTGTATCCATTTTTATCTCCTCTTTTGTCTTTTACTTTAGTTTTGCTTTTAATAATTTAGCAACTTCGCAATGCAGAGCATGCCCTGCTTCTTTAACGATAATATTTGCTTTTAATTTAAGCGGGTTATAGCCTGTTAAATATAAGTCGCCTATTATATCAAGAATTTTATGCTTTGCAGGCTCAAACTTACTCCTTAATTCAACCGTATAGCCATCATCTGTTAAACCTACGGTATTTTCAAGGGTAACACCTTTTGAATAACCTGCTTTTTGGAATTTTTCAAGGTCTGATAAATAACCAAACGTTCTTGCTTCTATTATTTCATTTATATTATCATTTAACGATAAATTTACCCATCTGTTGGCTAAGTCAACGTGGCGGAAGTTAACCGCATAAGTTATTGTTGTATCATTTTTTGATGGAGCAAGAATTATTGCTGAATTATCTTTTTCAAATGTAATTACTTCATCTAAGGGTTTTATTTCTTCTTCAACACCCGAAAAACCGACTTCTCTAAATTTTTCAACCCAAACTTTGGCACTGCCGTCAAATATCGGCATTTCAAAACCTTGAGAAGAAAAATAAACATCCAGCGCTTCAATACCACAGATTGCGCATGCAGCCATAAAATGTTCTATAAGGGCGATTTTTCTTTTGGCACCCTCATCAACATCAGCTATAATTACGCAATGTTCAGTTGAAACAACGTTTTCAATTTTCGCTTCAACAATACCTTGTGCAATATGAAAGCGAATACCTTTTTTGTCCGATGGTTTTATTTCAAGTTCAACGGGGGCTGCAAACATTAGCCCCGCACCGTTTAATTTTAAGTTAGATTTTAGCGTCTTCATTTAAAAATTTCTCATAATCTTCTAATAAATGTTGATATTTTTTATATTTTTGAACCATTACTTCAGCTTCATCAAGATATTTTAATCTCTTGATAAAATCTTTTCTAAGTACCGCAGGAGCGCCCATTATAACGGATTTTGCGGGGAATGATTTTGTAACGCCCGCTTTTGCTAAGATAATTGAATCAGAGCCTATATCAACATGGTCTTTTAAGCCTGCTTGACCTGCTATAACCACTCTGTCACCGATTGTACAGCTTCCCGCAATACCTACTTGAGAAACAATTGTACAAGCATTTCCGATTTTGCAGTTATGACCAATCATGACAAGGTTATCAATTTTTGTTTGAGAACCTACTGTTGTATCTTCAATTGTACCTCTATCTATTGTGGTATTAGCGCCGATTTCAACATCATCACCTATTGAAACGGAACCTAGAGAAGGAATTTTAAACACTTTAACATTTTTATTTGTTTCTTTAATTGCTCCTTGTTCTCTTGCCTGCTCAATATTATTAGGGCTTTCCGTTACAAATGAAAAACCGTCCGCTCCAAGACTTACCCCATGGTGGAAAATGCAGCGGGAGCCTACTTTTACAAAGTCGCCTATATTAACCCCGGGATGAAGAAGGCAATCTGAACCTATTTTAGCGTTTTTACCTATATAGCAATTTGCCATAATGGCTGTATTATCACCAATTTCAACACCTTTTGAAATTACGACGTTAGCTCCTATTGAAACATTTTTACCAAGTTTTGCGCTTTGGTCAATTACTGCTGTTTTATGGATTTCTCTTGGTGTATCGGGTGCAATATAAAATACGTTTAATAATTTCATAAAAGCAAGTCTGGGTCTTTCAACTTCAATTGTTGAAATGCCGTCTAAATTAACCCCTAAAGGTACTAAAACAGCACGAGCTTTAGAACTTGACATATTTTCAATTTCATCTTCGTTCATTGCAAGCGCTAAAGTATTTTCATCAGCTAATTTTGGCGGTGCAACTTTATCTATAACAACATCTTGAGCTTTGGTTAAAATACCTCCCACAATATTTGATAATTCCTCAAGACTAAATTTTTTTTCACCCATAATGGCACTCCCTGCTATAACTATATGTATATTTTATTTTACAACAAGCAATTTTTTTTAACAATTAATTGCTAATTTTAGTTAAGCATTATTTACTTTCAATTTTGTTAATTATATTTGTTGTTGATTTTCCTTCAACAAAATTGATAAATTCAACCCTGCCGTTATTTTTTAATACCGTTTTTGCTTCGGGAAGTGTTTCAAGAGTATAGTCCGCACCTTTTGTATAGACATCGGGTTTTATTATCTCAAGAAGATTTATAGGAGTATCTTCTTCAAAAATTACAACATAATCAACAACTTCAAATGCGCTTAATACTTCCGCTCTATCTAATTCATTGTTAATCGGTCTTGAAGCCCCTTTTAATTTTTTAACGGAAGAGTCGGAATTTAAACCCACAATTAAAATATCGGCAAATTGCGCACTTTTTTTTAAATATCTTACATGCCCGGTATGAATTATATCAAAACAGCCGTTTGTAAAGGCTATTGTTTTTTTTTGATTTCTCAGCTCACGGATAAATGCTTCTAAATTTTCTCTTTTAATTAATTTCATTTTTCCTCAAGACCAAAAGCCGCCTTAGGGCGGCTTTTGTTAATTATTAATTTTCTTTTTCTTCTTCTTTTTCTTTTTGGGTTGTTTCTTCAATACGTTTAAGTTTTACTTCTTCATCAGCTTCTAATTTTTTATGAGCAGCTTCTTCTTTTTTCATTGTTTCTTCAATTTGTTTGTTTAACGTATTAGGATTTAAGCTTTCGTCAATATATTCAACTTTAGCTTGCGCTTTCAGATTTGAAACGAAAACTTGTACAGCTTTAATTTTTTTCTGTTGATCAAGGAATTGTCTAAGATCATCTTTGATTTTTGCAAAAGGCTGAATGCCTGCTTTCGCTTTATCTTTAACTATTATAATATGTTCACCGTATTGAGTTTTAACAAGCGGGCTTATAGTACCGACTTTTAAGTTAAATGCAGCGTCATTGAACTCGGGAACCATTTGACCTTTAACAATATAGCCTAAATCTCCGCCTTTTTGAGCAGAAGCTTCATCTTCAGAATATTCTTTTGCGAGTTGTGCAAAATTTGCAGGATTTTTTACTGCTTTTTCTCTAACTTCCAGAGCAAGTTTTTGCTTTCTTTCAACTTCGGCTTTTACTTTTGAATCAATGTCAGCAGCAGACAATTTTGCTTCTTTATCGTCATCCGTTATTTTTCTTTTAATGCTTTCAGGGTTTGTATCAATTAAAATATGTGATACAAGAACGGTTTCCGGCATTTGGAATTGTGCTTTATTTTCATTGTAATATTTTTGTGCATCAGCGTCCGTTACGGGTTTATCATAAATTAAAGCCATCAATTTATCCATTTTTACTTCATTTGCCATATCAAAGCGGAATTTTTCATTCGAAATATCGCCTTCTTTTAGAATTTTATCAAGCTGCTCTTGTGAACCTATTTGTTTTTTTATTTGCTCAATTTTTGCGTTTATTTCATCTTCACTTGCTTCTATTTTTCTTTTTTCAAATTCTTGAGAGAGTAAAGTTCTAACTATAAAATCATTGGTATATCTTTCTTTTATAGATAAAACCTGTAAGCTTGTATCTTTTTTAGCTTGTCTTGGTGCGTCTTTCAGCTGCATATTTTTAATTTTGTTAAAATCTTCATAAAATTGTTTTTTGGTAATTGCCTGATCATTAACTTTTAAAACAATATTGTCATCGTTGAATTTTCCACACCCGCAAAAAATTGTTATTGAACATAATAGCGTAAGAGCAACTTTTGTAAACTTCATTTTTCCTCCTTATTATTATTTTTTAGTTATTATCAGCTTTAAAATTTAAAATTACCTCAGAAATATAATAAAACAAATCCGCCAATTTGTTAAATATTTCATCAAAATCATCTTCATTTTTGTTCATAAGAAGTATGCCTTTGGTTTTATTTTGCGTTTTAGGGGGTGTTGAATATGTAAAGAATTTTGTTACTTTAGGTTCAATCTTTGATTTTAAAATTATCCATTCTTTCATTGTGTAAGGCGTATTTATTCTTATTTGACCGCCGCATGAGCGAACCAAAGTTATGTTTGCGTTTGTTGCAAGTATTCTTAATTTAACTAATTTGATTAAATTTTCAACACACTCAGGGATGTTTGAAAATCTGTCTTTTAAACCTACTCTCATATCTTCCAATTCACTTAAGGAATTAACATCAGATATTCTTTTATATTCTAATATTTTCTGTTCATAAGTCTGCGCCCATTCATCCGGAATATAAGCATCAACGTTAATATCAACAATAGCAGGCTCTTTTTTTGTAGTTATTTCTTTTTCATAAGGATTTTTATTTCTCTTTTGTTTGATATCCGAAATACATTCGGCTAATAAGTTGCAATATGTATCAAAGCCCACATTTACCATCTGCCCGTGCTGGTGAGTACCTAAGATATTCCCTACTCCTCTGATTTCAATATCACGAAGCGCAATTTGATAACCGCTTCCAAGACTCACAAAATCTTTAATCGATTCAAGCCTTTTTCTTGCCTGCTCGTTTAATTCTTTTGATTTTTTATAAAAACAAAAACAGTATGCTTGCCTGTCCGACCTTCCTACTCTACCTCTTAGCTGGTAGAGCTGCGCTAAACCAAACCTGTCGCTGTCATGGATAATCATAGTATTTGCGTTTGGAATATCAAGCCCTGATTCAACAATTGTTGTTGAGAGTAAAACATCAAATTCTTTATTTGCAAATTTTGTTATAACTTCTTCAAGTTCTTTTTCGTGCATTTGCCCATGCGCAAGAGCAATTCTTGCGTTTGGAATAATTTGAGATAATTTTTCTTTAAATTTTAAAATCGTTTCAATTCGATTATAAAGATAATATACTTGCCCTTCTCTTTGAATTTCTTGATTTATTGCATTTTTTACATAGGTCTGCGAGAACTCTCCGACATAAGTTTTAATAGGAAGCCTGTTTTTTGGAGGAGTATTTATAACGGATAAATCTTTTAAACCCGACAGCGCCATATTTAAGGTTCTTGGAATTGGAGTAGCACTGAGAGAAAGTACGTCAATATTTTCTTTAAATTTCTTTAATTTTTCTTTATGTCTTACACCAAACTTATGCTCTTCATCAATTACCAAAAGTCCTAATTTTTTAAATTTAATATCGTCGCTCAAAAGCCTGTGTGTTGCAATTACCGCATCAATTTCGCCGTTGTTAATTTTTTCAACCGTTTCTTTTTGCTCTTTTTTGGTACAAAAACGGTTTAAGACTGCAATTCTAACATCAAAAGGTTCAAAGCGTTCTTTTAGAGTTTGATAATGCTGCATGGTAAGTATTGTTGTAGGAGCAATAAGAGCGCTTTGGTATCCGCTCATAATTGCTTTAAACATTGCTCTTAGTGCAATTTCCGTTTTACCAAACCCGACATCGGCGCAAATTAACCTATCCATAGGTTTTATATCTTCCATATCCTTTTTGGTTTCAATTATTGCCTTCATTTGATCGGGGGTTTCGGTGTATTCAAAATTTTCTTCCATTTCATACTGCCAGTTTGTGTCAGGGTCAAATTGAATACCTTGTGAGATTTTTCTTTTTGCATAAAGGTCTAATAAGTCATAAGCAATTAGCTCAACTTCTTTTTTAGCTTTTGCTTTAGTTGTCTCCCAAGCAGTACCTCCCATTTTAGAGAGTTTTGGTTTAGCATTACCCGAGCCTCTGTATCGATATAAAAAATTAATCTGCTCTGCGGGCATAAAAAGCTTGTCGCTACCTTGAAATTGAATTTCAAGATAATCTTTTTGGGTGTCGTCTATTGTTTGTTTAACAAGTCCTTTATAAATTCCTATGCCATGGATAGCGTGGACTACATATTCATCAATTTTTATATCGTTAATAGTATCAATATAGTCTGCACTTTGCTTATTTGAATAATATTTTTTTGTTGTTATATCTCTATTATGCTTATTAAAAAGCTCTTTATCCGACAAGAAAAGAATTTTATCATTTGATATTTTTTCATCTTCACAAATTGCTCCACCCGTTGAAATATCGGGGAAATAGAAAATATCTTTTGAAAATATTTCAAGCTCGTCAAAAATTTCTTTTAATCTGTTTGGAAAATTTGAACAAATATAAATTTTATAATTATCATTCAAATATTTTTTTATAAATTTTGAAGCGTTTTGAATGTTCGAAGAGAATTGCGGCGCTAAAGAAAGGTTAAATTCAATTATTTTATCGTAATCATCATCACCCAAAAAATTATCAAGCGCAATTTGTTTAAAAGTTTTTGTTTTTTTATAAAATTCATCAAAACTTGTGTGATTTAATTTTTCAAGCGGAAGAACCAAATTTGATTTAATTGCGTCATTATAGCTCTTTATAAAATTATCTTCAATATTTTGAAATTTTGAAAATATTTGAGAACTCTCCAAAAAAATTAAAATATAATCTTCAAAAAAATCAAACAAAAAATTTGTTTTATTAACAAAACTGCTCTGATAGTATTCTATTCCTTCAAAGTAGCCTATTTCATCAATTTTTTCTATCAGCTCGTTTTTTATTTTTTCTCTAAAATCGTCGCTTGAATTAATATTTGATATATATTTTTTAAACTTATCTTTATTTTCATTATTTAAAATAAACTTATATAAAGGAAGAATTTGAGCGCAATCAACATGCTTAAAACTTTTTTGACTTTGCGAATTAAAAAATCTTATATCAACGATTTCATCGGCGAAAAACTCTATTCTTAAAGGGT
This sequence comes from Candidatus Gastranaerophilales bacterium, assembly GCA_947587615.1. Classification (GTDB taxonomy): domain Bacteria; phylum Cyanobacteriota; class Vampirovibrionia; order Gastranaerophilales; family Gastranaerophilaceae; genus RUG14156. The sequence goes on along the minus strand of CANPYC010000010.1, from coordinate 16,993 downwards.
TATTGTATAGGGTATAGATATCTAAAATATCTCCTCTTAGGGCAAATTCGCCGATATCGGAAACATTTGCCGTTCTTTTATAGCCGAGATTTGCTAAATTTTGAGCAATTGAAGAATATTCAATTGTTTCACCTTTTTTTAGTTTAATTGTATTTTTTTTATAAAAATCAATATCGGGATATCTTTCAAATAAAGATTTTACAGGGGTAAAAACAACATCGGGTTTAGAATTAATTATATTTATCTGCTCTTGATATATATAATAATTTTTTTCAAGTTCCGAGTAAAACCCGATTTCTTGAGGAGTAAAAACCTCTGATTTAATATTTAAAAGATTTTCAATATCTTTTTGAGCCTTTAAGGCACTTTGTTCATCAGGAGTTATATAAAGAACTTTTTTATTATCTTTTAAAAGCTTATTTATTAAAAGCAGATTAAAAGGAGCTAACAGCCCCGACAGAACAAGTTTAGACTTAGCTTTTGAATTTAGAAAATTATCCAAACATTTTAGAGTTATGTTTTCAAATGCCATTTTTATTGTTTGTTAGAGTCTTTCATGCCGATATTTTTGAGTCTGCGCTCAATATCTCGCCACCAGCTAAGTTTTTGCTTATAAAGATATCGATACCCTTCAAAGTTACCGCTTGATATTTGAGCCTGCTGATTATCGCATAATTGTTCAAATTCACGCTCTAATTTATGGCAAAATTCTTTTCTGTCATATTTAAAATCGTAATATGGCTGGCAAGCGCCAAATTCAAGAACGACTTCGGGTTTATCCTGTCTTAAAAAGGTGTAGTTAACTGCAACCGGACATAAATTAACCCCGCCAAACTTTTTAACGGCATTTTCAACTAAATAAGCTAAGCCGCTTTGGAATACTTCGGGGCGATAGTGTGGAGGTCTAATTATTCCTTGCGGAAAAAGCCAGAAGTTAATGTCGGGTTTATCAAGAGTTGTAACAGCATATCTTAAAGCCTTAATCGCATCTTGAGGGGTCTTTTTATTAATTGGAAAGCAGCCGATATATTGAAACAGAGGAAATCTGTTCATTTCTTCTATCATAAGGCGCAAACGACCTTTCATGATAAATCTTGCAACATTAAAACCGACAATCCCGTCCCACCAATTGTTGTGATTGGTGTAAAAGAGAACGGCTTTTGTTTTATCCCTGTTTTCAAGATTTTCAATACCTTTATACATCATGGAATGAAACCTTGCTTTAACCATTCTCGGGAAAACGAAATCTGCAATAAAAAGCCAAAATGGTACATCTTTTGCAGTTCTGAATTTTTCTTCACGATTTCTTAATATCGTTGGTGGTGTGTCGCAGTATAAATGTTGCGGAGTTTCAACCATTGTCATTTACTTATCCTCTATGATTCGATTTAATTGGCAGTGAGCCCTAAAAGAAGTAAGCTCTTTTTCAACCTTTTTTATATAATTTTTCAAATTCAGGTTTTTTGCCATATCTATTGTTCTATTATACATCTTTATAATATTTTGAGCATACTCATATTTTTGAGCTTCAACAACAGCGTCGAGCATTTCTCTTAATATCTTTGTTTTCAAGTCGTTTAACCTTATTTGAAGATATATTAATTGATTATTTTTTGCGTTTTCCATCGCTAAATCACAATACATTTGCGCATTTTCTTTATCGTTTAATTTTAAGTATGATTTTGCCAAAAGCTCTTGGAATAATATTTTAAAATAAAAATTATTATTGTGTGCATTTTCACAAATCTTAACAGCCTTCTCACAAATTTCAATGCAATATCTGTCTGCTTTATTGTTTGCTGTTGCAGCGGCGCTGATATACCATGCCAGAAGTGCACCAAAGGCGACTTTTTTAGACGAGAAAAACTGCATTTGACTTGTTGCAATTTCAATTGCTTTTAAATAAGATTTTTCTTCCAAAAATACATAAGCTAAAAAAGTTTTAAATAAATTCTTGGAAAGCTCATCCCCGCAATTATTTGCATAAGCAGTTGCTTCAAAGAGATCTTCTTTTATTGTGGCAAAGTCCCCTCTTAAAATTTTATTAATTAAATATACCGTATTCCACTCACAAACTAAATTAGGATTGTCAAAAATGTTTGAATAATCTTTTACGATTTCTTGAAGAATTTTATCCGATTCGTCAAAATAGCCCCTTGAAGTATTTGCCATACAAGCCGCATAAGCAAGTCTTACTTTAAGGAAGTCGATTTTTTCACCTTTTTCTTTTTGTAATACTTTTTCAATTTCGGAAATCAATTCAAACGCAAGAGCGGAGCCTTGTTGAGCATAGCTTTGAGAAAGCGTTATGTTGGATTCAATCCAGGAGTAAAATATTTCATTATTATTTACCCATTTGTGTTTTGTGAAGAAATTGAGCTGTCTTTGCAATATCGGATTAATTTCACTGTTAACCATGCTTGTAATTTCTTCCCAAGAGCCCAATTTAAGCATTGCAGGCAATTTCCTTGTTTTTATCAGAACATTCTGCAATTCGACAACAGCTTTTTTTTGAGTGGAATTTTCGTTTTTTGTAAAATATTGTAAAACATTGTCAACAACTTCTATAACACCGGTGTAGTCTTGTGTAAGGTATGCACTTTTAACCAAATAGCCCGATAAATCAATAACTTTGTTTATATTATTACTTTTCTGACTTGTTACAATTGCATTAGACAAATAGTCTTTTGCTTCCTGGGGATTTTTTATATATACAAGTTTTCCGAGCCTTTCGCAGATATTGTTTTTTACATATTTAAAATTGTCAAGTTTAACGTTTTCCAAAAGTATCAAGCTTTGTTTCTGCGCCATTGCATAGATATTCACATCTCCTATATAGCTTGCATATTGAAGATTTTTAGTCCAAAGATTAAAAGCAAGAGTACTGTTTCCGATTATTTGAGCTAAAATCGGACAAATTAAAGGAGTTGTAATTGTTTTATCACTAAGCGCAAGCAAAAGTTTTTTAGCGTCTTCTTTGATTATTTCCTCTTCTTTTGCTTTGATATAGCAATATGACCAGGTCAGAGAGTTTTTAAAACCGTAAATATCATCAAACTTGCGCTTCAGATAACCTTTTTTTTCAAGTTTTGACACGGTTTCAAAGAAAACATTTTCGCTCATCTCAAAAACATTTGCAAGAAGTTTATAATCAAGCCTGTCTCCCAATAAAGAAGCTGTATTTAAGAATATATATTCTTTAATTGCATGTGCTTTTAAAAATTCCAATCTTTCAAAAAAACATTTTTCCAAAGTATCGGGGATTTTTATTTCTTCTTTAAATTCGGGGTTCAGTTTTACAATTTTTTCAGTAATGATTAATATTTTTCTTTCAAATAAATATTGAATAATTTGCTCTATATAGGCAATATTGCCTTGCGCATTATAGGCAATTTGAGAAATTAATTCGTTTGGAATTTGTGCTTTTTGACCTAAGATTTTTTTAATAAAGCCTTTAGAGTCAAGCGTATTGAGCTTTCTTAAAGAAATATTCAGACAGTTTGTATCATTTAGCTTGTTTGACTGAAAATACATTGAAATTGAATGCTGGTTCTTATAGCCTAAAATCATCTTAGCGCCGTTTTCAAAGTAATCGGAGTTGACAAGATGTTTCAAAAAGCCCCAGGATGACTCGTCGATTAAATCAAAGTCGTCAATTATCAAGACAATATTTTTATTTTCCTTGAGAAAATCGAAAATATTTTTCAGATATTTATAGGTAATTTCTTTGTTAATCAAAATATTTTCAAAGTAGTCTTTTTTAGTAGGATAGATAAGATTTATAAGGGTTTGGAGATTTTCTTGCGTAATTGAATCTATTTTAAATTTTTCCAATATTTTTGTTTCAAAAGCTTTTTCGTCAATTTCTTCTTCTAAAACAACACTGCATTCCAAAAATCTTGCAAAAAAGCTTTGTATAAGCCCGTAAGGACTAACCTGTGTCAAAGCGGAACATTGAGCATACAAAACAAGAGTGTTATGCTCTTTAATTCGGTTAATTTTATAGTATAGGTCATTTAAAAGGTGTGTTTTACCGACACCCCTTTGGGCATTCAGAGAAATTGCCCTGATTTTTGAAGCACTATCCGATAAATTATTAAGGATTATATCAAGCGCTTTATCATATTTTTCATCTTCGCTTTGCTCAAATTCGGGTTTTTGCTCAATATAAACAACTTTATAGACGTCATTTGCAAGTTTGATTATTGATAATTCGCTGCTAAGTTTCGGATAAACACCGCTTGAGATTATGATATCCCTGTTTTGTCCGTATTTAAGCTGTGGAGGGATGTTGTTATTTCTTTTAACTTCTTCGATTGTAGAAATTGCAAATTTATAAGTTAAACCCGCATCAAGTGTACGTTCTAAGATTTCATTAAACTTTGAAAATTCAAGTTCAAATTGCTTAATTTTATCAATTAATTTTTGTGATTTTACATGATGATATTTAAAAATTATACAATGGCTGTTAACAAACTCGCACTGCGTGTCAAAGACAATTTTTATCGTAGTTTTAATATTTTGAGTAACTTTGAGCTTAAATTCGTCTTTTTTATACTTTTCAAAAATTTCAACAAGATTTATAAAATCAATGTAAAACAAAAACGGTTTATTTTGTTTTATTTGTTCACTTGAGCCCTGTTTTTGAGGATTTGAAGCCGGCAAATTTTTTTGTGAATTTTTTTGAATTTCTTTTTTTTCGTCATACCTGTTTGTATTCTTGATTATAGGGGCATTTATATCCCTTTTTTCAAACACGTTTTTACATTTTCTGCAAACATCCGCACTGACAAAATTTGCACTTTTGCACTTAGGGCAAAATTTTACAAAAATATAACCGCATTTTTTGCAGCTCACAGAACCAATACGAGTAAGAGATTGACATCTCGGACATTTGAAAATCAATCTTAATTTACAAGTAGGGCAAACAGATTCATTTGCTGACACATGCGTTTTACATTTCGGACAGATCAAAATAATTATCCTAAAAAGGGTTATACACTACTAAAAGAAATTATATTATAAACATGTCGCAAGTATAACAAATTGTAAATTTTGTAAATTTTTATATTAATTTGATTATAATTTTTTTCTTGTAGTATATTTTTATTATGAAATTAGGAGTAAATATTGACCATATAGCAACCTTAAGAAACGCAAGAGGAGGAATTGAACCTAATCTTGTCGAGGCTGCAAAAATAATTTTAAAACATGATGTCTCCGCTCTTACAATGCACTTAAGAGAGGACAGACGTCATATTAAAGATAAAGATTTATATGACATCAAAGCGCTTGGTGCAAATATAAATCTTGAGATGGCGGCTACAAAAGAAATTCAACAAATCGCACTTGATATAATCCCCCATAGCGTTTGTTTAGTACCCGAGCGCAGACAGGAAATTACCACGGAAGGCGGTCTGGATGTTAATTCTCAAAAAGAATATTTAAAAGAGTTTATTAAACCTTTGAAAGATAAAGGAATTAAAGTAAGCCTTTTTATAGACCCTGATGAAAAACAAATTCAAGCTTCAAAATTTATTGAAAGTGATTATATAGAGCTTCATACGGGCAGTTTTTCAAATGCTTTTGAAAAAGGCAACTATAAAGCTGAATTTGAAAAACTTTCTAACGGGGCAAAACTCGCTCAGGGGCTCGGTTTAAAAGTTAATGCAGGTCATGGGCTTAATTATCAAAATGTTTATTTGATGAAAGAAATCAAAGGACTTTGTGAATTAAATATCGGTCACAGCATTATCTCAAAAGCTGTGTTTATCGGGATTAACAGTGCAGTTGAAGAAATGATAAAACTTGTTAATTAAGTTTTTTTAAAACAGTATTGACATAAAATTTTGTCTTAGATATATTAATAAATGCAGATAGGTTGGTCGTGTCAAAATGCCTCGTTAGGCTACGATCCCTTAAAAGAAAGGACACACAATGTACGCAATAGTTGAAACAGGCGGAAAACAATACAAACTCGAAGAAGGCAGATATGTTGATATCGAGTTATTGGATGTTAAAGCTGATGATAAAGTAACTTTTGATAAAATCGTTATGCTTGTTAACGGTAAAAAATCAAAAGTTGGCAGACCCTATGTAGCTTCTGCTACGGTTGACGGTACCGTTGTTAAAAATGACAAACTTAAAAAAGTAATTGTTTACAAACAACGTCCTAAAAAGGGCACTAGAGTTAAACAAGGTCACAGACAACAATTCACTCGTGTTATGATTAACAAAATCAACACAAAAGCAAAAGGTGCTAAGAGTGAAGAAACTGAAGAAGCAGGAGAATAAGAAATGGCACATAAAAAGGGTGTAGGTTCATCTAAGAACGGTAGAGATTCCGAAAGCAAGAGATTAGGCGTTAAAAAATTCGCCAATGAACAAGTTGTTGCAGGCAACATCATTGTTAGACAAAAAGGTACAAAAATTCATGCAGGAAACAACGTTGGCATGGGTAAAGATAATACACTTTTTGCTCTTGTGGATGGCGTAGTTAAATTTGAGCCTTACAGAAGAACAAGAAAACAGGTAAGCGTTTACGCTCAAGCACAGTAAAATTGTTTACTGAAAGCTGAGTATAAATGTCTGAAATAAAAATTCATCAAATAAAAATCAACAAAAAAAACAATGTAGTTCTTAGTATTGACAAATTACAATTAAAATAGTATAAGTATACATACAATATTCTAAAATTGTTAGAATAAATGAAAATTGAAAATTTAATATGGATGGGAGCGTAGCTCAGTTTGGTTAGAGCGCTTGCCTGTCACGCAAGAGGTCGCGGGTTCGAGCCCCGTCGTTCCCGCCATATATAAAAATTAAAAAATTAAAAAATTAAAATTAGCACCTTCGGGTGCTTTTTTTATGCACTCTGATTGAGTTTCGACTGGTTCGAGAGTAGCAAATTTTTATCTTCTTCCTTGATTAAATCAGATAATATATAAAAGACTGGAAACAGCTCTATATTTAGGTTTTTATCATAGTAAGTAATATTCGATACAACGGTTGAAGTAATAAAGCGTTTTTCTTCCTCTGTTCCTTTAAGATACATTTCATGGGCATTCTTGCAAAATTTTAATAGCATTTCAGTTAATGCGTAAAATTCTTCATCTGCTCTATTCATTCGTTGCAGATGGTTAATTAACTCTGTTTTTTCAGCATGCCATTTTTTATTCATTTTCAACCAAAAATCTTCACTTACACTGCCATCACACTTATCTTCATATAATTTTTCAATTCTGCTTTGAAGTGTGTTTATTTGTTTCATTATTTCAGTGCTTGCATGTTCTTGATAGTCGTTTTTACTCTGTGTATTTATTTTGTTGCAGGAATTTAAGCCTGAAAATAACCTTTTGTGACGTTTTTGTTTCAAATTCTGATTTTAATTTATTTAAGTATGGTTCAAAATTAGCAACATAGTTCCCGCCATATTTTAATATTTTAATATATTAAATTTTAAAACACCGTATTAAAAACACCATATTTTAAAATTTAATTTTTTAATTTTTCCCACTTTTATAAAAATAAATCTATACTCAAACAATATAAAAGCTTAAAAGAATACTTCTAAAAAATTTTTATAAAACCGTGTTGTTATACCCTCCAACACCCGCTAAACATTCTTTTATGTTTTGTTATCTGCTTAATTATAAACCTTTCAAGACAGTTTGAATATGTTTTTAGCTATACTAAACTATTCTTGCGTTTTATCCCGCATTTTGCACTCTTTTGCAGCTGATGTTTTAGTTTTTAGCGTTAATACATTAATATTAATATACTCGATAATATAATGCTTGTAACAGAGGCAAAAACGGTTTGACAAAAATGGTATCAAATTTTTAATTGCAAATATTTTGATAAAAAATATGGTTTCAAAAATAAAGTTTTAATTAAATACTTTCAAAATTTTAGAGCAGCTGAGCGGACTTATAATTTTCAGATGCAAAGATTATCCGATAAAACAAATTTTACAAAAGACAGAAATAATTTTTGAAGTATAAATGAACAAAATCAGATAAATTTAAGCAAATAGGGCAATTTATATATTTATAAAAAACAACCTCTTAATGTGATTTGCAAAAACTAAACCTTTTGACAGGGCTTTATTTTATTAAAAGAAAGAATATTATTAGAATAAAAAGAGGTTTGAAAAAACCGAGAATAGAAATTTTAATCATAAGTTATTAAATTTCACACAAAAAATTATGGATAAAATCTCAATGGATATTGACACTTCATTATCTGAGATATATTTTCTTATTAATACCCTAAAAGAAAATTCGCTTGTAAGCAATATAAAGATTTTCTTCAGCAGGAACAAACACCAAAGCTAAACTTTTGGAATTTATTAGAGTTTATATGTTATCTGGCCTGCAAACGAGTTTATCAGCTCTTCTTTTATATTTTCGTCATTTGGAACAAGAAAATTACTTGCAATTTCAATTTTTCTCATAATTAAATTATGCAGCTTTTCATCAAATGTCTGCTCGCAGCGATTTGGATATACATCAATTAAATAATACACATGCACTTCTTTTTCCTGACCGATTCTATAAGCCCTGTCTGTTGCCTGGTTTTCTTTTGCAGGGTTCCACCATCTGCCGTAATGAATTACATGATTAGCTTTTACAATATTAAGCCCGACACCTGCTGCTCTTGGTGACAATATTAAAATTTTAAAAGTATTTTCATCTTCTTGGAATTTATCTATAATAAATTGTCTGTTTTTAGCTTCTCCGTTAATTATATCGATATTATCAATATTAAATTCATGTTCAAGAACCAATTTCAAATACCGTTGAATTTCTCTATAATTACAAAAAATTAAAACTTTTTCTCTTTTTAGCTCAATTCCTCGCAGTATCTCGATTAATTTTTGGAACTTCGGACATGTTGAAATAAGTTCTTCAACAGAGTCTGTATCTTTATTATCTATCATTTTAGGATGTTGGGAAAATTTATGCATATCCGAGAATGCTTTTAGTTTTTCTTCTGCTGTTGAAGCAAACATCATTTTATTTTTTAATCTGTCATATATAACAATTTGTTCTTCGGATAAAGGAACTTCATATTTAGGTTCAATCGTTTTAGGAGGTAAGTCTCCTAAAACATTCTTTTTTTCTCTTCTTAAAATATATGCATAAGGTTTTTCATAGTATAATTTTTCTCTTATTTCATTATATACTTTGTTGTTGCTATTATCTTCGCTACCTTGCATACTTTTACACAAAGAACGAAATTCCATACTTGTTCCTAATACATTAGGCTGTAAAAAGTTAAAAATATTCCATAAATCCATTAAAGAATTTTCTACGGGGGTTCCTGTGCATGCAATTTTAAAATCTGTTTTTAGTCCTTTTGCAACCGTTGATTTATGAGAAGAGCGTTCTTTAATTTCTTGAGCTTCATCCAGTACAACAATAGACCAATCTATACTTGCAAAGGAAAATTCATAATTTACCAATGTATCATAGTTTGTAATAACAACATTTGATTTTACTATCTCCTTTGTATCTAAGTGCAATTCTGCCTTACAAGTTGACATTTGAAATTGATAGTATTCATTACCCGGTCTTGTTTTTAAGCCTCTTAAAGTGTCTCCATGGAGAATTAAAGGAGTACCTAAACTGTCATAAAAGAATTTATTATATTCATTTCTCCAATTGTCAAGTAAAATAACCGGTGCAACAATCAAAACAGGTTTTTTATGAGTTTCATTAAAATAAATTTCTCTATATTTATCCTTATCATATAACCAAAAAAGAAACGAAAGTATTTGCAGGGTTTTTCCAAGCCCCATATCATCCGCAAGAAGTACACCGCTTCGAGCGTTTTTAGCTCTTTCTCGCATTTTGAAAGAATTTTGCAGCCAAGCAAGCCCTTTCTTTTGATAATTTTTAAGTTTAAATTCTCTTTTTAAACTTTTTGGTATTTCAAGTGTTATGTTAGAAAAAAATTCATTAACTTGGCTATTGTCATCTTCATTTAAAGTATCTTCCTGCGCTAAAATTATATGCATTTCAAAAACTTTTCTTAACTGCTGTTTATTATAATCATTCAGCGGGATTTGATTTTCATATATATTCAAGTTAAAAATTGTGTCACTATCAGCATTAAACTCTTTAATTTGTGCAACTTGCGCCTTTAAATCCTCAAATAATGCTTCTGTTATTTTAATTTTAATATACTTATTTTCATTTGTTAATAATTTAACTTCCTCAATTATTTTATCTTTTGTATCCTCTTTATCCGTTTCTTTCCTATCAACAGTCAAAAACTGTTTTAATACTTTAAAGTTTTGTGGTGTTAATGGTATAGAAATTGTAGTAAGTTCAGTTGTGTAATCAAAAAAGGAATATTCATTTGCAACTGCTTCCTCTAATATTTCTCTAAATTTTTCCATTTCTAATTTATCATTGAGTTTAAAAATTATTTGTTCTTGAGAAATATCAAATACGGATATTTTTATAGGATAACACCAATCATTGCTTGTTGTATCTAATCTGGCGCTTTTTGCTTTATACATTCCAAAATCAACAATTCTATCAGATAAATTATCCAGCGAAACAACGTCTTTATTTGGTAAAAAACCGATACGATTTTTTACAATAGTCCTTTTTGCTTCATTATTCCTTATTTCTCTTGGCATATTAAATATTGCGCTAAAATTCTCTTTAATTTTAGGAGAAATTATTATTCTAATTGTTTCACCATTTATATTAAACGAATAAGTGTCATCTATATAGCGAGATTTAATTTCTGCTTGAAAAGCCGTTTGTTCTTCTTCCGTTAGTCCTGTTAGCGTTGGAATAACTTGTAAGTTATTACCTGTTTGTTTAATATCAACAGACATATTTGCGGGTATTATAATTTTTTCGTTATTAAAAAAGCTTTTTAAAACAGAGTGGCTAAAAACAGACTCTTCTTTAACATCATTAATTGCTTTCCATATATTATATTCTTTATTATCATCATTTGGTATATTTTCAACAGATTTCATTGCATTAAATAAAAAATATAAGTGTTTATCTAATACATAAAATTCATTATCTTCAAGCGCAAAACAACCAACTATCTTACAATTTTTATATTGTTTATCTTCAATTTTGTAGCTGAATTTAAAAGAATTAAATTCAATAGCACCCCAATGTTTTATTGTTAAATTAAAAGAAACAGGTTTTTTAAGTGTCATATTATAGCAAAAATTACTATCTTCATCGTTAATATTTTCTATAAATTTTTTGACAGGAACTGTTAATTCCCCATTTTCAACCGTTGCATCTCCATTGTTAATAAGGTTCTGGGCTTCAAATAAAAAATTATAAATCTTAGAATTTGTTTCAAATATTTTTATTGGTGCTTTTTGTAAATAATCAAAATCCGAGTTATATATTAAACTTTTATATCTTATATTTTCCTCATCAAAAAATATTTCAAAATTATTCTTAATAAACTCCATCATTTACTCCTTTAAATACACCATATTCACCCAGTGCGCTTTCTGCTAATTTTTCCCAAGTTCCGGGGTCTCCCGAATGATATATGTTAAAAGAACCGCAAAATGATAAATCAGGTACTTTACCGTTATCTTGCTTTGAAAATTGCTTAGTATATTTTCCTTTGCGCTTTAAATCATCCGCTTTATAATAATAAGATTTTTTAGTGTTAATTCTATTGTTAAATTCTGTATCGCTATAAAAGTATAAAGCATTACCATAGCCTGAAAATTCTACAATATAAATTTTATTAAATTTTAATATAAAACAGCTGCATTCTTCTTCTGAAACAAATCTTTTATATTGAATTCCGCTGCGTTTTTGCTCCTGTTGTATTTCATCCGTTTGATAGAATTTTTGTCCCCAAATAACTTGCGATTCAACTAATTGATGACTGTTTATATATTGCTGCCAAAATTTTTTACGTCCGTGAGGGTCATATACACCTTTAAAAGCAGTTTTAAAGAAAAATTCCAAATCTGCTTGTGCCAACCAGGTTATAAATGTGTGTTTTGCATTTTTATCAACTTTATGCCAATTTGATGTAATTTTGTTTAAGCGAGGGTCGCCATAGTAGTCATTTTTTAACAGTGCAATCTTTATTCTGTCTAAATCAGTTTGTGAAATATTCTTTTTTGAGCTAAACAAGGCAATAATATTACCTACAATTTTTGCAGAATAGTCGCTTTCAATATCTGAATTTAAAATTTCATTAAATAATAAATTAAAATAAAAATCGTTGTTTATGTTCTTTTTGCATAAATCACAAATAACAACAACTATTTCATTATACAAATCCGTATGAGGTTTTATGAATTTATACCTGTTTGATATTATATCTACTATATTTTTTCGAGTATTTGTTTTTTCCAATAAACAAATTTCTGCTAATTTCTTCTCAACATTTTCACCCGGTATATCGCAATCCTTGAATATGTTTTGTATAAATTCCGGAATGTATTTTTTATTTGCGGAATAACTTTTATATATACTTTTAAACAGTTTCTTAAAGGAGTTATCATTTTTTAATGTTGAGTATTTTCTGATATATAATTGTAATATTTGTTTAAAGTGCTTATAGAATTTATCTTTTGATTGCAAATATCGAATAAAATGATTTTTATAATTGTTGTATTTATGCTCTATCCACAAATCATTATATTTTAGCAAATATCTTCTTTCTCTTGATTTTAAATCCAAGAATGAAAAGTTTTGTTTTATATCAAATTCATCTAGAATTTCTTTAATTCTATTTCTGTCAATATTTTCAAAATGACTGTCATCCTCGCTATGTCTATTGTTAAAAGCTCTTATAATTGATGTAATCTTTTTTTGCTTTAAATTATCTTTTACTTTTAGAGGTAATATTTCACTTATGTATACACTTATGGGATTTTTAATCAAATAATCAACATCCGCACTTGAAACATATTTAAATTCTTCTAATTCTTGCAATATGTTTTCAAACGAAATTATTTTATTAACTTTTTCATAATCACTGCGCATAGTTTAAAGTTTTATATCTTTTTTTAAATTTTCTTCGTCTTTAGATCTGATTTTTATTTTTATTTCTACACGGCGAGACTCTGCTTTTTTGCACGAGCCGTCTTTTTTATCCTTTTTCAAGTATTTGTCAATATCTCCTTTTCCATTAATAGAGGCTTTTTCAATAAAAAATTCTTTTTCATTTTCATTTTTTAAGATGTTTTTTCTTGTATAATTCAATACTTCTAATGCACGCTGCTGGCTTAATTCGACATTATAATTTTTACCGTTTACCATATAGGGAACATCATCCGTATAACCTTCTATTCTTATAGTATCAATAGAGTCTCTGTATTTTTTATCATATAAAGTTGAAATAATTTTAGGCATTAGCGTATTAAGAAATGCTGTATTTTTAGGCGTTAAGTTATATTTTCCCGTATCAAATTTTAAAGAGTCCTCGCCTTCTCCTAAAACAACTTTAAGAGTTAGAGGATCGCTTTCATCAGGCATTACATCAATATCACTGCGATTTATTTGGTTTAGAATATCGCTCAGCTCAACTATTAATTCACTTCTGGTTTTTGTTAATTCACTTGCCTGATTATTCATTTTTAACATTACGGAAGCAAGCAATAACATAAATATCAAGGCTAATGATATCATTAAATCTGTCATAGATGTTTCAAAAGAAGTATTGTTATTGTTCTTTTTTGACATTTATTACAATCCTTGTTTTTCTTTTAATACTTCACTTAGTGTTTCAATACTATCTTTTAGCTCATCAAAATCCACTTCTTCAAGTCCGCCGATAGCAGTTTGTATTTTAGCGCATATTTCTGAAATATTAGCTCCAAACTCATTAAACACACCTTCAATAGAGTTTTGCGCTTTTTCTTTAAACTTTTCAAAAACACGCTCTAAATTATTATTCAAATCAGCAGTATTATTAACAATGGTTTCTGAAGTATCGACAATTGTTGCAACATTTCCAACTGCTTGAGAAAAGCCTTCCGTAGCTTCATTAAATCTATCTGAAACAATATCTAAATTTGAAGAAGTAGCGCTGATTTTATTGGAAGCTTCAGCCAGTGCATTAACATATTCATGGTTTTTATCAACAAAATCAGTTTGAGTGCTTAGGGCTTTACTTAGATTTTCTAACAAATTTTTATAATGTTCTTCAACAGAGGCTTCGTAATTATGTAATTGTGTGACATAACCGCTAATTTGCTGTACTAAATCTCCAATTTTTTCTCCTTGCTCATTCATTCTTGATACTGAAGCGTCTATGCCTTCTGTAATACCTTCTGCCATTGAAGAGCTTGCATGTTTAAACGAGTCTTTATTGAATATTTTTTCAAGAACATCTGTAATAGCTTTTGTAGAAGACTCTTCTTTTGTATTTTTTACATCTTCCATAACTTCAACCAGTTTCTTTAAAGGCGCTTCTAAATTACTGCTGATTGATTTTGACAGACTTTCATTTAAACTGTCTAAAACTTCTTTAATATCTTTTTGCACGCTATTTTCAAGAACTTCTTTTATCTTTGCAGACATATTTGCAATAAAACCATCAGCAAGATTTTTTTGATTTTCGGCATAATCTTCTAAGTCCTCGAGTCTTTCGTTTGCATATTTGATTTTATCTAATATATGGTAAAGATAAGTTTCAGATGTTATTCTTGGGAAAATGCTATTTAATTTCAATTGTATGTGTGATATATTTTTTTCAAGTTCAGAAAATAATTTACATTTTATAAATAAAAATATGATAGATGTTCCAATACCTGCTAATGAGCTTATAAATTTAATTGATAAACCACCTAAAAGATTTTGAATACTTAAATTTATTGTATCAATATTAAAGCTTATTAGAGCAATTGTTATTGCTAAGAACGTACCTATCAAACCTATGCCTGTTAGTATTCCCGGGATGACATCAAAGATTTCTCTTGATAGTTGTTTATCAATTATATTTTCCGAATTGATATAAACTTCAATTTGATCTGTATTTTTTAGCGTTTCAACGGGATTATTTTCATGGTATTCGCAAGGATACATTAAATCGTTATCCTTTTTTCTTATTACAATTAACGTTTCACAAAATTCCCACCAAAGACTCCCGATATGCTCTATACCTTTAACCCCTGTGGTTAGGTTGCCTTTTATTGAATTTAGTATAGAGTCGTAATTATTTTTAAAATTATCAAATTTTTCTTTTGAAGTATTTTCTTTATCAGCTTCACTAATAAACACTTTATTTGAAATAAATACTTCCTTAAAATCTGATAACTGTTTATTTATATTTCTGTATCCGTAAAATAATTTATCATAATGCCTCATAAAGACTAAATATATTATTAATAATATTAATGAAACTATGCCTAAATCAATACAAAAACCGCAATAATCAGGAGTTTCGGATGTATTTATATTAGATAATCTGCTATAGGACATACAAACTATAAGGACTATAAATATTGCGGGAATTATTATTTTTATTGTTTTATAAACTTTATCGCTAGCCCAATCAATAGAAAATAAATTGGGTTTTAGAGTTGAAGTGCTATTGCTTTCAATATGTTTTTGATTGCTCATACAGACCTTTTTCATTTCTTTTGAATTTGTTAAAATAATCTACATTTTATCATAAATATTATAAACATTTATGCTGCTGTGCGTGAACTTTACATAAAAATACAATTATTCATTATCTTTAAGTTTACAAAAAGTTGTACGGAAAAATGTATTTTATGATAAAATAAAGCCTAAACCTTTCTCCTTTGTCATTTAAAGAATTTTTGTTTACTATGAATGAAAACTTTTTTAATACAATACAAAAATAATATTATTCCTGTTGAAGTTTTTATTTTCTCTATAGTTATTGATGATTTTGTCTATAATTGGCTTTGTTTGCTTTTCAAATTTTTTAAAAATATTTTCAGAATATAATATGGATAACTTCTCTGTTTCAACAGGACTTAAATTTTTTTTGATTAGATTCTGTAGATATTTTTTCTAAAATATTTTTAAAACTATTAGACAAGAACGTTAAATATTCTAATACTGATACAGCAGACACATTAACAAAGCTAAAATCATTTTATAAAAGTACAATTGAGAGTGTTATTTTGATTGCATATCTATCTCGGTTTCCCAAAAAATAGAGGATTATCTTAACGAAGAACAAATTTTAAAGGCATTTCAGATATCAGCATGGCAATATCAGAACTTAAAACACGCACCCTCAACACGATTGCCACGGGTTAAACCTTGATAAAACGGTTGGTCTGAAACCCTGCAACTCTTTTTTTACTTACCAAATCGCCAATAAACCGTCTCGCTAATAACCTAAAGAGAGATTGTGATATTTGGCTTTGGCAAGATTACCATGGACTAAAACTTTGTAAAACGGTGCGCTTTAATTTTGATGTATGTAAACCAAAATCAATAAGCCGAAGTATATCTCAGGGTTTTATTATTATAATTCTTTTATTATTAACTCTCTTGTAATAACTTGGATTACAGCCGCCTTTTCTCATACCCGCAGCTAAACCCTTCAACAAATAACATCTGATAAACCATGGTAGGGTATTGACAATATAGTTTTTACATGGTATTATAGAAAAAATTTGTAAAGCAGTTAGGTATAATAACTAAATAGATTACAAATTTTTTGCTGAGATTAAATCGAAAAGTTAATTTTTTTTGTCTAAATCAAGGCGAGTAAAATTTAGTGCAGAACTCAAAAAAAATGAGTATCGAGCATGATTATCTTGTGAAGAAAGCGTGAATATTATGATGAAAATTATGAAAGTTGAACAACCGCAAAAAAACAACTCACACTTAGCCCTTGGCGCTGCAATAGGTGTTGCGGGCGGTAGTGCGGCACGTTACTTTGCTCCTTCAAGACAAGAGCTTTCTTCGCTTGCAAGTAAACATACTACTGATACTTTTGTCAGCAGCATTAAAAACCATGCTCAAAATCGCTCTGCCGTTAAATATGC
>CANPYC010000009.1 GCA_947587615.1 Candidatus Gastranaerophilales bacterium | reverse complement strand
ATCAGGGTTTAACCCATGGCAATTATGCTGAATGTATACTTGTTTCAAGCGTAATGCCAGGCTAAAGTCTACCCTGCCTCTCCGGTTAAAATCCACCTTGTAACGACATGATAAATAAAGCATTAGTTATAAACGGTGGACTGAAGCCCACCCTACGGCTATCAGGGCTCATAACTTCGCTAAGGGCTGAAGTATCATCGCTTACGTTTCCACCCTCAGCTGCGGTGCGCAAAGCACTCAAGTCATCGTATCACTACTTTAGCAATTCATCGAGCCGCTGCATTGCTTCTTTTGTGTTTTCATTAGTCCCGAAAGAAGTTAATCTGAAAAAGCCTTCGCCGCATTTACCAAAGCCCGAGCCCGGTGTACCTACGATTGCGGCTTTTTCAAGCAGGTAGTCAAAAAATTCCCAGCTTGTCATATTATTTGGGCATTTTAGCCAAATATAAGGAGAGTGCTTTCCTCCCGTAAACCAAATATTATGTTTTTTGAGCGTTTGAGAAATCAGCTTGGCATTTTCTTTATAATAATTAATGTTTTCCTTGATTTCCTTTTGCCCTTGAGGAGTAAACACCGCTTCAGCCCCTCTTTGAATAATATAAGGAACACCGTTAAACTTTGTTGTTTGACGTCTTAACCACATCTTATTTAAGCTCATATCATTAAAAATAAGCTCATGTGAGACAATTGTATATCCGCATCTTGTTCCCGTAAAACCTGCGGTCTTGGATAATGAACAAAATTCAATTGCGCATTTTTTTGCGTTTTCAATTTCAAATATACTTCTTGGCAAGCTTTCATCGTCAATAAAGCATTCATAAGCTGCATCAAAAAGAATTATTGCATTATTTTTAAGCGCCCAATCAACCCAGGCCTTGAGCTGTTCTTTATTATAAACAGCGCCCGTCGGGTTATTCGGAGAGCATAAATAGATAATATCACCTTTTAGATTGTCATTTGGCATTGGCAGAAAATCATTTTCCTTATTTGCTTCAAGCAAAATTATTTTTCTATCCTGCATTGTATTTGTATCAACATAAACGGGATAAACGGGGTCAGGTATTAAAACGGTATTGTCTTTTGAAAAAATGTCTAAGATATTTCCAAGGTCTGATTTAGCACCGTCAGAAATAAATATTTCATCAAGTTCAAGATGAGTATTTTTTTCAAGATAATATTTTTGTATTTTTTCTTTTAAAAAGTCATAACCCTGCTCGGGGCCGTAGCCTCTAAAGCCTTCCATAGTACCCATTTCATCACTTGCAGATTTTAGAGCAGAAACTACACTTTTGCACAAAGGTCTTGTAACATCCCCTATTCCAAGGCGAATAACTTTTTTAGACGGATTTAATTTAATAAACTCATTAACTTTTTTTGCAATTGTTGAAAAAAGATAGCTTTCATTGAGTTTTTTATAATTTTCGTTAATTTTCATAACTTCCCCTTAATTTAAGAATATAGGGGCATTATACTTTAAAAATTAATTAAGCTCAACAACTAATGTTACATCAACTTTTTTAGATATTATTCCATGACCCGGGGGTTTCATATATTTCAGGGTATCACCAACAACTTTTAAAATTGAGTTATCTATTGCTTCAGAACCCGAAGATTTTGAAATTTTAATAAATTGAACATCTCCACTAGATTCAATTCGTATATCAACTTTTGCGATTTTATTTGTAGGAATATCACTAACCAAAAGCAGGTCATTTTGAACATTTAACTTAACATTTTTACCGATTAGCTGTAAAAATTTTGTATATTCCGCTTTTTTTACAAGGCTTTCAGGCGCTTCCCAAGAGATATTTGAAACAGTCGGAGCATAAGTCGGTTGTGTTGATACCGGCTGCATTATGGTAAAATTATCAATGCTTGAAGGGGTGCTATCTTTAGGTATTAATTGAGCTTGATGATTTGAAGATTGATAATCATAATCGCCGATTTCATCGCTTAAACCGCTGTCAAAATTATCCCCGAATGCTTCTAAATTAGCACCTGTATTCATTTGCTCGTTTTGCTCAATTATATCAGAACTTCCTTTAAATGAAATTACCGTAAAGCTTGCTAAAATAAAGAACATTGCAAAAACCATCAAAATAAGTCTTTTATTTTTAGCACTTATTATTGTTTTAATTGAAGGCAGTTCAACTTTGGGAATTTCATTAAATATTGTATCTATAACTTTTTTGCTTACGTTTTGATTAACTCGCTCGGATGTATCATAAGACTTAATTTGAGAACTTCTGTAATTTCCTAATGCTTTTTGCCTTTGAATTTCTTGTTTTAATTCTATTGATGACATTCTTCTGACAGGTTGTTTTATTGTTTGCAGTCTTTGAGGGTTTTGAGGAACTTTAGGAATTTGTGCAATCTGCTTTTGCTTTATTCCGCTATAATCTCGGGTTGTTTGAGAAGCCAATTTTTCTCTGATTTCAATTTTATTCAGTTTTTCTTCCAAATTTGAAAGATTAACTTCACCATCTGCACTTTTGGTATCATTAATAGGAACTCTGCTATCGTATTTTTTCATTAAAAGCGGATAATAGCGCAAATTAAGAGCCAGTTTTTCAAACTCCATTGCGTCAATAAAGTTTGCCCTGCAAGAGTCACAGTTCATTAAATGCTGAATTAATTGTCTTTTATAAACGGAAGATAAGTCATTATCAATGAATTTTAAAAACAGACCCATACAGTCAACATGCTTACCTAACAAGGTTTTTGAAGGAATAGACCTTCGAGCAATTGAAGAAAACTGTTTTAAATCCATTATCATATCGAGTGTAGGATAATAGAATTTAGAATCATGCGAGCATGCTCTTATATTTTTTGCGTCAATAAAACCAATCATCTTTGCTTCTTTAATCTTTGCGCCGATTTGTACAATGAAGTAAAAATGAGGCAAAATATCCATATCAACATGTATTCTTGGAATTTTGACGCTTTTTTCTTTATAAAGCGTTATAACATCTATTCTGTAATTGCCAAAGTAAATATCGGTTATTTTAAATTCTTCAAATAAAACAGGAATCTTATAGACGCTTCTTTTGGTATCAATTTTAAACTTTTTGGAGCGCAGATAATTGATGGCGCATTGAATGCCGAGCATGTCTATCATACCCCTTTTTCTTATTTGCACCTCACTTAGAGAACTAGCTAAAAGCTTTGCGTTATGCGATTGCTCGTCGTTAATCTCTATAATATCTACATCCAGCATTAGTTAATTAAATCTCTCCTTAACTATAATTTGACACACAAAAGAAAAAAATTCAAAAAATTAACCTTTATTTTCAATAATTTGTTGCATTTTCTTAATATTATTTTTTATTTATTTATGTTTTTTATATAATTTTCTTATGAAAAAAGATTTTTTATTGGAAATATTGGTTCAAGAGCTTCCTTATAAATTTATTCCAAGCGCAATTGAACAGCTAAAAAGCTCATTTGAAAAATTATTTAAAGACAATGCCCTTGATTATTCAAAAATTAATGTTTGGGCTACTCCGAGACGCTTGGCGGTTTTGGTTGATGATTTGAGTTTAGAGCAAAAAACAATTCTAAAAGATGTTAAAGGTCCTATTCTTTCAATAGCCAAAAATGATAAAAGCGAATTTAGCCCTGCGGCTATTGGTTTTGCCAAAAAGAACAATGTTGATTTATCAGCTCTTTATGAAAAAGATAACTATATTTGGGCAAAAGTTGAAATAAAAGGAAAAAGTGCCGCTGAAATTTTAAAAGAAAACACTCAAAACTTAATTCTAAAACTTCAAGGCTCGCATTTTATGCGCTGGGGCTATAACAGCGAAAAATTTTCCCGCCCTATTGAAAACGTTGTTGCAATGTTTGATGATGAAGTTATTGAACTTAGTATTCTTGATAAAAAATCAACAAACGCTACTCAAGGGCATAGATACTCTAAAAATCGCTATTTAACAATTGACCATGCTAAAAATTATCTTGAAATATTAAAAAAAGGTGATGTAATAGCTAATCAAAAAGAAAGACAGGATTTAATCGTTAAATTGGCGCAAGAATGCGCTCAAGAAAACAATCTTGTAATTAATTTTGATTCTTTAGAGGAATTACTCGAAGAAGTAACATTTATAACGGAATACCCGAGAGCCTTTTTGTGCGAATTTGACAAAAGATATCTTCAAATCCCCGATATTGTTACAACAACGGTTATGACGCAACATCAGAGATATTTTCCTTTATGGGATAAGGAAGGTAAACTCTCAAACAAATTTATAACAATAGCAAACTATCTTGGCGACGATTTTTCAAACATTAAAGCCGGAAATCAAAGAGTAATAACCGCAAGACTTGAAGACGGCGTATTTTTCTATCAGGAAGATACAAAAACAAAGCTTATTGATAAAATAGATAATTTAAAAGGTATGACTTTCCAAAAAGGCTTAGGTACACTTTTTGACAAAACTCAAAGAATGATTAAATTGTCTGATATTATTGCAAGCGAACTTAATATTGAAGATAAAAAAGACATTCTAAGATGTGCGCAGTTATCAAAATGTGATTTATCAACAAAGCTTGTTTTTGAATTTACCGAACTTCAAGGCTTTATCGGTGAAAATTATGCACTTTTAAGCGGTGAGAAGATGAATGTTGCAAACGGAATTTGTGAACATTATTTCCCTCTTGGCGCAAATTCAATTCTTCCTTCCGTGCTTGAAGGTAAAGTTGTTTCAATAGCCGATAAAATCGACACAATTTGCGCTCTATTCATCTCAACTCAAGGCGATAAAAAGAAAAAACGCCCGACAGGTTCAAACGACCCACTGGGCGCAAGACGAGCAGCAATTGGAATTATAAGAACGGTTATTGAAGCAAAAATGGAGCTTAACCTTGAAAAAATAATAGAACAATCACTTGAAATGCTTTCAAAAGAATTTAACATTTCTCTTGAGGATACAATTTTAGATGAAATTAAAGATTTCTTTATTTCAAGGCTTCAGTTTATGTATGAAAAAGATTTTTCAACAAATACGATTAAAGCTTGCTCAAATACAAATCCTTTAGAAAATCTTACAAGTTTTATTCAAAAAGTTGAAATAATAACAAAATACCTTAACAATAAGGATTTTGAAATAATTAAAGAAAATGCAATCAGAGTTAATAGAATTTTGAAAGATACAAAAACTCAAGCGCTAAGCGAAAATCTTTTTGTTTTATCTGAAGAAAAAGAACTATATAGCGCAATTCAAGCCCATAATACTAACCCAAAAGACCTTGATAACTATATAAATTCGCTTAATCAATTAATTAACCCTATTGTTAATTTCTTTGACAAAGTTCTTGTTATGGATAAAGATGAAAAAATTAAAAATAACAGACTGGCTCTGCTATATGAGTTAGCCAAAAAATTCAGCGTTATTTGCGATTTTGAAGCTTTATAAATTGATATTTAATTTATAAAAATAATGAAAATTTTACTTATAAGCGATTTATATCCTCTTTTTCAAGATGAAACCATCCCTCTTGTTTTGGAGGATTTTGCGCTTGCTTTGGTGGAATTGGGTTTTAGTGTTGATGTTATAAGAGCAAACTTTTTAATTAATACGATTTATAGAAAGCATAAAATATTTAAAGAAGGAAAGTATAAAAGAAATAATATTACAATTTATAATCATAATTTTTTTAATCCTTTTTTTAGAGCAAAGAGCGATTTTTTAGAGGATAGTTACGATTTAATAATATCTCATCTGCCCTGCGGGCATATTTATTCATATCTTATTAATAAAAAGCTTAAAATTCCCCATATTGCAATTTTACATAACAGCGACAAAAAGGTTTTAACTTCTCTAAAATATAAGTTCTATTTTTGTCCTCTCTTAAAAAATGCGCTAAAAAACGCAACTTTAATCGGCGCAAGAAACAAGGTAATTAAAGAAAAGCTGAAGGGAAAATTTATCCTGCCTTCTTTTGTAAATAAAGAAAATATTGTTTTAAAAAAAGATTTTGATAAAAACAAGCTAAGGTTAATTACTCTATCAAAATTTATAAAAAGAAAAAATATAGACCTTGTAATTAAAGCTCTGTCTGATTATAAAGGTGATTTTGAATATAACATATACGGATTTGGTAAACATGAAAAACATCTTAAAAATTTAATAAAAAAATATTCACTATCTTCTAAAATTAAAATTAACGATAAACTTAATCATGATGAAATCTATGAAAAGCTGGACAGTTCTGATATTTTCATACTTCCTTCGGTTGAAGAAACTTTCGGCTTAAGCTGTATTGAAGCAATGTCAAGAGGATTAATTACAATAGCCTCTAAAAACGAAGGAATGGAAGGAATTATAAAAACAGGCTATAACGGTTTTTTAATTGAACCTACAAAAGAAGCAATTTTAGATATGTTGAATAAAATCAATTCCATAAACAGACAAAGAATAGTTGAAAATACGCTTTTAGAAATCAGGAAATATGAGAAAGAAAAAATTATGAACAAATATTGTGAAATTATTAAAAAAATCTATGAAAAATGATTTTTTTAAAATATAATAGTTTTAATACTCAATAAAAGGAATGAACAAATGCAAGCAAGACGAGCGAGTCGAGAATTAGCATTGATACTTTTTTCTCAACTTGATAAAAATTTAGAAAAATATAAAAACGAAGACTTTTCATCAATGATTTTAAAATCGGTAAGAACACTTATTTCTTCTTCTTCTGATGAAATTTCTCTTTGCGTATCGCAATTAAATGAAATTAAAAATCAAATAATAGATTTTGAAAACAATCACGAGGACAACCTTCAAAGACCGATAGATTGCGAAAATATACCCGTTGCAATCCCTTTAACATCTGATTTTGAAGCAAAAATTGATACAATGTTAAACGCTGCGGAAAAAACACTCTCCGCTCTGGATATTGCTGAATTATCAACTCTTTCAAGCGATAATAGCGTAAAAGAATATGTTATAAATATTTCTTCAACTTTTCAAGCTCACAAAAACGAAATCGATAAAATGATTAGCGAATTTTCATTCGGTTGGGATATAGACAGACTGTTTAAAATCGATAAAGATATTTTAAGAATTGCAATTGTCGAGCTTGTTTATATTAAAGACGCACCCCATAAGGTTGTAATTGATGAAGCGCTTGAGCTTGCCAAAAAATATTCAACGGATGACTCACCGTCATTTATAAACGGCATTTTAGCAAGAGTAGTTGAAAAGTATGTTTAATTTTTTCAAAAAAAAAGAAAATAATGACACCAAGCAACAGGGCGGTTTTTTAAAAAACATTCTTTCTAAAACCGCAAATTCTCTTGTGGAAAATGTTTTAAACAGTGTTAAAAGCGAAACAATAAACGAGCTTGAACTTGAAGATATAGAATCAACCTTAATCAGGGCAGATTTAGGAGTTGATTTATCGGTTGAAATTGCCCAAAAAATTAAAGAACAAAAAATCAAATCTTCAGAGCTTAAAAATTTCCTTAAAAATGAATTTGCAAACATCCTAGACCTTGAAAAACCGCAAGAGTTAAAGTATGACAAAGATAAAATTAATGTTTATTTTGTTGTGGGTGTAAACGGCGCAGGAAAAACAACGTTAATCGGAAAACTTGCAAACAAATTTAAAAAAGAAGGCAATAAAGTTTTGCTTGTTGCAGGTGATACTTTTAGAGCAGCAGCCGAAGAACAGCTTGAAGTTTGGTCAAAAAGAGCGCAGGTTGATATATTAAGAGAAGACAAGGCAGATAGCGCCTCTTTGGCTTATCGGGCACTGGATAAAGCAAAGGCGGAAAACTACAGCGTTGTTATAATAGATAGCGCAGGCAGATTACAGAATAAATTTAATTTAATTGAAGAACTTAAAAAAATTAAAAACGTTATTAATAAAAAACTTGAAAACAATAATCTTGAAACAATTCTTGTGCTGGATGGAACACAAGGACAAAACGGCTTAAATCAAGCAATGGTATTTAATGAAGCGGTTGATATTACTTCAATTGCAATTACAAAGCTTGATGGCAGCTCTAAAGGCGGAATTATTTTTTCAATTGCGAAAAATTTAAAAATTCCGACAAAATTAATCGGTATCGGAGAAGGTATAGAAGATATTGCACAATTTAATAAATACGATTTCGTAAACGCCCTCTTTGAATAACACAATGAATTTAGACATCACCGAATATAAGCTCTTTAGCGTATTGCTGTCGATTTTCTACATAAGCGCAGTTGTAGTTGCACTTTGCCATTTAGAAATTGTCGGCATAATTATTGCATTTTTGTTTTTAAGTTTTTTAATATTAATTTTTAACTACCCTTATAAAAGAGTGCTTATTTTGTGTTTTTTCTTTTTGTTCGGATTATTAAGAGTAAATTTTTTAGCCCATGATAATTTCATTGAAGGAATAAAAAATGATGAAGCTGAAATATACGGACAAATAGTTTCTTCTAAAGATATTTCAAAGACAAACAAAAGAATAAGATTTTACGCAAACGTTTCAAGACTTAAAATTGACGAAAGATTTTGGGAAGATTTAAACTCCAAAGTATTAATTTATCTGGATTTAGATGAAAAACTTTTGAATAATATAATCATAGGGGACAGCTTCTATATTAAAGGAAAGCTAAGACCGCCCTATCCTGCTTCAAACCCGCACCAGTTCGACTACAAAAAGTATCTTTCAAATAACGATACTTATAATATTTTATATGGGGATAATTCGACTTTTAAAAAGACAAAAGAAGTTAAATTTTTATCATCATCATTAAACGATAAATTTTATTATATCTTAAAGCAATTTGAATTAATGAGAATAAAAATTATAGAAAAACATTCAAAAAATATCAAATCGCCAAAACTTGAAATACTTGGAGGGATTGTATTTGGAAGCGAAACAATAAGTCCCGATGAAAATATTAAAGAAAGTTTTAAAAATTCAGGTTTATTACATCTTCTCGCTGCAAGCGGTTTAAATGTCGCTTTAATTTTTGGAATTTGGTGGTGGATATCAAACATCTTTAAACTGCCTTATCAACCTTCAATTTTAATCGGTGCAATATTTGTCATACTTTATACTTTTATGACGGGCTTTCCGCCTTCAATTTTAAGAGCGGGCTTAATGCTTTTATTTGTTCTTTTTGGGAAATTGATAAACAGAGATACAGACTCTTTCGCTCTTGTTTGTTTTGTTGCGTTTTTAATTCTTATTGTCAGTCCGAAAATGATTTTCGATATCGGCTTTGAGCTTTCTTTTGTCGTAACAATCGGTCTTGTTTTGTGTTGTAATACAATTATTTCAAAATTTGAAAAATCAGACGACAATTTTAAAAGAAAGTATAAAAAATTAACCCGCTTTCAAAAATATTTCTTCTTTTTGCTCTCGCCTAAAAGTCTTGCGGGGATATTGAGCGTTCCTTTGGTTGCTCAAATTTGGGTAATACCTCTACAAATGCACTATTTCAACACTCTTAACCCTTTGAGCATATTTGCAAATATTGCCGTTGTTCCTTTTATCGGAATACTTAGCTTCATCGGTTTCATAGGTTCAATTATTGCTCTTATTCCAAATTTAAGCGATTTTGTAATAAAATTTTTTGATTGTTTGGCTAATCCTTTATTGTCTCTTTTAATAAAAATCGGAGAATTTTTCTCTTCTTTTAAAATTTCCCATTTAAGCTCTTTTGGATTGAATATTTTTCAAATTTTTATTTATTGGATTTTTGTTTTAGGATTTATTCTAAATTTAAAATATAATTTTAAAAATAAAAAACATATTTTGATAATGTTATCTTGTTTTGCTGTTTTTCTTTTAAGCTTTGTTAATTTTAATTTTTTATTTAATAAAAATCTTGAAATTATGATGTTTGACGTTGGAAACGCAGACAGTTTTCTGATTAAAACCCCAAAGAACAAATATATTCTTATTGATACGGGCAAAAAATCTTTCAGAGGAATTTCAAGCGGAGAAATTATCATAAATAAATTTTTAAAAAATGAAAAAATAAATTCTCTTAAAGCGCTCATTATAACACATTTTGACTCCGACCACTGCGGCGGAAGTCTTGATATATTGCAAAATGAAAAGGTTGAGACGGTCTATAT
This sequence comes from Candidatus Gastranaerophilales bacterium, assembly GCA_947587615.1. GTDB lineage: Bacteria > Cyanobacteriota > Vampirovibrionia > Gastranaerophilales > Gastranaerophilaceae > RUG14156. Next base: position 55,307 of record CANPYC010000009.1, on the reverse strand, counting down.
TCAAAAAGACGAAGCAAAATCATTATTATCAAGCTCAATTCTTAACTTTTTAAAAGAAAACAAATTAAATTATAAAATTGCGCGCAATAATAAGATAATATATTCCGAAAAAGATTTAACAATTAAAACTTTTAAGGCAGCTTTTGAAGATTCAAATAAAGACAGGGTTGATAATGAAACATCAATAATCACTCTTTTAACTTATAAGAATAAAAATATCTTATTTATGGCAGACGCAGGTACTGAAGCTTTTAATCAAATAAAAGACAATCTGCCCGATAAAATCAATATTTTAAAAGCAGGTCATCATGGCGCAATTAATTCAGTAGATTTTGATATGCTGGAGAGAATTAAACCTGAAATTGCTTTGATTTCAACAGGTGTTAACAAATTTAATCATCCTTACCCGAAAACAATTTCTCTTTTAGATGAGAAAAATATTAAAACAATTTCATCAAAAAACTATGGTTTTACAAAAATTATTCTAAATAACAATAAAATGAACATCTATTATTTTGACAAAACCAATTCAAAGCTAAAGAAGGTAAAATTTAAAAACAATAAAATCAAAGAATTTGACAAAAGTAAATATTTTGAAGAATTTTTAAAAAAAGAGCGCCAATAAAATTAAGCATTAATAACAATCTAAAATGCTTAATTAATATAGATAGTTTTAGTTTTATAAGCTAGTTAATTTCTTTATACAAAGTTGAATACTTCATATAATATTCTTCAGGGTTTTCTTTAGCGGCTTTTATTATATCTTGAATTTCAACAAATTTTTGAGCCAAAGCAGGATCAAATTGAGAGCCTGCGCATTTTTCAATTTCCGCTATTGCAACTTCATGATCAAGCGCTTTTCTATATGAACGTGTAGAGGTCATAGCGTCATAAGTATCTGCAATTGCAATAATTCTTGCGGTAAAGGGGATATCCTCACCTGCTAATCTGTCAGGATAGCCTCTGCCGTCCCATCTTTCGTGGTGGTGTTTAACACCGGGGGAAACGTCGTGTAATTTTTCTATACTTGAAATTAAGCGCTCAGAACTTGAAGGGTGAGATTTCATTACAACAAATTCATTATCGTCCAATTTTCCGGGCTTGCAAAGAATAGCTTGCGGAATAGCAATTTTACCGATATCATGCAACAAACCCGATGTTTCAATTAATTCAAGTTTATCTTGAGGTACTCCCAATTCCTTAGCAAGTATAATAGAATATAAAGTAACTCTCATGGAATGTCCGTGCGTATAAGGGTCTTTTGCGTCAAGTGCCGACGCAATTGATTTAATTGTTTTGTAAAACAATTCCTTTAAGTCTTTTAAAATTAACGATTTTGAGCTCACGAGGTCAAACTTATCCAAACCGTTTCTGACAGCTTCCAACAGTTCATCAGGGTTAAAAGGTTTTAGGACATATTGAAATAAATTACATTTGTTAATTGCATCCGTTATAATTTCAATGTCAGAAAAGCCCGTAAGAAGAATTTTTATAACATCGGGAGCAATTAAATTTGCCTCCTCTAAAAACTTCGTTCCTTCCATTATAGGCATTTTATGGTCGGAAACAATTAAAGAAACATCGTTTAAATTTCTTTTTAAAATTTCCAGACCTTCTAAACCGTTTGAAGCAGTTAAAATTTTATATTTATTTCTAAAAGTTCTTTTTAATAATTGTAAATTATTTACTTCATCATCAACAATTAAAATTGTATGTTCCTGATTTACACTCGCTGCACTAATTAAATCACCAACACTATTCAAGAAAAAATCATTTTTAACATTACTCGGCATTTTCTATGCTCTCCTCGTTTTGCCATGGTTAACGACATAATTTTAAAATACTTTAATTTTTATAAAGAAATTTTAAAAAAATTTAAAAATTCTCTTAAAATATTTTACAACCGTTTGCCAAATAACAAACATCAATATATATGGTTTTATAAAACATATTTTGCTATTTTGCCTTTTATAACATAACAAAAAGCTCAATATAATTACTAAAGCCGCACAAATTATCCGCAAACAAATAAAGCAATAAAAAATTTGCGTCTGACGCGATTCGAACGCGTGACCTATCCCTTAAAAGGGGAGTGCTCTACCTGCTGAGCTACAGACGCAAATTTAATTTTATTTAACAGTAATTAAACTGCTTTATTAATATAACAAGAACAAAATTTTTCGTCAAACCTTTTTTTACAATTGTTAAAATATTAACATTTATAAAACGACTGATTAATTTATTTTTCAGTTAAACGCTGATGATTTTTGTTTAAATTACAGCTATTTTTAAAATTAATCAATATAATATTAAGTTTTGTAACAAAATAAATTAAAATTGAAATTATGTATTCGATATATACTTTATATATATGTAAGAGTTATGATAAAGGATAATAAAGATGAAATTACAGATTGCTGATAACTTCGATGAAAAATTAGCTGAACTTTATTCATCCAGAGTAACCGTTAACTTAGACAATAATCAATCTTCAATAGATCCTAATAAATTTTGGAATTCAATGGAGTTAATTGCTGTTAATCATAAAGCAATGATTAATTTTAGGATTAACAGATAAAAAGAATATAATACAATCCCCCCTTATTTTATGCTATAAAATCTGCAAAGTGGAAAAGCAGAAAACGACACTAAAAAATTAAACAAAGGAAAATAAAAAACCGCACAAAGTGCGGAATTTTTATTTATATACATATAGAGCGTATTACTTTTATCTTTTTGCTATCACTCTTGCAGCATGCACCCCTGAAGCACTTGCTTGCATTAAACCTCTTGTAACCCCTGCGCCATCGCCGATTGCAAACAGATTTTTTACTCCCAGTGTTTCAAGCTCGTTTGAAATTAATACTCTTGCCGAATAGAATTTAACTTCGATTCCATATAAAAGAGTGTATCTTGAAGCAACACCCGGCGCTATTTTATCAAGAGCATAGAGCATTTCAATTATACTTAAAAGCTGTCTGTACGGCAAAACAAGGCTCAAATCCCCGGGAGTTGCGCATTCAAGCGTCGGTTGAATAATGGATTCTTTAATTCTTTGAGGAGTAGAGCGCCTGCCGTCCAATAAATCGCCAAAGCGCTGAACCAAAATACCGCCCGAGAGCATATTTGCCAAAGAAGCAATATGCTGACCGTATTTAATAGGTTCATGGAAAGGCTCTGTGAATTTTTTTGAAACCAAAAGAGCAAAGTTTGTATTTGCCGTTTTCTTATCGGCGTAAGAATGCCCGTTAACGGTTGAAATTCCGTTATAGTTTTCATTTACAACTTCGCCGTTAGGGTTCATGCAGAATGTTCTAACTTCATCACCGAACGTCGGCGCATGATAGATTAATTTTGACTCATAAAGACGGGAGGTTATAGGCTCCATAACGGCAGCAGGCAATTCAACTCTGACACCAACGTCAACAGCGTTATTAACCATTTCAATTTTATGCTTCAAGAATTGATGAGAAAGCCAATCCGCCCCTTCTCTTCCGGGTGCCACAACAACATAGTTGGCAAAATATTCACTTCCTTTGTTTGTTGTAAAGCCTTTAATTACATTATCTTGAATTATCAGCTCTTCAACCTGTTCATTATTAATTATATCAATTCTGCTCTCTAAATAATCCTGCATAGATTTTAAAACAGCCAAAGATTTTTCCGTTCCCAAATGTCGAACGGGAGAATGAACAAGTTTAAGCTCAGCTAAAGTTGCAGCATGTTCAATATCCGAAAAATCCGCTTTGTTTGTGCCAAATACTGTTTTAGTAGCACCATGTTCAAGATAAATGTTATCACAATATTCAATTAAATTTTCAACATCACCATAAGGCATATAATCAACCAAATGCCCGCCGACTTCGGGAGTCAAAGTTAATTTGCCGTCTGAAAAAGCGCCTGCACCTCCCCAACCGCATAACAAACCGCAGGTTTTGCAGGTTGGACACTGCTTCATGCCTTCTCTTATAAGGCATTTTCTTTTTTCTATCCTTGAACCTTTTTCAATCAGTAATACTTTCCACTCGGGTTTGAGTTTTGTAAGTTCTAATGCCGTAAAAATACCGGCAGGGCCGCCGCCAACTATTGCAACATTGTACATCTTATTTCCTTTTTGTTACTGCTAACGGGAATGACACATCCTACTTTATTGTAATATAAACAAGCCAAAAATAAGATATATTGTATAATTTAAATTTACATTTTTACACAACTTAATTTAAGAAAATATTTAAGATAATATCAGCTAAAAAAGTTACTGTTGAGGAATTTTTATACTTCCCCTGACATCCTTATTAATTCCGACCGTTTCAAACAAAGATTTTGATAAATCCTCCATTGAATCAGCGCTTAAAAACTTGCCCGATGTCATTAAAGCGGTGCATTTAAGCTGATTATTTGCTTCAATATCATGAACATCAAAAGCAATGACATCAATTACAATGTCATCTCTTGTTTTCATAAGGTTGATTACATAAGTACAAGGGCTTTCGTCGCAATTCTCCCCGCCATCCGTCAGAAGAATAATATGTTTTTTACCGGTTACCGAGGCTAAATCGTTATTAACAGCCTGCTTAAGAGAATATGTTATAGGCGTCCAACCCGTTGCATGCGTAGCATACAAGCTTCCCATAATTGCTTGAGCATTGTTTTGCGCCAAAGGAACCGTTAAGGTTGAAGCCTGACAGCCTTGTAAATAGGTAAACCCTGCCCGATGACCGTAAACTCTAAGACCTGTTTTAACGTTTTGGGGAATTTTCGGTAAAATCTCCGCCAGTGTAGCTCTTGCCATATCAACTTTTGTTTGATTTCCTATCGTTTCATTCATTGAATTTGAAAAATCAACAATAAAAAGAATTTGAGAATCTTTTTGTGCCGAGACAACATTTTTAGCTACACCTTCAATATTATCGGGTGTATAAACTTTATAACTGTAATTCGGTTGAGTGTTGCTTTTTTGATTAAAAGCCAAAATCAAAGTTGTTACAACGATTGCCGAGATAATTATTTTCTTCATAAACATTATTTTAAAACTATACCTTCTAAAAAACCATATACAAAAGACTCTATTTAAGACTAATTAAAATATCGCCCGACAGTTCATCCCTTAGCTGCGTTGAGCTTAGTTTTTCCATGGGGCTGTTATCATCCTTCTTTAAATAGATTGTTTCTATTCCCGATTGAACAATAAATCTTTTGCATAAAATACAGATAAAATTATGCCCAAAGATATACATTGAAGCACCCTGACATCTGTCTTGCCCCGCTTGAATTATTGCGTTTTGTTCTGCGTGAATACTTCTGCATGTTTCATAACGAGTACCCGATTGAATATTATTTTTAATTCGATAGCACTCGCCAAGCTCCATACAGGAAACAACTTTTGAAGGAACACCGTTATAACCGGTTGCTTTAATTTTTTTATCAGCACCGACAATTACAGCGCCGACTTGTGCTCTTAAACAATTTGAGCGTTTGGATACCGTGCGGGCAATTTCCAAAAAGTAATTATCCCAGTCCAAAACCGAATTATTGTTTTTTTCCATATCATTTTATCCTTTTAATATAAGTATAACAAAAGGCATGCCAATTGTTACGCTAATGTTAAACATATTAAGAAATATTACATAAAGCTCATCATGTCAAAACATGTATCAGGACATGATTTGAGCATGTTTTATAAAATTAAATGAAATATTTAAAATTAATTTTTTGCAACTCAAAAACTATCATCTATAATTAAATAAGAGCGGTGGCTCTAATAAAAAAAAAAGGGGAGTATTTAATACTTTTAAATGACCGTAGCTGAAAATCTGGAGAAAATTTCAAAAGGGATAAGCGAATATAACCCGAGAATAATCGCAGTAACAAAATACTGTACAAAAGAAAAAATGATAGAAGCTTATGAGGCAGGATTAAGGGATTTTGCCGAAAATAAGGCGCAGGATGCACTCAAAAAAATCAACAATTTGGATGATACTATGAAAGTGCAATCAGTATATCATTTTATTGGACATTTACAAACGAATAAAGTCAAATATGTTGTTGGAAATTTTGAATATATACACTCCGTAGATAGTTTAAAACTGGCACAATGTATTAACGACGAGGCTTTAAAAAAAGGTATTGTTCAAAAAATATTAATTCAGGTAAACAATGCTTTTGAAAAGCAAAAATTCGGAATTGCACCTTCACAACTGAAAAATTTAATCGAAGAAGTTTCACTTCTCAAGTCTGTCGAGTTGGCGGGTTTAATGAATATCGCACCGCTAAGCGATGACAGAAGCGAAATAAGCAGGCTTTTTTCTCAAATGAACGCTTTAAAAGAAGAATACAAGCTTAAAGAACTTTCAATGGGAATGAGCAGAGATTATAAAATAGCACTTGAAAACGGCGCAACGATGATTAGATTAGGCAGAATTTTATTTGAAAATAATTAAAGGAGAAAAGATGGCACTTTCAGAAAAAATTAAGGAAATAATCGGAGCATTAACTGATTCCTTAAACCCCATAGGCGATGATGGCAGCAATATATATGATGATGACCCCGAAAATATTAATTTTAATCAAGATTACCAAACGGACAGAAACGCTGCATTAGCTCCGAGCTTTACGGAGACTGCACCCCAAAGAAAAAATAAAGGAAATTTAAGACTGCTTCCTCAGCCGAAATTTGGTGCTTATGAAGTTGTAGTAATTGAACCAAAAGCATATAACGAATCAATAACTATTGTAGAAGCTCTGAAAGAAAGAAAAACTGTCATCCTAAATCTTCAATTACTCGATAGAGAACAATCACAACGTATCGTTGATTTCTTATGCGGATGTACTCATGCTTTAGACGGTTCGCAAAGAAAAATCGGCGAAAGCGTTTTCATCTTTACTCCATCAAATATAAATATCTCTCAAGAGTTTGTAAATTCAAAATTATCATCTGACGCAATGTGGACAAAAGCCTAAATGATGGTACATTAGTGCATCGGAATAGAATAGAGAAGTTTATAAAAGACATCTTTTAAAAGATGTCTTTTTATTATTAATTGTTTTTGATTAATTCAAAAGACTACTCGACATTATCAATTCATATCTTATAATAATATGTAAGACTTGTTATTTTTAAGGAGGAACAATGCAAGATAAAGAAAAGCCCGAAAATCCCTTCAAAGAAAAAGAAGAAGAAAAAGAAACAACCACGCAAGAAATAAAAGAAGAAGCTCCTCTTGAAGAAGAAAATTCAAAAACAGACGAAGAAGAAACAACTCAAGATGAAACATCCCAAGAACAAAAAGAAGATTTTGAACAAAAATATGAAGATTTAAACAATAAATATTTAAGACTTGCAGCCGATTTTGACAACTTCAGAAAAAGAACAACTCAAGAAAAAGAAGAATTATCAAAATATACAACCGTTCAGGTTTTAAAGAAAATTGCCGCTGTTTTAGATACCTTTGACAGAGCAAAAGAACACTTAAAAGATATAGACAATTGTCAAACGGTAAAAGACGGCTACGAAGTCGCTTATAAGCAATTTGTTGATACCTTAAAAAAAATCGGTATGCAAGAAATTGAAGCACTTGGACAAGCTTTTAACCCAAACGAGCATGAAGCAATTACTCAAGTACCAACGGACGAATATGAGCCCGATACCGTAGCTGTTGTTGCTCAAAAGGGCTATAAATTGGAAGATAGAATAATAAGACCTGCACTTGTAGGTGTTGCAAAGAAGAAGGAAAATGAATAAAACAATGGATTATTATGAAATACTGGGAGTGGACAAGAATGCATCAAAAGATGAAATAAAAAAAGCATTCAGACAAAAAGCCCGCCAGTATCACCCCGACGTTAACAAAGCGCCTGACGCAGCGGAAAAATTTAAAGAAATCGGAAAAGCTTATGAAACTTTATCCGACGACAACAAAAGAGAAATATATGACAGATACGGCGAGGACGGTTTGTCCAACGCAGGATTTAACCCTAATTCATTTAGTATGGATGATATCGACCTATCAGATATTTTTTCTTCGTTTTTTGGAAGCGGTTTTGGGTTTTCATCGGGTTATGAAAGAAATCCTAATGCTCCTCAAAGAGGGGAAGACTTAAGGCTTGATATTGAAATTGACTTTCTTGAAGCATGCTTCGGGTGCGAAAAAGAAATAAAAATCAGACACTTAGAACCCTGCGAAGAATGCAATTCAACAGGCATGCAAAAAGACGCAAAAGATACGGTTTGTCCGACTTGCAAAGGGGTGGGCAGAGTTCAAAAAAGCACTCAAACAATCTTGGGTTCGTTTACATCCGTTACAACTTGCCCAACATGTCATGGGACGGGTAAAAACCCCAAAGCATTCTGCAAAGCTTGCGGGGGCTTAGGTGCCGTTGAAAAAGAAAAGAAATTGACAATAAAAATCCCCCATGGAATTGAACACGGCTCTAAAATGCGTGTGGCGCACGAAGGTAATTCCGGAAGAAACGGCGGAATGACGGGCGATTTATATGTTGTATTACATACAAAGCAATCAAAAGAATTTATAAGAGAAGGCTTTGATATTTATACAGAACTTGAAATATCAACTCCTCAAGCCGTTTTAGGTGATGAAATAACCGTAAAAACAATACACGGTGAAACTATCGCTAAAATTCCCCAAGGAGTGCAAAACGGAGATAGGATTACTCTAAGAGGACAGGGTGTACCTTACCTTGGCAGTGATACACAAAAAGGAAACCATTATATTACAATTAAAGTAAACATTCCTAAAAAATTATCTTCTCAAGAAGAAAAATTATATAAAGAATTGTTTGTCTTATCTAAACAACAGGAAAAAGATTCTTTTTTGGATAGAATGAAATCTGCTTTAAGAAAATAAAAGCAGGGAGGTTAAATTAATGAAAATTAAAAAATTTTTTATAAATATTCTTTTTGTGTTTGCGCTATTGTCAAATTTATCAAACATTGCGCATGCTTCAAAACTGCCGGATGATGTTTGGAAATTTATCAAAGCAAGCTTTCCTAACGCTCAACAAAGGTTTGACAGCGTTGTTGTGCTGTCGGATGATGTTATGTACATCCCTCTTTATCCTCCGACAAACACAACAGTAAGCAAGATTATGCCTGAATATGTTTACCCTTCCAATATGACATTAGCTCAAAAACCCGAAGTTGTATTGCTGAATAACGGTTATTCTCTTTTAAAAGTTTTTAAAGACGAAGGCGGAAACTATACTCTAACTAAAAAAGACGACCTGCCGATTAAAGTAAGGCTTGGATTAATGCCGCAGGATATGTTAACTCCGATTGGTTTAAAAATGCCCGAGAGTTTAAAGCTTACTCTGGGAGATTTACTAATTCCTTCAAAAGAAGAAACATCCCTTGCTTTAAACGAAGAGGACAAACGAAAATATAAAAACCCGTATTCTCCTGCCGTTAAAAGGAATGAATTTGTTTCAACGGTTGAACTTAAAGACAAAAAAACTCTTATAAATCCAAAAAATTCTAAATTTTTAGAGGTTTACGACACAACATCTCAAAATCCTTTATATGAATTAAAATTAAGCGCAATGCCTTTGAAAATCGTTACATCCGACGTTTCAAAAGTAGCACTTGTTCTTTATTGGAATTCTAAAGAGCTTGAAATAATAGACTTAAAAGATGAAAATGTTGTTGCTAAAATCCCGATTGACGCACCTGCAACCGACGTTGCCATAAATAAAAAGCAAAATCTTGCCTATGTAGCTTCTCAAAACGCAAATGCAATTTATGTCGTTGATTTAAGCGCAATGCAGTTAAAACAGGTGGTTAAGCTTGATCAAAAGCCTTCTCAAATTGCCTATGGCGAAGTTGATGATTCGATTGCTTTTTTTGATGAGTACGCTTCAAAAATATACAACGTTACAAAAAACGGTTCCGAGTATGTAGTTCAGGCGATGGGAAGCGCAAGCAATGTTTCAAAGATTATTTGCGACGTTGCAAATATTTATGCTCTTTCAAGGACACATAATGTTTTATATGTTTTTGACAAAAATCAGGCAAAATTAATTAGCACTCTTGAAATTGACCAAAAACCAACAGACGCTGTTGTCTTTGGTACAAAAATATTTATCCTATGCTCTAAAGACGGCTATATGGATGTTTATGACACTGTAAACGATAAGATAATATCAAGAGAGCAGCTGTCTAAAGATGGCTTTTATTCAAAGATGACGTTCATTCCAAACGATAAAAACATTATAATTACGGGCATGAATTCAAAAAGCTATTTGATATATAATCTTGAAACAATGAAGCTTGTTAAAAAACAAGAATCATATATTGACGTAGCTAATATTATAATACTTGATAAATCACAAAGGTTATAGTTAAAAATGCAAGATAGTTCACAAATTCCAAAAATTATTCCTCAATGCTTCAGTGAAACTACGGAAAATATTTTATCCAATCTTGAAGTAACAAGAGAAAATTTTTGGAATTTGGATAGAGAGTGCGCCAATTTTTTAAACATGCTTGTTAAAATTAACAATTCAAAGCGAGTGCTGGAAATTGGTACATCAAACGGTTATAGCGGAATTTGGATTTTAAAAGCACTTGAAGAGACAAAGGGAAAACTTACGACAATAGAATTTTGGGAAAAAAGACAAAGTGTTGCTCGAAAAAATTTTAAATTATGCTCTCCAAATTCGGTTGTTGAAGCAAAAATCGGTTCAGCTTTTATTATTCTAGAAGACTTAGCGCAAGAAATTGAAAATAACGAAAGAGAAAAATTTGATTTTATTTTTATTGACGCAAACAAAAAAGAATATGTTAAATATTTTTCCTTGGTTGATAAAATCCTTGCTAAAAACGGAATAATTCTTGCTGATAATATTATATCGCATTATGAAAAAGTAAAAGATTATGTTGATACTCTTTTTAATAGAAATGATTACCAATCGCAAATATTAGAGCTTGGAAGCGGTATGATATTATCAAGAAAAAGTTAATTATATTTCGCCTCTTTTAAGCTTTAAAATTTTTGGTTCTTTGTTGTTTTTATTAATCATCTCGCCTCCTATCCAATGAGCTTCAAGGTTTCCTTTTTCATCATAAACAAATTCTTCTTCCTCGCTGACACTAAAAGCAACGCTTATCAAATTGCCATATCTTGAATAACCTAAAGTCTTTTTGGGGTATGAATTTTGCTCGATATAGTCAACTTTAATTAAATTACCTAAAATATTATAGTAGTAGGCATTATAAGGCTTATCAACATAGGTTACGCTGTAGCTCGCAAGGGTTTTTCTTAAATAGAAAGGGCAAAGCTCTCTTTTTAGCTCAACAAGAAATATATTTTTCTTTATTAGCTCCATATTTTCTTTATAATCAGGGTCTTTGAGATAATCCTTAAAAGAATTTTTATCAAGCTTTCTTTGAATATTCTTGAATGCTTCTTTTTTTGCGCTTAATTCATTATATTTTATTTCAGCCCTTATAATCTCGTCATCTGCTAAAGACACTGAAAAAAGCGCTATAAAAAAGATTATAATAAGTCTGAACATTAAAAGTTATAAATCCATTCCGCCCAAAAGCTCTTGTTTAATACCTTGTTGAAGTTCTAAAACATCTGTTCCAAGGTTTGATAACACTTGCATTGCTACACAATCAGGTATTTTTGTAATGCTATAGAGCAGATTTTCAGATTTGACTTTTGTTTTCTTATGCTCTCTGGCGGTTTCGTATGCAAGCTCTAACGTTTTTTTAGCTCTGGGGCTATAACTTAAATTTTCTTCATTTGCAGAGGTTCTTTGTGCTTTTATTAATTTTTCAACCTGTTTTCTTGCATCTTTTAAAGTAATTCCCAAGCGCCTTAGAGTATTTGAAGCAACCCCGGCGCCGTAAGAGAGCATACCCAATAAAATCATCTCAGTACCGATTGTTGAAGAATTAAGCAGTCTTGTTTCTTCTTTTGCAAGTCTTAAAATTGCCAAAGTTTCAGGGATTTTATCGTTCAGTTTTTTCATTACCAAATCTTCAAATTCATCCGTATCCGATATTGCAGATGACAATATCTTATAAGCAATTCCCGCTTTAGATTTCAGCACCCCCAAAACTATATGCTCCGCTTCAATTCCTACGCTGCCCGATTCTTTAGCGCAATCAATCGCATGCACAAGAGCCAAAAAAGCATTGGGAGTAAAAATTATTTGTTTTTCAGAGTTTTCAAACTCAGCATATCTTGAAGTAAACTGCGCAAGCTTTTGCGCAAAAGTTTGCGAATTAATTGAATATTTATTTAAAATATCAACAATTTTATAGTCTTGGTTGTCCAAAATCGACTGCAAAATTTGCTCCGAACCTACAATTTCATAACCAAGGGTTGTAACTTTTGCTTGCGCATTGGATAAAATTTGAGCAATCGAAGGTTCCCTAAAAAAGGCGTTAACATTGAGAAATTGAGTATTTTCAAGCGTTGTTTCGGGATGAGGAACTTTAATATCCGAGCTCTTATCAAGCATTTTTCTTAGATTTGATATTATTTTTACTTCATCAATATCAAATTTTTTGATAATTTTGTATGCTCCGCACTCTTTGCATAAAAACAAAGCAAGTGCGATATGTTGCGGCATAACAAACGTTGAATTAAGCTCTTGGGTAAGCTCTGTTGCTTTTTTTAAAATATCCCTTGCTTCTAAAGAAAAAAGGATGTTGCTGTCCTCTTTTTGATTAGGATCAGCTTTAGAGCTTAGGGCAATCTCTGTTGATAAATCGCCAAAATTGATTTTGTCAAAATTGAGAATTTTAGCCTGCACCCCTTTAGATTGAGTAACTAAGCCTATCAAAAGATGCTGTGAGAGTACTCTTTTGTGCTTATAGCGTGCTGCATAACTTTGCGCACTTTGAACAACGTCTATTGCTTTTTGCGTAAATTTTTCAAACATTGTTATAATTTTACATTAAAAACAGTTTAATTTAAAGTATTAAATTTATTTATTTTGTTAAAATTTTATTATTGGGTTTTAAGTTTGGTTAAGAGAGCAATGGTATAAGGGTTGAATTGGATTTATCACAGAATAAATAAGCCGCAAGTTAGGGTTTTTAGGATGGTAGACTAAAGTCTACTCTACAATTATAGTTCTGCGCCGTAGCACTATCCGTAGAGTAGACTTTAGTCTACCATTACACTTAGAACAACTGCCTGTTCAGCAAGATTGCCATGGGTTAAACCTTAATAAAACTTGTAACTGCGCATATTTTTTTAAAAAGTTAAATTATTATCAAAATTATGACATCAAGTCAAATTTTCCAACCCATAAATCTAAAAACCCAAAATCAAAAATTTATGTTTTAATAAAATTAATAGCGAGGATAAGATGAATATTTTTAATTTCAAACGTGTAGAATCAGGTAAATACATTAAATATCAGCTTTATATCTTCAAAATAAAAATATCTTTTAAATTTTTAAACCCCTCTTTTATTAAATTTATTTTTCAATATCAAAAATATTTAAAAAAACTTGAAGAATACAATAACACACCAAAACCCGAAAACCTTAAAAAAAGATTATTCATAACCTCAGGGAATTTAAGTTTAATAAACAACCTTGCGATAATAAATCAACTGAATTTAACGGATGGCGAAAATAATCTTCTTGTATGGTCACACATGGGAAGCGATGAATTTAAAAAAATCAACAGACAAATAGGCAAATTTAAAAACTTTAAGCGCACTTTTGAATTTTGCAACACTGAAATAATTGATTTATATTCTTTCTTTATAAAAAATTATTTATTTGATTTTGACGAGGTTTATTTTCCAAACTGCAAATATATGTTTGAGGTGGTTAATATACTTTTTCCTTATTCAAAATACTATGTAACCGACGAAGGCGCTTGCACAATTTTAGAACATAAAGGCGTAGACTATTCAAATGTTAAAAATTTGATATTTTTTAACTATTTAAATAAATTTGATGTTTTAAATCTCAAAGAAGAAAACAAAGAAAAATTAATATTCATAAATAAAAATGAATTTAAAAAAATTGCAGACAAATGCGAACAGCTCTATCCCATTGACATAAACCTCAACAGCGAAGATAAAAATATAATCTTTTGTGCAACATTGGCAAATCTTGGAATTTGGAGTTTTAGCGAAATATTAAATTATCAAAACTCAATTACTGAAAAGCTAATCAAAAAGGGCTATAAAATAATTTTCAAACCTCATCCGAGAGATACATATAAGTATAGCGAAAATGAGAATTTCAAAGTTTTAAAAACAAAACTTCCTCTTGAATGTTACAATTTAAAAGATAAATGTTTGGCAATTGTTTCTCTTTTTTCTTCAACATCCTGTCAAATGTATGATTATCAAAAAATCGCAGCTTTTTCTTTAAACAATTTAATAAAAGACGCACCGGACATAGGAATAAACATGATTGAACAATATTGTCCATCGGTTGATATGCTTCTTGAAATTGATACAAATAATAAAACATTTAACGAACTCAGGGATGAAATTTTAAACATGTACGAAAATTGGATAAATAAAAAACCTTTATTATCAAAAAACAAGTACTTGATAAATAAATATAAAAGCTACAAGACCCCCCCCCAAGACAGGTATCTTTCCAAGCTTCAATTGCATAAATTCGCTTTAAAAAGAAATATTCCCGCTATGCTGTATTCTAAAAAATTAAAAAATTATTGGGGCATTATGAATTATAAAACAATCAAATAATTTTAATTAAGTCGCAATATTATAACAATTTATTTTTAAAAGGAGTGTCAGCAGGCAATCTTTGAGCTTGAAAGTATATATTCAGAAAGATTACACGGGTTAAACCATAAAGACGGTGGAGCGAAGTCCACCCTACGGATATTATAATTAACTGTCAAATGCAGGGTAGACTTTAGTCTGCCGATAACTAATGATACAGATAAGCAACAAGAAAGTTTTGATTTCAATCTCCACAGACTACAAAAACGGTGGACTGAAGTCCACCCTACGGATATTATAATCTAGATGTCAAAGCCGTAGGGTAGACTTTAGTCTACCATCAACAGATTTAAAATATACCGATAACTTTAGATAACTTTAGTCTCTAGCATCAACTACAGGTATTATAATCTCCATCAAACGTAGGGTAGACTTTAGTCTACCAATAGTTTCAGTCTGCCAACAATCAATTAAAAATTTATTCTACCACCAATTATTTTTTTTATATTATCATAACCATATAGCAGTTTATTGCAGGAAATTAAAATTCAAATGAAATTATTTAACATTGAAAAAACATCAGACTTTTTTCAAACAAAAATCAGGCTGACATTTTTTTTCATAAAATTTTCTTTTAAAATTTTTAAATTAGAAAAGTTTAAGTTTATGCTTTTTAATTACAAATACAAAAAATATTCAAAAAGCAAAAAAGACAATACAGTGAGAAGGCTCTTTTTAACAAACGGGAATTTAAATTTAATCAACACCCTTTGTTTAATTAACCAACTTGAATTAGACAAAAATTCTAAAAACACTCTTTTGGTTTGGACATCTGCTGATGAGGAATATGAAAAAGTATTAAAAAATATAAGTAATACAACACCTTTAGAAAAATATCTTTCTTTTTGCAACAAAAGCCATGATTATGTAGTTAAATATTTTATCGATAATCTTCTAACCGATTATGATGAAGTCTATTTTACCAACGGTCATGCGCTGTTTCATAGAATTACAAAGCTTTATCCCAATATTATTCAAAATATCACCGATGAAGGTATAAACCCCCTATATCCCGCAAGTTTTATTGACTATTCAAAAATTAAAAACATATATTTTGCGAACTATTTAAATAAAATCGACAGAATTGGTGCTTTTAGCGACTGGAAGGGGGGGGGTAAGCTGTAATATCAGCAAAGATGAATTTTTAAAAACCTCTTCAAACTTAGAAAAGCTCTATCCGCTTGATATTGAACTTAATCCTAACGATAAAAACATAATCTTTCTTGCGACTTTTTGCTCAAAAAAATCTTCTCAATTTTTTACTTTTGAAGAATTAACAGCTTATCAAAACACCATCATCAAAAAATTAATCGAAAAAGGCTATAAGGTATATTTTAAACCTCACCCCAGAGATTTAAAAGAATATAAAGATAATGAAAATTTTAAAATTCTAAAAACAAAGCTTCCTCTTGAATGCTACAATTTAAAGGATAAGTGCCTGGCAATTGTTTCTCTTTTTTCTTCTGCTTTGTGTCAAATGTATCATTATCAAAATATTGCGGGGTTTTGCGCAGCTGATTTAATTAAAAAGGCTGAGAATGATATAGGAATTAATATTATCAAAGAATATAGCCCAAACGTTAATATTCTTCTTAAGATTGATACAAAATCAAAAACTTTTGAACAATTGAGAGATGAAATTAACAAAGAATATTTGGATTTTATTAAAGATAAGCCCTTGTTGTCGCAAAACAGGAAGATAGAAAAAGTATATGAGAATTTCCGTAATGTCTTGTATTAAAAAGGTTGTAACGGTAAGGCGGGGGTAATTTTGTTATCGGATGAAGCGAAACTCGCCCTGCTTTAGGAAAGATTTAACTTTAATATTTAAGCAGAAACGGTGGACTGAAGTCCACCCTACAGGTATTACAATCTAACCATCAAATGTAGGGTAGACTTTAGTCTACCGACAACTTCAATCAACTACCAACCAATTTAAAATTCACACTATCACCAATTATTTTTTTATATTATCATAATCCTATAACAATTTATTTTGGAAGTTAAAATGAAACTGCTTAACATAGAAAAAACATCTTTTGCGCTTTATTCAAAATATAAAATCCGATTTTTTGGAATAAAATTTTCCTTTAAAGCATGTAACAGCTTGGTTTTATATTTTAAATATTTAATTTTTAAAAAGAAATACAACAGATACATTGAAAAAAATAACGACGGAATTATAAGACGTTTGATAATTACAAACGGAAATCTGAATTTAATAAATTCCATTAGCGCAATTAATCAAATAAATTCAAACAATCGCTATGAAAACAGTATAATTTCCTGCACACAAGCAAGAAGCGATTTTGAAGAAGCAATGAAAAAAATAGTTAAGCAATTTGATGTTAAAAATTATTATTCTTTTTGCAATATTGAAAGCAAAAAAATGATAACATACTTTATAAATAATTTTCTTTGCAATTTTGACGAAATCTTTTTTACCAACGGGCATATTCCTTTTCAAAATCTTGCGGATTTATTTCCTAAATCAAAAAGATATATAACGGATGAAGGGGTATGCTGTCTTTATCCTATGTATGGAATAGATTATACAAAAGTTAGCGGGTTTATTTGGGCAAAATATCTTGATAAATTGGATAGAATAGGTACAACAAAAGGATTTGGTCAAAATGTTGTTGAACTATCCAAAGAAGAATTTATAAAAACAGGAGAAAAATGTTCAAAACTCTATCCTCTCAATATACCCCAAAACAAAGAAGATAAAAACATAATATTCTTAGGCACATATTGCCACGGGAAAACTTCTAATTTTTACACATTTGAAGAATTATTATCCTATCAGCTTGAATTAATGAAAAAACTTACTCAAAAAGGTTACAAGGTATACTTTAAACCTCACCCCAGAGATTTATACGAATACAAGGAAGATAAAAACTTTAAATTATTAAAAACAACACTGCCTTTAGAGTGCTACCCTTTAAAAGAAAATTTTGTCGCAGTTGCTTCGGTGTTTTCATCGGCTTCATGCCAGATGTATCATTATCAGGGAATACCGGGGTTTTCCTCAATTAACTTTTTAAAAAATGCGAAAGATGATTTTCCGACACTGATACTTGAAGAATACACACCCGATATCGATATGCTTTTAACCGTCGATGCACGTTTTAAAACATTTAAAGAAGTCCAAGATGAGCTAATTGAAAAATATGAAAATTGGCTTAAAAACAAGCCATTATTAAGCGAAAATAAATTTTTATATAACAAGCTTCCTAACCATTGTAAAAAGCAAAATCTTATAGACCCCCCCCCCAAGGAAACAAAATTTTAACAATCAAAAATTTTTTTGTTTTACAAAAAAGACCCAAATTCGATATACTCGTTACAGATTAACTATTGGTTTTATTCGCTTTTCTTTAAAAATTTCCAATCTTAAATACATAAAAGAGATTGCTTTATACAAACAAAAATACAGAAAATTTACAAACAAAAAATCGGACGGTATAACAAGACGTTTAATTTTAACAAACGGAAATTTTAATCTTGTCAATTCTCTTGCATTGATTAATCAACTGAATTTAAAAGAAAATTGCGAGAATAGTCTTGTTGTTTGGTCTGAAGCACTCCCCGAGTTTGAAGAAACAATGAAAAAAATATCAACACTCGTTCCTATTCATCATTATTATTCACTTTGCAATACTAATCATGAAGAATTTATATACTTTTTCATAAAAAATATGCTTACCGATTTTGATGAAATATACTACACAAACGGGCACAGACTATTTAGAAGGCTTGTCAGATATTTTCCTAAAGCAAAACGCTATATTACGGAGGAAGGCTGCTGCACTTTGTTTCCTGCTAAAAGTTCAAATTACAAGAATGTTAAAAATTTCTTTTTTTCAATATATCTGAATAAACTTGATTACGCAGGGGAAAAAGAAGGTTTTTGTAAAAATATAACTCCTTTACAAAAATCAGAATTTTTAAAAATATCAAACAAGGCAAGTAAAATGATTCCTTTCGATATAAAAATGAAAGAAAATGAAAAAAATATTATATTCTTAGGAACATTCTGCTCTATAAAAACAGGTCAGTATTATACGTTTGAAGAATTGCAGGAATATCAAAATTCCGTAATGGAAAAACTTGTTTTGCACGGTTACACTGTTTACTTTAAACCACACCCGAGAGATTTATACGAATATAAAAATAGTGATAAAATAAAAATTATAAAAACAAAATTACCGCTTGAGTGCTATTATCTTAAAGATAAGTGCTGCGCAGTCGTTTCATTATTTTCATCAGTATTAATACATATGTATCATTACTATCAAATTCCGGGTTTTAATTGTGCAAACCTTATAAAGCATGCACAAAAAGATTTTGGAATAAATTTAATTAAAGAATACTGTCCCCATGTAAATGAAATGCTTTCATTTGACGTAAAAAATAAATCTTTTAGAGAAGTAAGTGAAATACTAAAAAGAAAATATGAAGAATTTTTAAATAATAAACCTGTTCTTTCTAAGAATAAATATTTGCAAGATATACTAAATCAATAAATAGAAACGGTGGACTAAAGTCCACCCTACGGATATTACAATCTAGCTGTCAAACGCAGGGTAGACTTTAGATAACTTTAGTCTCTAGCATCAACAGATTTAAAATATACCGTCAAATGTAGGGTAGACTTTAGTCTACCGATAACTAATGATACAGATAAGCAACAAGAAAGTTTTGATTTTAATCTCCACAGACTACAAAAACGGTGGAGCGAAGTCCACCCTACAGGTATTATAATCTCCATCAAAAGTAGGGTAGACTTTAGTCTACCGATAACTAGCATCAACAGATTTAAAATATACTGTCAAATGCAGCAGAAACGGTGGAGCGAAGTCCACCCTACAGGTATTATAATCTCCATCAAAAGTAGGGTAGACTTTAGTCTGCTGATAACTTCAATCCACTGACAAGCAATTTAAAATTCACACTATCACCAATTATTTTTTTATATTATCATATTCATAAAGGAAAAATCTAAATGAAAAAACTTATTATAATAGGTGCGGGCGGGTACTCAAAATCAGTTTTAGATTCCGTTGATAAAAACAAAATACAAATGACGGGTTTTATTGATGAATTTTCTAATAAAAAAGAACATATGGGCTACAGCGTTTTATGCAATAAATTTGCCGATTTAAAAAACCCTAAAGATTATGTTTATTTTATAGCCGTTGGAAATAACATCAACAGAAAAAGATGGTATGATTTATTAAAATCACACAACTTAGAAATAATCAACGTAATTGATAACTCTGCAATAGTATCCCCCAATGCGGAATTATCAAAAGAAGGAAGTATTTTTGTCGGCAAGCGTGCAATAATAAATAGTGGCGCTAAAATCGGCTATAATTGCATTATAAACACGGGCGCTTTAGTTGAGCACGGGTGTTTTGTCGGAAATCATGTCAACGTCTCCACTTATTCAATTCTTAACGGGGATGTCAAGGTTCAAGACGGAAGCTTTATCGGGAGTTCTTCAGTTTCAATAGGTCAAATTGAAATCGGGCAATGGGCAACCGTTGGAGCGGGTGCGGTTGTAATTAGAAATGTTGAATCGAATACAACCGTTGCAGGTGTTCCCGCTAAAATTATTAAATCTGTTAGAGGGGGGGGGTAGGATATTATTATGTCTAAAATACTTATCATTGCCGAAATCGGCTGCAACCATAACGGAAATTATAATCTTGCTCGTGAAATGGTTGCAAAGGCTAAAGAATGCGGGGTTGACGGCGTTAAATTTCAAACTTTTAATTCTGAAGATTTAATCTCACGCTATGCTCCAAAAGCACCCTATCAGGAAATTACAACAGGAACAAAAGATACTCAACTTGAGATGACAAAAAAGCTTGAGCTTAAAGGGGATGAATACTTAAAGCTTAAAGAATACGCTTCAAGCCTCGGGCTTATTGTTTTTTCAACCCCTTTTGATTTAAAATCAATTGATTTTCTAAATAAAAATAAACAAAGCGTTTGGAAAATTCCCTCGGGAGAAATTACAAACCTTCCCTACTTAGAAAAAATCGGCTCAATTGAATGCGATAATAAAAAAATTATCTTATCAACAGGCATGGCAACAATTCAAGAAATTAAAACGGCAATTGATATCTTGATTAAAAACGGCACAAAAGAAGATGAAATCATAATTCTGCACTGTACTACGCAATATCCGGCAGAGGATGAAGAAATAAACCTCGGCGCAATATATGATTTAAAAAATAATTTTCCAAAATTTAAAATCGGCTTTTCCGATCACTCAAGAGGCTATATTGCGGCGCTTGGCGCCGCAGCGATGGGTATATGTATGATTGAAAAACATTTTACCCTTGATAAAAATATGCAAGGCCCTGATCATAAAGCCTCTGCAGATCCTCAAGATTTAATGCTTCTTTGTCAAAATGTCAGACGAATTGAAAAAATGATGGGTTCATCTAAAAAAATTGTTACAAACTCTGAAGAAAAAAATAAAATCGCAGCAAGAAAATCCATTGTTGCAAAGTGTGCCATAAAAAAAGGTGAGCTTTTAACGCTTGAAAATATTACAACCAAGCGCCCGGGTAACGGTATCAGCCCTATGAGTTGGTATGAGGTATTAGGAAAAAAAGCGCACTGTGACTTTGAAGAAGACGAACTGATTACTATGGAGGGCTTTTAATGCTTTTTAAATATTATTGTTATACTACTTGGAATAATTTTATAAAAAATTTAGCAAATTTTTTTCTTTTAGCAAAAAGAGGGGGGGGTAAGGAATTAAAAATGCAGACTTTTGTTGAAAAAATGAGTATTCATAAAAGTTTGGTAATTAAAGAAACAGTAAAAAAAATTGTAAAAGATAAAACTCCGATACTGAAAAATAGCGCAAATGTTACAAATTCAGTTTGTCTTATCGGTCATTCACAGTTTCACAGGTGGAATATTGACGAGCTTCTCGGTTTAAAAGTAAGAAATTGCGGCATAAACGGAATTTCAATGGTAGAGTATCGTGAACAGATTTTAGAAAAAAATCTTTTGAAATGTAATTCAAAATATTACATAATCCTCGGAGGAACAAATGACATAGTTTACAACAGGACAAGCGAAGAAATATCAAAAGAGCTGAAAATACTTACGGACTACATAAAAAAGAATGATAGTAATGCTAATATATTCTATATTGCAACCCTAAACGTAAATAACAGAAAAGATAGAGATAACAAAGTTATAAATGAGCTTAATTCATACGTTAAGAAAAACTTTCCAAAAGATGTAAAGTATATTTCAGCCGATGAAATGAACGACGCAAACGGAAATCTGAAAGAAATTTACACACCCGACGGGCTTCATTTAAGCGAAGCGGGTTATGAAAAACTGAAAGAGATATTGGAAGAAAATATATGCAAAAATTAAAAAAAATAGCGATAATTCCTGCCCGTTCAGGTTCTAAAGGGCTAAAAGATAAAAATATTGCGCTTTTATGTTCTAAGCCTTTAATGGCGCACTCAATTGAAGCGGCGCTTAAAAGCGGTGCATTTGAAAAAGTATACGTTTCAACCGAGTCTGAAAAATATGCGCAAATTGCAAAAACTTATGGTGCGGATATAATCATGCGCCCTTGTCATCTGGCTCAAGACAATACTCCCACGTATGACGTTATAGAAGATATTTTAAAAAGAACAAAAGATGAAAATATAAACTATTTTGTTCTGCTTCAGCCGACTTCGCCTTTAAGAAACGAAAAACATATAAAAGAAGCGCTTGAGCTTTTTGAAAAGAATTATAATAAGTTTGATTTTCTATCCTCCGTAGTTAAAGCTCATCAGCCTTCGGTACTTGTTCATGCTTTGGGTGAAGATAATTCCATGAAATATTTTAATATTGATTATTCAAGATACAGAAGGCAAGACTATAACGATTACAGCCCTAACGGCGCTATTTATATTGCAAAAATTAAAGAATATTTATCTCAAAAACATTTTTACGGAGAAAAAAGTATAGCATATATTATGGATGAACTTTCATCAATTGATATTGACAATATAATTGATTTAGAGCTTGCTCAAATAATAAAGGAAAAATATATCAATGACTAAAAAAATTGCATATATTACAGGTTCACGTGCCGACTGGGGAATAGTAAGAAGATATTTAAACCTTTTAAATAATGATAAAAATATTGATTTAAGAATAATTACAACAGGCGCACTGTTATCCGATGAATACGGTCATCAGGTTGATTTAATTGAACAAGACGGTTTTAAAATTGACGCTAAAATTGAAATTCCGCTAAATTCCACAAAAGTATCGGATACTCTTAAAGCAATGTCATGCGCACTTGATAAGGCGGGCGAATGGTTTGAAGATAATAAATATGATTTGGTTATTATTCTTGGAGACAGATTTGAAATTATGTCTTTTGCGCTCGCAGCAGCCATGCAAAAACTTCCCATACTCCACTTGCACGGAGGAGAAGCAACAAACGCAAATTATGATGAATTTATCCGCCACTCAATTACTAAAATGAGCCTGTACCACTTTGCTTCAACAAAAGAGTATGCAAACAGAATAATTCAACTTGGTGAAAACCCTGAAAGGGTTTTTGATTTGGGCGCTTTAGGGGCTGAGAATTGTATGCTGATTGAAGAAGACAAAGTGCCAAATGATATAAAAGGTTTAAAAAATTATTTTACGGTACTTTTTCACCCGGAAACATTAACTAATGTTAATCCGCTTGAGCAAATAAACAATCTTTTAGGCGCAATTGATTGCTTTAAGGATTATAACTTTGTTTTTTTAGGCTCAAATGCTGACACACATTCACAAATTATAAGACAAAAAGTTAAGGAATATGTAAAAAATAATTCCAATACAAAATATATAGAAAACCTGCCGACAGCAGGATATCACTATTTGCTAAAAAACTCAATTTGCTTAATCGGTAACTCTTCTTCGGGAATTATCGAAGCTCCGTCTTTAGGTATTTATACAGTAAATATAGGGGACAGACAGCAAGGAAGAATACAAGCAAACAGCGTAATTAATGCAAGATGTACTCTTGAAGAGATTAAAGAAGCAATTGAGAAGGTTCTTAGAGATTATAAAACAATAAAACCCAAAAACCCTTACTATAAGCCTAATTGTGCGGATAATTATTATAAAACAACGCTTTTGTTGTTGAATAGATTGAAAAAAGATACAAAAGAGCCAAAGGCATTTTACGATTTAAAAAGCTTATAAGGTTATAAGATAGCGAAGAGCGTAAAGCAGCTCTTTGGTAAAAACGAGTGCTTTAAGTAAGGTCTTTTTAAAACGGCACTTCCTTTCTTTATGTCGTTACAGGGGCAAAAAGGACTGAAAGAATTTTGAAAAAAGAAAAGGTTTAGTTTGTTGCAATCTTGCTAAATATTATATCAACATATAAGACATTAAAAATTCAACCGACAATCAGCTAAAATAAAAGGTGCCCGTTGTAAAATAATCTTTAGACACCTTATAATTTTCTTTTTATATTATTCCATAAATCAAAAGCACTGTTATAGCGCTACATCCAATCATTAACTTGCGCTTTTTGATTAATTTTAGTACAAATTGAACACTTTTCACAATCCAGGTAATTAACTTTAGAACAATTTGCAAGATTTAACCCTAAGCGGGCTCTGTAATCATTAACCAAAACAGGGCAGGAATAAACCCCGTTTTGTGCAACTACTCTTGAATTATAACAATCAAGTTTTTTAATATTTGTATCATCAATAAATTCTAATTGGCTCATTTGCCCGTTTTCGGGAAAGTAGGGTATGACTTTTAAATTAATATCATCAAGTTCAAAACCTTTTTTAAAGAAGAAATCTCGAAATTCTAAAAAAATCTCCTCTCTTGAGCGGTTATTATAGTTTATAACACTGATTATAGGATTAAATTCATATTTTAGCAGGCTCATAATAGCGCAAATTGCTTTTCTAAAGCTTCCTCTTCCTCTTAAATTATCGTTTTCAATTTCATTAATTGAATCAAGACTAATTCGATAAATTGTTTCAAATTGGCTCTCGTCATCAATTTTCCTTAAAAAACGAGCTTTTTTATCATTAATCATAACCCCGTTAGACATAACGGTTGTATTGGAAACTTTAAGGCACATTCTTAATATCTGGTTGAAATCAGGGTGCATTAAAGGCTCTCCGCCCGTAAGGTAAATTGAACTAAGCCTTTGAGAGCGCACTTGAAGCAGGGCTTCTTTAATTTTTTCAATACTTATAAAATCTTCTTCGTTTTTATAGGGATTTTTTTCTATATAGCAATGTTTACACTTCAAATTACAAGTTTTTGAACAAAGCTGAAAAAAGAGATTTTGTAAATTTTTCAATTCTATTCGAGGTGCTGTCATAAACGGTGATTTTTGATTTTGCATAGTAATTCTTACTCCTTATTTTCAACTATTTTAAAAATTAAGAATGTAAATTAAAATTAGACAGATGGGTATAATTAAAAATTTCGTGGAATTAAAAAAATGTATTTTTACTTTAAAAAATATTAAAAATTTGCTATACTAATCTCATTAGAAAGGTGGACCTATGAGCGAATATACAGGAGTTGGTAAACGTTGGTACGATAAAGACCCGATTTTAAAAGAAGCGCTTGACCTTTTAAGATTATCGTCAGACGACCAAAAAGAGCAGGCAAAAGATTTCATGCTTGAATTGCAAGAAAATGTTGCGCAGGATGTTATTGAGAGAATTTATCAAATTGTAACTCAATATCAAGGCGTTGGTAACCGTTGGTATGATAACGACCCTGTTATGATTAAAGCGGTTGAAATGTTAAGGCAAGCTGACCCTAAAACACAAAGAATTGCCGCTCTTAAACTTCTTTTAGCTCTTGAAAAAAACAGCTTTGAAGATGATTAAAGATGTCCAAAATCAAAAAGATTTAAGAAATATCCCAATTCAAAAAGTTGGGGTTAAAGATGTTGAAATACCTTTAAAAATTGAAAGAAAGACCAAGGACAACAAAAGCGAGCTTGAAGTTGTATACGCTAAAACAAAAATGTCCGTGAGCTTGCCTTCAGACTTTAAAGGTACTCACATGTCCCGTTTTATTGAAATTTTAAACGATTATAAAAAAGAAAGCTTACTCTCAACAGATATTGAGCGTGTACTTTTTGATATGAAAAACAGGTTAGATGCAACAAATGCCTATTTAAAGTTTGATTTTAAATATTTCATAAAAAAATATGCTCCAATTTCAAAACTTGAATCTTTAATGTGTTATAATTGCGCTTTTGAAGGGGAATTAGACGAAGATTGCAACTTTAATTTTTATTTAATCGTTTGCGTTCCAATTACTACCCTATGCCCCTGCTCAAAAGAAATTTCAGACTTTGGCGCACACAATCAAAGAGCGCTTTTAAAGTTGAAGGTAAGTTATGATAATGATAAACATATTTGGCTTGAAGATTTAATCAAAATGGCAGAAAGCTGCGCTTCAAGCGAGATTTATCCTCTTTTAAAAAGAGAGGATGAAAAATTTGTAACGGAAGCTGCCTATAAAAACCCTAAGTTTGTTGAAGACGTTATAAGAGATGTTGTTGTTAAGTTAAACGAAAACCCGGTAATTAAATTTTATGAAGCGGAAATTGAAGCAATGGAATCAATCCATAATCACAACGCATGGGCATACCAAAAATGTTATAAATAAGCTAAGGTAAAATTATGATTGAAATTAAAAACATAGTTTTTACTAATTGCAACAAAAATTTTTTAAAAAATATCCTATGCTTTTTTAACTATCTTCTTCCTTTAAGGTTAAAATTTGCAAATGAAAGTTTTGCCGTTCTTGTAGATAAAAAAATTAAAGCGCTGATTACTCTTGATAAAGATTCAAAAAGCTTTACACGTTTTAAAATTACCAAATTAATTTTAGAGGAAAATTCTTCTTTAATTGCTACACAGCTTGTTAATTATGTTATTTCACGTTACAGAGCAATGGGCGCAACTTCTTTTTATGTTGTTGTCGATGAAAAAAGTACGGATTTATTGAATATCTTTAAAAACGAACTTAATTTCAGGCTTTGCGCAAATGAATATTTATATAAAGTTAACTCGATTAACTCAACCTATCCTTTGATTTTAAAACCTTTTAAAAAGGGAAATGTTAAGCCCGTTTGCGACTTTTACAACGAGAATATAAATTCTTTTAACCGTTTTTTGTTTGCAAGACAGAATTATCAATTTTTAAACAATTGTCAAAAGTTTATATTCCATGCTAAAGACGAGGGTAAAATTCTCGGATATTTTGAAGTAATGAGCGCTAATCATGTTGATTATTACATTAATTTTTCTCTTGATTTTGCATACAGTATCTATTTAATCGATTCTTTGAAATTTATTTACAATAAATTAAAACAAAGGAATAAAAATTTTAATCTTTATATTAAAGTTAAAGATTATTTTTTAAATTCCAAAGAATTAATTGCTGCGCTTAAAGATAACAATTGCGAATTTATTTCAAAAAGCCAAATACTTGCTAAAGACTATTATAGAGAAATTAAGGAAGACAGCTTATTTAAAAATACAAAGATTATCTTCAACGACCCCACAATGGCTTAACTGCAATGGTTTAAAGTTTACAACCCTGTTTCATCCTGTATGACATCGCTATTAAAATCAAATCCATCAGAGTGCACCTGAATATTAACGTTAACCTGTTCAACCTTTTTACAGCCTTCTTTATGGTATGTTGAAACCATATTTTTGCCGTTGTGCTTAGAGAAATATAAAGCCGTGTCAGCACAGTTTATAAGCTCTTTTGCTTCCTGAGCGTCGGTTGTATATTGAGCTACGCCTATTGAAACGGTCGGAGAAAGGTTTTCCGTTTCGTTAACTTTAACAACAATTTGAGAAACATTTTTTCTGATACGCTCTGCAATTGAGCAAGCGTCCTCTTTATCCGTTTCAGGTAATATTACGACAAATTCTTCACCGCCATATCTTGCAGGAATATCAATTTTTCTTACAGTTTCCTGTAAAACCGCAGCCAGTCTTTTTAGGATTGTATCGCCCGTTAAATGCCCGTAGGTATCGTTAATTCTTTTGAAGTTATCAATATCCATCATAATTAAAGACATGTTGCGTTTATATCTTTGACATCTTCTTATTTCATTTTCAAGTAATGTATAGAAGTGACGATAGATATAGAGTTTTGTCATACCGTCTTTTGTTGCAAGTTCGTATAATTTTGCGTTATCAATCGCAATTGCCGCTTGATTAGCTAAAGAAGTAATAAATTCCAAGTCTTTTTGATTGAATAATTTATCATGCTTCTTATTTGTAATGTTAATTACCCCGATTACTTCGCCTTTAGCTATCAGAGGAACACAAAGAAGCGATTTTGTATTTGATAAAATTTCTTTAACAATAAAACGAGGGTCAGCCGAACCAAGGTTTGTTATAATCGGTTTTCGCTCTAAAAATACGGTTCCCGCTATTCCTTCGCCAATTCCGATTTTAGCACACTGAACAGCGCCGTTATTAATAGCGTCTTCAAGCTTTTTATCCTGCAAACCGGAAACTATTCTAACCTGCAAGGCATTAATTGAATAATCATAAAGCATTAAAGAGCCTTTTTCAGCGTCAAGCGTAACAAGCGCTTTTTGAATAATAACCTGTAAAAGTCTTTTAAGGTCATCGATAAAATTAACCGCTTGAGAGATGTTATAAAGAATTGAAATATTATGCAGAGATTTTTGAAGCTGCGCTATTTCTTCATCTTTTTTAATTTTTTTATGAAGCTTACCGATAATTGGCTCCATGTAATCAAAAGCATGATTTAAATTTTGGAAAATTGCAGGCGTAATCGGTCTTTGCGGATTTTCCTTTATAAAACAGAAGCAAATAGGAATTGTATTATAAAAGAATACTCTTACATGGCTCGGGTCCAGTGAAAGAATGTTGTTATATTCAAGGAAAGACTTGAATAAATGAGCGCCCGAACCGTCTTTCATTCTTGTTAATTTAGCTTGATTAACAGCGTCCCAGAATTGAGAGTTGCCTTCTTCACATTCAAAAAATTCATTGCTTCTTGTGTTGTCGCTTGTGCAAACGCATTTAAAATGTTGATTTTCAAGAATATAAAAAGTTATATCATCCGAACCTATCATATTTGAACAATATTCTTTTAATTTTTTTAAAAGTTCAAATACATCATCTGTTTGATTAGCAATTGTGCTAACTTCAAACATCATGCTAAGATATCTTATATTATTTTCCAAAACTAAATCATATTCTGCGGGCATTAGAATTAAAAATCCATCTGACTAACTACCAATAATTATAAATGCTACAAGTACAAAAATCACTCTTTAACAATCTAAATACAACTTTAGGAGGATAAATGAACAATATTTGCAAAAATTGGTCAACATGGTTAAAAAAAACAAGGTTCTCATATATGAATGATACCCAAATTCAACAAACTCTTAACTGGCTTTTGTTAATCAGGGATAAAGTTTTGGATTTAGCGGAGCTTAAAGACAATCAAAAAATTGCGGATTTTGGCTGCGGCACGGGCTTATTAGCTTTTGGAGTTTTGGAGAGATTTGAAGATAAGGTTGAAATTATTTTTTCTGATAAGTTTCAAGATTGCTTAGATGAATGTAAAAAAATATTAACAAATTCAAATACTTTAAATAACGCTAAATTTTTACAGAGTGATGTTTTAGATATCAAACTTGAAAATAACTATCTTGATAGAGCTCTTACCCGCTCGGTATTAGTGCATGTTAAAGATAAATTAAGCGCATTTAGTGAATTTCACAGAGTCTTAAAAGAAGGCGGATATTATTGCGCTTTTGAACCCATAATTTCTCAAAACACAAGATACTATGAACTTTTGCTGCCTGATAAAGTGAGTGATTATTTTGAATTTAAAAAAGCCGAAAAAGAATTTATGGAAAACCCCGACGACCCATTGGTTAATTTTAGCGCTGAAAGTCTTGATAATGACTTATCTCAAGCAGGTTTTAGCGATGTTAAAATTAATGTTGAATTGACTGCTTCAAAATATTCTGCTACAAAAGAAGCGATTTTAAATTGGTTTATATCTCCCCCGGCACCGGATCAAAAAACAATGAAAGAAAGATTTTTAGATTATTTTGAAGAAAAAAAAGTTGATAACTTTATTTCAGAAGTTCAAAATGCGCTATCAGATAAAGAAATTATCGTTAAGGCAAATACTGCTTTAATTAAGGCGATAAAATAACTAAATTTCTGCTAAAATTTTCCTTCATAGGAAGCTTATAAGGTAAAATTTCAAATTTTGCCTTATTGTAGCGTGAGCAAAAATTTTCAATTTCTTCACTTAACAGTTTTGCTTTATAAAAAACAAAACTGCCTTTTTTATTCAGATGTTTTTTAGATAGTTCATAAACATCAAACATTTTACCAACTGCTCTTGAAACAATTAAATCAGCCTCAACGCAATTTGCGCTTTCAATTCTTGAATAGAGAATTTCTAAATTATCAAGAGTTAATTTTTCTTTAATTTCTTTAATGAAATTAATTTTTTTAATTCTTGAATCATTTGCAATAACTTTAATTTGAGGAAAGCAAATTGCTAAAATTACGCTCGGAAAACCGCCACCGCAACCTACATCCAATATTTTTTTATGATTTTTAAACTTATCCCATTTTAAAATTGCCAAAGAATCAAAAACATGCTTTTCAAAAATTACTTCAATATCATTTTTACTCATCAAATTTGTATGAGAGTTGTAGTTTAAAAAAATTTCATGCCAGCGCTTGAGTTTTTCAATCGTCCCCTCATCCAAAACTAAATTAAGCTCGTTTTTTAATATTTCAACTCTTTCAGGTGTTATCATAGCGCTCCAAAATTGTTTTAAAACTTTCAATATCCATTCTTACTTTGATATCGTTAATTCTTGAGTTAATTCTTGCAATATTTTCAGTATCAGAGCTGTTTTTCAGTGCATTTTTTGCATTGATAAAATTCATAAGCGCTTTTTTATCTTCTTGTTTATCATAGTAAAACTCGCCCGCTTCAAAGTATATAAGCGCTTGTTTGAAAATATCATTTAATTTTTGAGCACTGTTTAGCGCCTGTTTAAAGTATTCCCCCGCTTCGGCATCTCCCAGCCTTGCGCAGAGCTTTGCAAGCTCTTTTTGAGAAAAATACATATTCTCAAAGTCGTTAACTTCGCTGTCATAATAAAGCGCAAGCTTGAAGTAGTCTTTTGCTCTTGTCCAGTTGGATTGCTCAAGATTTATAACCGCAAGATTGGTTAAAGAAGAGCCGCAATATTTATTCTCTTTTCTATCCGTACTTGTCATATAATTCTTTTGATAGAACTCAACGGCTCTTTCGGTGTCTTGGTTTTCGTCGTACAAAACCGCAAGTTTATAATAACTTTTACAAAGAAGCTCAATATCTTTATCTTTAATTAGTTCAATTGAATTTTCATAATTTTCTATTGCAGAATTTATATCCGAGTTTACTTCGTTAATTTCAGCAAGCTCAAGATATGCTTTTGCTCTTATAATTTCACTAAAGTCAATATTTTTTGATATTATTTCAAACTTTTCTTTTGCTTTATCAATTTTATACAAATTTTTGTCAATTAAAGCAATTGCAAGCTGAATTTCACCTATTCTTTTATCACTCAGCGAAACGGCATTATCTAAAGCTTTTGAATAGTAGCTTTGGGCTTCTTGATAATTTGTTAAATATTCATAATTTTTTGCAATGTCCAACAAAATATCAATTCTGAAATCTTCAACATCAACCTCATCAGCTCTTAAAAGCTCGTCTATTGCCTGTTGATATTTATAGTTTTTTGTAAATTCTTTTGCCGAATCAATTAATTTAACAACAGAAAGTCTGGTTTCTCTTTGTTTTTCAAAAACATTTTCTCTTATTTCAACTATTTGCTCGTTTTCGTCATCAGAAGAATTAATGTTTTCCATAAGAGCATTTTTTCTTTCTTTAATTTTATTCAGCTTTTGAGCAAGCTTTTCTTTTTGTCTTGTTTTTTCATCACTGTTTGAAACAGAGGACATGCCAAGGTATGAAAAAGCTTTTGAATCGCTTGTGTGTTTAATTTGAGGAATTGAATTTTCATAATAATTAACTAATTTCCTGATAGATTCTCTTGAAAGTCGAACAAGTCTGTCCGCAGGGCTTTTTGTTAATTCATTTTCATAAATTTCTATTATTTTTCTGTAATAGTTTATTTTTTCTTTAATTGAGAAATTTTTGACAATGTATTGCTTAAAGTAGTCTTTAACAT
Source organism: Candidatus Gastranaerophilales bacterium (assembly GCA_947587615.1). GTDB lineage: Bacteria > Cyanobacteriota > Vampirovibrionia > Gastranaerophilales > Gastranaerophilaceae > RUG14156. The sequence continues at coordinate 23,260 of CANPYC010000009.1, read as the reverse complement.
AAAACTCATCTTTAAAGCTGCTTAATAAAAAGTTTTGAGATAAATATGCCGTATAGTCTGCATTAGCAAGGTTATATTCTTTTAAAAATTCCATGCTTACAGGGTGTTCAAGCGTGCACATAATCTTAAACATATCTCTATAAACACTCGGAGTAATTGAGATAAATTTTGAAACTATAAACTCTTCAAAATCAATATTTAAGCTATTGTGTTTTCTTTCATATTCATCAACCAAATCAGGCAAATTAACCGCCGTCAAAGAGCAATATTTTAAAGACATTTTTAAATATAGCTCAAGACCTTTTGTAATGGAATAAAATTTATCACAAAAAGCGTTGTCTACTTGTTCATACAAAGCCGTTATTTTTGATTTAAATTCTTCTTTGTCTATCGGGAGAAAATTTAGCGTCTGCATTTTAATCTTTTTAAATCTGAATAAATTTTTCTCAGGATTTCTTGAAACTATAATAATTTTAACATTTTCAAAGTTAGCAAGAACGCTTAAAAAATTTATTATTTCAAGATTATCTTCAACATTTTCAAAGTTTTCAACCGTAATTATGCAGTTGGAATTTATTGTTTTAAAATAATGGCTTACTTTTTCTTTAAAATTATCGGAGGGATATTTTTTCAGAGAAATTTTCTGCGCAAGAACAAAACTTCTTAGCTCATCATAAAAATTTAACAAAAAATCATCTATTACACTGTTTGAAAAACAGAAGTGTTGAAATACCAAAAAGTCATCCCCGAGCATGGTTATTGCTTTGTTTAGAGTTTCACTTTTTGATGAACCTTTGACCCCCGCCAGAAAAAGTAGGTCGAAAGTAGATGTGGCAAAATTTAATATTTGGTTTATAATAGATTTGTTAAATTGAAAAAAGCCTTGAGTCATAATACTGTTATTTTACAAAAATTGTGGTGTTGAATGCAATAGGTAATTATTCTTTTCATACATGAAAACAGGTGTTGTTAAATACCGCAAAATGTGATTAGGTGTACATTTTACGTTATTAAATATTGTAAAGAGTTTTTATTTATACGGGCAAAAAATTAAATTTAGCATTGTTTATTAATATAGTGTAGTTGTTTTGGGGTAAATGCATGCAACAAGTCAAATTAACTAGTGTTGATAATCTCCCGCCTACGGGATACTACGTTTCAAACGAGCAGAAAAAAGAAAAATTTTATAAAAATGAATCACATATTCACAAACAAGGTCCTTTGGCAGGTATAAAAGTCAGTGCTCACAGACTTACGAATGACATTTTTACATATTTCCCAAAAGGTTTTTCAGGCTCAAAAAACAGTGATTTTTATGAATATTTATCTTTAGGCATGGTTCCTTATCTTGTAGGTTCAGCCATGCTCATCGCAACAAATTTACCAAACAAACTATACAACGCTTCAGACGCTATGGAAGCCGGTAAATGTGCAAAACGTTTCGGCGCAGGTGTCGTTCTGTACGGGCTTGGAAAGCTTGCTTCTCAAAAATTATCAAGAACACTAATCCACAAAACAACAGGCATTCCCTTGGATTTATATTTCTTAAATCGTGTTAACGAGCTCCCCGAACCGGGTAGAGAAAAAGGACTTGTCAGGGTTCAATATCCGAAAATATTTGACTCCGTTAATTTTTACAGACGTGATATCTTAGCTAAAGACGGGGAAATCAACCACGGCAACCTTTACTATTTCAACGACCAACTGGCTAAAAAATTGGGATATGATAAAAAACTAAACGACCCCGAACAAACAACCGGAGATAAAATCAGAGCTACAAAAGCAAGAGCAACGGCTCTTGAGAGCATATCAAAATATGTAACGGCGGCATGCGGTGTTGCTCTTGGCAATCAAGCAGCTTTTGAAGATTTAAAAATTGCTCACCCCACAACTTATATAAGCTGTTTCAAAAAAGCCTGCAAACAACTTTGGCAGCCCAAAAAAGGTAAAAACATACTCACGAAATATTACGGCAGAACGCTTGCCATTGCAAGTTTAGCAACTACTTTATTGGCTTGGATTATTCCGAGCTTAACTTTCAAGAGAAAACCCGACACCATCAAAACAAAAATTGATGACAAAAAAGAATTCGAGGTGGCATAATGACTTCTATCAGTCCGATTTTACAAAACAAAATAAACGCAATTAAAAACGGCAATAATGCCCCTCAACAGGATGATAAAATTTACAACGACTTAACAAGAAGGGCAAATTCCGTTAAACCTAATGAAGCAAAAGCAAAAATAGTTAAAGAAAACATGCTTCAAAGCGCAGTTTCCGCAGTTAAAGATACGGGTAAAGACTGTGTTAATTTTGTTAATATAATGAAAACAGGTAAAACAAGCGACCACAACTTAGGAAGATTAAACGACGTCGGTTTAAAACTCGGTGCGGTTTTAATTGCAAGCTTTTTAACCACTCAGGCAAGAACAAAAAAACAAGCTGCAATGAATTTCATAGGCGGTGCGGGTTTTATCGCTTCAATGTCCTTATGGCCTAAAATCTTCATAAATTTACCCGCAAGAATTGTTCATGGTTTTAATATCGATAAAAAATACATAAGCGCACAGGGTGACAAAAAAGACTTTGGCTTAGATAACCAATACTATGTTTGGGACGCAGTACCCGAAGAAGATTTAAGAAAAGCGGCAAAAAGAACGGGTATTGACTACGACAGTAAAAACGGAAAAGAAAAAATTCAAAGAAAAATTCAAAAAACAATTCTTCAAAACAGAACTCTGAATATGGCAACCGTTGGTTTTGCAACACCTTTAATGACGGCTTTAGCATGTGATAAGATAGAGCCTAAAGTTAAAGATGCGCTGATTAAACATGAATATAAAAAAGTTGAAAAAAAGGTTACTTCAAGCGAAGAATTAATTAAATATTTATCAGGCTTAAAAAGGCAAGAATCTGATGTGAGAAATGTTAAAGAAATTGAAGCACTATTTAGCAGATACATGGCAGAAAATAAAGAATTTGACTCCGACTTCTTTAAAGAACTTGCGGGATATTTAAATTTAGATATCACAAATGATTTTAAAGACTCTGATACCCTAAAACCGATTGGAAAAATAACTTACGATAAAGAAGGGGTTGCAAAAGTACTTGAAAAAATATATAAAAACGGCGACAAGGTTAATATAAAAAATATAGCCGAGCAATTAATGCAAGAAGAATTTGAAGGAGCGGTTTTTGGTAAAGGCTTCATAGAGCCCAAAAACAAAAGCGAACATTATAATTTATTCAAAGCAATCAAAAAATGTAAAGATAAGGATAATATCAAAACTGCAATTGAAGCTTCGGGATTTGACAACTCTATAAAAACCGAATTAACAAACGGAATTGATAATCTTGATATTAAAGAAGCAATATCGCAAATAAAAACCAAACTTTTAAAAGATTACGTTGAAAGAGTTGTTCTTGACCCGGAACAAGTAAAGGATTTAACGGCCAGACAGATTAAAGACCTGTTAGCAAAAAAAGGTTATACCGATAATATTCTAGATAATATTACAATAAGCATTCTTCCTAAAGGTAAAGATGAATTTAAAAAAACAATTTTGAACTACAACGAAAATATGTTAAGCGCAACAAGAACAAGGCTAAAAGAATATCTAAAACTTTTAACTCCGGTTGTTGGTGAATGCGAAGAGTCAATTTACACGCAATCGATTTCTCAAACAACGCAAAAACTACTCAAAAGCTTTGATTTACCTATGGGTAAACGACAAAATCCACGCTTGGCAAAAATTGCAGCAATACTACATATACCTCAAAAATCGGTCGAAAAAAATTCACAGGAAATAACCCTTTCCAAACTCAAAGAATCTCGACATGTAAATGTTGCAAATATGCTTCACGATTTATTTGCAGCAAAAGTAGCCAATATTGAATACGGTTCTGAAGAGTACAAAGAATTTATTTCACAACTTTACTCGGATAGAATTGGTGAAAACATTGAAAAAGTAATCAAAAATCTTGAAGATGAAAGAATGCTTGATACAATCTGTCAAAATTCTTCGGATGATAAACTTTTGAAAGAACTTGATTCTGCAATAGCGGGCGGCAAAAACGCTAATGGTATCAAAAGCCATCTGCAAAAATTTATCAAAGAAGCTCAAGTTAACATAGAAGCAATTAAAACAAGAGCTATTATCTGCGCTAACTTTGAACAAAGATTGAAAGACGGTTCTTTGAAAGATGAAATCAGATATATGGATTTTTCAGGTGATAAAATTAAATCTTTAATAGAAAAAATTGAAGGCTTAAGACTATCCGAAGATAAAGTTAATCCTCTGATTGAAGAAATTAATGCACTGGAAACATCATCTAAAGACAAAGTAAGTTCCGTAATAAAACAAATTAAAAACTTAGGACTATCCGAAGATGAAGTTAATCCTCTGATTAAAATTATTGACGAATCAAAAATGCTTGACGATAAAGTTGAAGATATAATCAATCAGCTTAAACTGCTTGTTTATGACGACGGCACCGCACGTCGTAACAATAATTTATATTTAGAAGACGTAAAAAGAGCACCCGACTTAATAAAAATGATATTCAACAAAGAGAAATTCAAAGCCGAGCTCGAAGCGTTCCCTGAACTCAAAGATGTTATTGATAACTTATCAAGTTCTCAAATTAACAGCTTTAAAGATTCTAAAAAATTATTAAGTTTAAGTCATATTCTAAAAGTACGTGCAACGGAAATATTCAACAATAAAGCTTGGAAAAAGACTTTTGTTCCAATGTTTGCCGCTCTTGTCGGTATAACGCTTGCGGTTCAACCGTTGTTTGGTAATATCAAAAACGAATTTGAAGATGAAGCCGGCAAAGGAGGAATTAAATAATGACATACATTAATCCGATTAATCCTTATGCAATAAATAAAACGAGCCTTAAATATGTTGATATTAAACAAACGCTGCCAAAATCAAACACTATTCAAGCTCAAACTCAAGTTCAAAACCCTTATAGTCCTCTTTTGTCCAAGATGATTATAGCGCAGAATAAAAACTATCTTTCAGCTCAAGGCACTCAAAAAGTTCATCAAACCGAAGCTCAAAAAAGAGTTGAGGGCTATAAAAACGACTTAAGAACAAGTCTTGTTAATAACAGGGCAAATATTCTTGCCGTTATTCCAAGGATTATGAACGCTCAAGATACGGACGGAAACGAATTAATCCAGGGTGATGAAACTTCGGGTAACTTTGTTAATGCGGTAGGAAGGCTTGATGAGATTAAATCAACAGGTTTTGATACTTTACATGTCTTACCTATTCACCCCGCAGGAAAAATTAAAGCTATGGGTACAGCAGGCTCTTTATACGCACCTGCCGACTTTTTAACACTTGATCCTGAGCTTGTTGATGAAAACCCGCCCCTTGAAGCAAGAAAAAAAATAGAAGAAATATACTTTGAAAAAACAGGCAAAAAGCTTGAAAAAATGGATAAAAATGACCCTGAAGTAGCATTCAGCCAATGTAAATATTTTATCGATGAATGCCACAAAAGAGGTTTAAAGTTAATGCTCGACCTTCCCTCATGCGCAAGCGTTGATTTTGCTCAAAAACATCCCGAGATGATGGCAGTAGGTGCAGACGGCAAGGAAAAAGTACCGCAAGGCTGGCAAGATATCAGAATGTTTAAGCCTTTTCAAGATGAACAAACAAGAACTTTAAACAAAGAACTGCTTGATATGCACAAAAAATATGTTGATATGTGCGTTGACTTAGGCTTTGACGGCATTAGAGCAGACGTCGGCAGGGCAAAACCCGTCGAATTTTGGAATGTTATTATCAACTATTCAAGAGCAAAAGACCCTGAATTTGGCTGGTTAGCAGAAACTTATACCCATGAAGACGCTTCGCCGCAACTTAATATGCCTTATGACAGACCAAAAGAACTCCTGGAAGTTGGTTTTGACAGCTACTACGGTCAATACCACATCTTCAACAACTGGACAAAAGCTCAAGATTTATATGACTATATAAAAGAAAATTTAGATATGAATAATGAAATCGTTAAAAAATGCGGTCCAAAAGCCTTAATCGGTTCTTTTGCAACGCATGACGATTCATCTCCAATGTTGTATGGAGGTCCCGACTGGGTTTGCTTTACATCAGTTCTGCAAAGTATGCTTCCTCAAGTTAATACATATATGACAGACGGCGTTCAGACGGGTGATTACTATATATTCCCTTATGACCATGCTCTGGTTAAAAATACCGAAACAGATTGCCACGAATGCACCGTTCACACAGGAAGAATGGATATCTTTAATAAATCAAGAAAACCGGGAGGCAACTTCCAAGGTATAAGCGACGTTATTAAAGCCGCATTCTATTTAAGAAGCAATAAATATGACGAACTGAAATCCAATGTAAAACTTCAAATGAAAGACCCGCAAGACGTTATTACAAAAGGTTCGTTTATAATACTTCCGACTAATAACCCTGAAATTATTGCTTTTGCAAGACATAAAGACGGAAAAACACTGTTGTTTATAGGTAACAGAAATGTTAACAGTACAATAGGCGGCAAGGTCGAAATCCCCGGATTAAAACCCGAACAAAAATTCCAAAACTTAATACCCAAATATGGCGAAGAATGTAAATTCCAAAACAATAAAGACGGCTCGGTTACGGTAGAACTCGGAACAAGCAGAGCTTGCGTATTTGAAATTGACGACAGCGAAATTGAAAAGCTGTCTAAACCCCAAAACGTTCTTGGGCAAAAATTTGCTTGATGTATTGCTAAAAGGTCGTTAAAGACATTTCTAAAAAGGGAAATTTATTATAATAATAAGGGAAAAGATATGGACTTATCAATTAACAAAATTAAAAACATTAAACAAAATAAAATTAATTTTTCAGGCATGAAAGGAGCTTACAACGCTCAAAACATCCCTGTTTTTAAATTTGTTTTACCGCCTTATGATAAGGACAAAGAAAAAGTAACTCTTGAACTTGCAATTTTATCAAAAGACAAAAATGACAGATATCTTTCTCCTTCGGTTGATGATTTGCAAGAAATTGAAGCCGAAGAAGGTAAAGACTGTATCGATATAGAACAGGAAGATGTAAAATACTTCTCAGACGGCTTTGCATACAGATTTAGAATTGACCCCATAGACAAACGGGAAGGCGAAACAAGATACTTTGTTGACGACTTCAAAACAATTGATTTATTGGACTCAACAGGCAATACAGAGGGCAAATTAAACCTGATTGAGCAGGGTGTAAATTACGCAATAACTCCGAAAATCGGACCTATGCGTCATTCTTTTTTGGATAGCGACGCAATTTTAATCAAAGACAAAGATAAAGAATCAATCTTAAAGCCGCAAGACAAAAGCTTTGTAAGAAATCACTTCAATAAGCTTGGCGGAAGCACCAAGGGTTTAACCTACCTTTTAAAGCACAGTAACGTATTAGACCCTTATACATATATTATGTCAACTCCTGACATTGGTGCAGACAAAGTTTCAAGTCATAAATACTGGCCAAGCAATCAATACCAATGCTCTAACATAGATGATTTTAAAGAATTTAACTATGAGCTTTTTAAAAGAGGAAAAGGCTACATAGCAGACGGCGCTTTCACTTCCCAAGGAATCCAATCTCCTTTGGTTCAACATGTTCTTAAATGGGGTAAAAATTCTCCTTTTTATAATATGCTCAAAGTTGAAGGCAAAATTCAACTCGGTATTCTGCCCGATAAACTTAAGGCAGGTAAAGATACATTGGAAAATATCGGTATAAGATTGGTTAACAGACCCAACACTCCCGATTACGACGACAAAAGACCAACATATCTTCAATTCTTTGATAAAAGGCTTTTAAGCCCCGAAAAAAGAGATGATACTAAAAACCTCTGCTTTAGCTATGACCAAGAACCAAAAGATCATTATGATATAGTTACTCATAACGACTCTGTTCAACCTTACTATTTTGAAGTTGACCCGAGCGACAAGAAAATAAAAGAAGCTTTCAGATACAACAATGTTATTTCTTTAAGCAGCACTGAAAAAATTAAAGACTTTTTGGTTTTTGATAATTTTGAAATTGTTGATAAATCACACGCAGGCGGTGCAAATTTCTGGGATGGTAATGTTGATATTATTAAAATGAATTTATCAAATCCGGGTCTTGATGAAGGTAAAATTCAAGGCTGTATTGACGCAAGAAACTATCTTTTAAATGTTGCTTCTTTTTGGAGTGAAACCGTTCAATCGGATTTAATTTTAAACACCGCAAAAGAAAGCCCGAGAAGAAAAGAAGAAATTGCAAAAAACAACAGAATTACACCCCAAGAATACGAAGAAATTAAAGATAATTTAGATGATATTCATTCTTTGGTATTGGAACAGAATAAATCAATCGAACAATATATTAAAGAATTTCCTCTTCAGTCAATCGAAACCGCACCGGAGTTAAGTGCAATTTTTGCTCAGCCCGGTTTTAATGATGAATTATTTAGCTCAGGTACGCTTGACAGATTTAATAAAATCGTAAACAAATATATTGAAGATGCAATTCCGAAGCAATATAAAGACAATGGAGAATATAAAACATACGTCGTTAAAACTTACGCACCAAGGATAATTAAAAATATTTTAGCGGGAGCAATGTGTCCTCAAGCGCTGAATGATAAAAACGGCGATATCGACTATAAAAAGCTCTCTAATACATATATTAAATCTTTAACTTCTTTTGCTTGTATGTCGCCCGAAAAAGAAAAAACAAAAGTTATAGACCTTATTAAAAAAGAAATTAAAGAAGACTCGGCAGTTGGCATATTCAAGGAAATGAAAGAAGATTTAGAAAACATTTCTCTTGAAGATTTTAAACTTGCTGAAGCCATTGTCGAAAAAGGCAGAGGCGGACTAAACTGGAGATTTGACGCTTCAAAAGATATAGCCGACCTTGATAGTGTTAGAAGCGGCGATGCAACGTTTGAGCGTATTTGGCAAGATGCACAAAGTTTCTGGAGGGAATATATTGAAAATGTTAGAAAATATAACCCTGCTTCATATATAATTGCTGAAATTACCGATTTATGGAGTTTCTTAGGCAATTGGTCGGACGAAGAATTATACAATTTTGACTCCAAACTTGCAAAAGACTACTTTAATCATGACAGATACAACAGACTCCATGAAAAAGAACTTCCCTACACAAAGGAGATGGATTTTCTTGAACAAATTAACGCAACAACAGGTTCAAACTATGACGCATATTTTAACAATCTTTCAATGTTTGCAGGTGTTAACCCCGAAAATGGAAGCGATGATGCTATTAGCCAAGCGGGTAATTTAAAAGTATTAAAAGATAAAACACAAAATTTTATGCAATATGCTCAGCCGAATACTGCAATGCTATCTCATGTTTTCTTTGAAAACCATGATAAACCTCGCTTATTGCATACACTTCCTTTGGATATGAATCTCTTTTTAATGCAAAATTTTAATGCTGCAGATGATGAAACCAAAAAATTTGCAGAAAAAATCACAGGCAGAGTTGATTATAAAAATATGAGCCCGAGAGCAATAGCCGTTGCGCAGATATTCTCTAAAGCTATTGAAGATTTATATTCAAATGACGAAACCAAAAAAGAAGCTCTTTATAAGTCCTTAAGAAAACTCACAAACGGCTCAAGACCCGAAGGTGACGGAAATGACCGTGACTATAAAAGAGCAAATGCTTTTGGAAATATGCCTTATGAAATTTCCGTTTATGACCTGTTTAGAAACGCAGGCGACTATAACGAAGCTGAAATCACGGAGTTTTGTTATAAAATTCTTTCAAATTCAATGGGCATACAAGAAAGATTGTGGCAGGTGCTCTGCGCAATAGGCGGTGTTAATGCTCTTTATAACGGTATGGAATACGCTCAAACGGGCTATGAAGAATCCTGCAAAAATCCCGATGTTACAAACAGAAATCAAATTCTTCACCAGAGAGCAACGGATAAAAATTCACCCTTTGTTGACTATTACAAAAAAGTAAGCGCAATTACTTCTCTTTATAAACAAAAGGACTTAAACGCACTGAAAGACGGTTTTAAAATCTCTCTTGAAATTCCCGCAAAAGCGACTAATCCCAAAGGAAACGAAGGTGCTTATAATTATGTTGAAGGGCTTGTAAAAAAAGCAATCGGCAAAAATAACACAACCGTTGATAAATTTTTTGAAACAATTGAAAAAAATAAAGCTAAAGGTGCGCAAAAATATGAAAAATGTTTAGGTGACATCGGTATTAACGGCGATAATATAAAAGCATTTGAAGATAATATTGATACACTTAAGGAAAATCTTAAATTAAGTGAAAGCCCTCTTTATTTTTGGCCGATATACAGCTACGACGAACAAGGTTCAAAAGTAATAAGTATCATAACCAAAAACGGCTTGCCTAAAGGGCAGTCTTTTAAAGAAAATGACTTAAGACCTAAAAAAACGCAGGTCGAAGAAATTGAAATAAAAGACAAAAAAGGCAACTGTCCGCTTAAAGACGGAACAAGGCTAAGAAGAAAAGTTTACAGCGAAGAATGTAAAAAATATGTTGATGACAACATAAGATATTTTGTTGAAGACGGCGCAATAAAGTCTGAAGCAGGTAATATTATTCTGGGTGATACAGTTGAAACTTTTTACGTTCCCTCAAGATAAAAATAAAAAATAAAATTTTTAAATATATATAATTAAATTTAATCCGTTATTAAACTATAAAATAATAACGGATTAAATTTATCTTCAACTTAATAAACTCTGATATCAAAATAATACAAGTTTTATAAGGAATATTTGCTTTGATTAAAACATCCAAAAATCCCTATAAATATAATTTATATTTTACAAGCGGACACTCAAGCCGCCATATCTTTCAACACCGACACACAAATAATAAGATTAATTATTAAAGCTTATAATTCTATATCTTCCCAACCGCCCATTGCTTTAAGCTGCTTTTGTTTAATATTATGAACAGTTGCGTCAACTAACAATTCTAAAGACTTCATATCTTTAATCTTGGGAGAAAATTCTTTAATCAGGGTATCTCTTACCATCTTTTCAAGTTTTTCATTATCCTTATTTATTCCTTTATTTTCTTCGGGAATTAAATAGTCAATGTATCTTGAAGCAATTTTACAGTCTTGAATACCTTGAAACATTGCCAATTTTAATCTTGTCGGGCTTAAATCTTTTAATTTTCTAACTATTTTAAAATTTTTAAAATTCATTTTAACCTCTGGTTTTTGCACATGCATTTTGTTGTTTTATTAAAGTAAGGTGAAAAAATAAAGTGTTACAACATAAGCATATATTTACAAAAGTTTACTTAATTATATAGTATTTTTAATATTTTGAAAAGAGTATGTTAAGCTTCATAACGTATTAGAAAATATTAACTTTTTTGTAATCAAATGAGCAAATTTTTTCTTTCAGCGTTTTTGTAAATACAAAGAAAGGAAAAAAGATGAGAGTAAGTCCAATTAATCCGATTAAAACAAATATTTTCTCAGATAAATTTAAAAATAATCAAAATCTAACACTAAAAAATAATTTTCAATCATTTCAAAATATCGAACAAAAAGACAGTGTCTCTTTTGAAAGCAAATTAAAAAATAATAACTTTGATGAAGCTTCAAACAAAGAGCCGCAAATTTTAAATTCACAAGACAAAAAACTTGTTGATAAATATAACGACAGCAAAGCTTGTGCAGCGCTTTCAAAAGAAGAAATCATAAAAGCTCAAAGATTAGAAAATTATTATGAAAAAGTAAAAGAAATCTATGATAAATTAAACGCACCATCCTCTAAAGTTGCTCTAAACAGGGCTGATGTTGCTAAAGCAATTTATCTTGCAACAAAAGATTGCGCTTCAAAAGATGAAACAATTGAAAGTTTAACTTCAAATATCAACAGCTTAATAGAACTATTAAGCAATAAAACCGCAAATGATGACGATTATTCTTACAGTATGGAAGCTTATCTTTCCGCTGATGAAGATAAAGAATTGTCCCTTCTTGTAGCGCAAGTTCGAGATAATACTGCGGATAAAAATTATATTGAAATGTTACATCTTCATAAATACGAAGATGACGCAAATTGCAAGAGCAGAATAAAAACCATAAACAACGGCTTTAAAAATTTAAAAACGGTAATGGGTTAAACTCTCTTATATGTTTTTTAAATAATACCTGATTTATATAAATAAATCAGGTATTTAAGTATGATATTTATTGTGTTTTTTGATAACGTTTTTATTATATTTTTTCTTCAAATAATTTATCTGCAAGTTTATGCTCAACTGTGCCGTTTAATCTTTTTGATATTTTCTTTAATTTTTGGCTTACAATTTCCATCTCGTCCGTCCAGATAAAATTATCCAAAACATATTTTTCACCTTGTTTAAAATCTCCGCTCATTTGAACTTTGACAATTTCACCAAGCATTTGACGGGCTATATAAACCATTCTGTCAATATTTACCGATAAAAACCCGTCTTTAGATATTTTCATTGCTTCATTTTGAATAAAGTAATAATTTTGCATAACAGAGCGAACTCTATGCGCTTGAGTGAGCTCAGGTTTAGATTTTAGCATATTATCCGCTGCATAAGTTACAATAATTTTCTTTCTTTGCTCTTCCGTATACAATCCTTCTTCTGTTAATATATCAAGCATAGAAAGAGAAACCATATCTGCCTTATTTTCTTCAATTATTGATTTATACTTTCCTAAAGCTTCGCAGCCTCCCTTTGGACCTAGAGAATGACCGTTTTCATGCCCGATTGTAAAAGGATGATCCATAGTATCATCATAATATTGATGAAATTCTTTTTCTAAGATATTATCCAATCTTTCTTGAAGTTTTTGTTTAGCGTCCTCGCTTGTAATAAAGCGAATTTGTCTGTGGTAAACATTTCTTCTTCCGCCGCCTATTGTTAAAGAGAGCTTATCATTATTCGGAAGATTTTCAGCTAATGTTATTCCCGCTCTAAATGCTCCGACATCTCCCGCTACTTCAATTAAATCTACATCAACCATTGTTTGAGAAACTTCAGAGTCTTGTTTAATTACCTGTTCATACTCGTCACTATAGGGCATGTGAAGCGCCATTAAAGGAAGATAGTCTTTAACTTTTAAAATATAGTCCGTTCCTTCCTTATTAACTATTCCTACTCTTGCCCCTAAGTAATCTTTTGATATAACGGGGATATCGTGTTTTTTTAATAATTCGCTTAACTTAGGGTTCTCATAGACCGTTTCAGTCATTTCATCCGAGTAGTTTTCTCTTGTAATGGTAAACTCCAATGGTGTATCTTGAAGCGCTGCCCATTTTTTATCCGCATAAGCGTCAAGCATAGGGTCAGCCACCAAAAAAGCCTGGGCTTGTAATCTTAAATATTCGTTAAATTCCGTATTTGTCGATAAACAACTTGCTCTTAAGAGGAGTTCCGCTATTTTTTTAAAATCCTGTTCAAATTTATCAACATAATCAATTGCGACAAGCTCTTTATCTTTTCTTTCAACAACGCTTCTTTGGTTTAGAATTTTTTTAACATCCAAAATTTTTCCTTCATTAATCATATTTATTAAGATGTTGTGAAATTCTTCTTTTTCAAGATTATCGGGATAAAGACCCCTGCCTGCTCTTTTTTCTAAATTTGCTGCAAGTTTAACCATATTAGATTCACAATCAAGAGCAAATATTCCCTTTTGAGCGTCAAAAAGAATTTTTGTTAATTGTGCTCTTTTATCAGCCTTAGCACCTTTTTTTAATTCTTCATCAAGAAAATTTTTAAAAGGAAGATTATGATGTGAGTCAAGCTGCATATTAATTTTTTCAATTATTCTTGCCGCTTTAACAAGGTAGCTTAGTGCTTTTTTATCACCGTCAGCCAATTTAAGAAACTCAAAAGCATCAAGGTCAAGCATTTTTTTTGTAACAAGATAATCTTTTGAAGTTCTCTTTTCTAATTCTTCTAAACTAAGTCCGTATTCATATTTCATAATATCCACCTAAAGTAAAATGATTTATAAAAAAATTATATCATTATGTTGAAATTTGTCATAGAAAAAAATATCAATCTAAAGATTTAGATAAAAAGAAGCAGTTTAAATAGGCTAAATTTAAATCTTGCTATTGATGAATAAATCGCCCTAAAGAAGTATATTCTAAATGTAAGTTACATAATTTAGATTAAATAATAATAAAAATATACTTTTTGGAGGATTAATGGGAAGAACGATGGATTTTAAGAGGAAGCAAAAAGTCATTGTCGTTGATGACAAATATGAGCACGCCTCAGGGGTTCGTGAACTGGTAAATTTAGAAAACGACTATGAAGTAACGGCTAATGCAGGTAATGCTAATGTCGCTATTTCTTTAATTAAGAAATATCAACCCGATATTGTCTTAATGGATATCAATATGCCTGAAGTTGACGGAATTACGGCAATTGCGGAAATTCAAAAACTCGGTTTAAAAACAAGAGTAATTGTCTTAACCGCTTATGATGACGCTGATTTAATATATAGAGCAATGAAAGTCGGCGCTTGCGGTTATGTATTAAAAACAATGGTTTCCGCTCAATTAATTAAAGCGCTGAACGAAGTTTCAATGGGTAAGATTTATCTTCCTAATGTATTGTGTTCTAAATTCTTTGAATATTTCCAAGACTTTGAAAAGAACGGACAAAACAATCAGGAAGATGACGGGGAAGAAAATCTGCTCCACTACTTAACAAACAGAGAAGAAGAAGTATTGTCATTACTGCTTGAAGGAGCTACATATAAAGACGTTGCAAGAGATTTATTTATCTCTGAAACAACCGTAAAAACCCATGTAAACAATATTTTCCAAAAATTACAGGTTAAAGAAAAAACTCAAGCGGTATTGTACGCTATTAATAAAGGCTTTAAACCAAAAGCTAAAAAAATTGCAGTATAAGTCTTGTTTTGCGCAAGACTTATACGCTAAAAATATAATGGTAAGTTAATATGCAAAGAACAAAAAAAAATTTCAATACATATTTTGAAAATGTTGATTTGACAAAAAACGAACAGTATTCGCTTAGTGTTATTAAATCAATTGCCAGAAGTGTTTTAGAACCGATTGCCGCAAATCACGCAAAAGCAATTGTCTTCACCCGTTTGAAAAATATCGAAGGAACAGACAGCTTAATAAAAAGGCTTGAATACTGTAACGACGTAACCTTAAGAGAGTTTAGCGACTTTGAATTTTCAAAGTTTGACGTGGATGAAATCGGCTTTATTGTATTAAATTCACAAAGATATAACTGTGCTTTTTTATACAGAGAAGTTGAAGAAGATAAGTATGAAATATATTTAAAATTAAATTCAAAGCTTGTTGGAGATGTTTATAAAACTTTAAAATCGTTGTTTTTAATTAACTACGACGAAGAATTTCACTCCTACAAACCCGAGCGCAGAGATAACTCTCTTATGAACGGGGTAATTTTAAACATAATTAAATCTTATCAGGAAACCATACAAGAAAACGAGTACAATACAAAAATTCAGGAAAATTATAAAAATATTAATTCCACAAATACGACATTGAGAAATGAAATCTATGAAAATGCAAAACAAATTGCCCATGAGATTAAAAATCAATTAAGTATAATGGATATTTACACAAGAATTTTTGAAAAGAAAACAGGGGACAGCGAAACTACAGAGCCGATTAAAAAATCAATTGCCCTTATTAAAGCTCAAATTGAACAATTTAAAAATATTGATGTTGTTAATTTACAACAAAAAGATATCAAAACAATTATTCAAGATTCAATTAAAACCTATACAAATATTCTTAAAGAAAAAAATAATAAACTTGTTTTAATTGATGAGATGGCAGGGTTTGAGGCAAGTGCTTTTGTTGATGAACAAAAATTTGAAATCGTTGTGGGTAATATTATTAAAAATGCGAACGATTCCACGAAAAACGACGAAATTATTATCAAGCTAACTCAACAGGAGGAAAAAATAAAAATACTGTTTATAAACCATGGCGAGATGATTGCAGAGCAAAACAGACAAAAAATATTTGAATCAGGTTACACTACAAAAAAAGACGGCTGGGGAATAGGTCTTGGGGTATGCAAAAAGTTCATAGGTTCGCAGTTTGGAGTTTTTGAATTAATAAAAAGCGACAGCGAAGAAACGATTTTTTCAATCACCCTGCCTCTTGCTTAAAAATTAAAAAATAATGCGTGTATATTGTAAGGATAGAATTAGAATATGGACTTAATCAACAACAGAACAAAAGATATTGCTTCAATGGCGCTCGACGGACTCTACGAGCGCTCTAAGGCAATATCAGCCAACACGGCAAACGTTTTAACACCCGGTTATCAAAGAAGGGAAGTAAGTTTTGAAGGAAGTTTGCAAAACGTTATCAAAAGAGAAAACGAAAAAGAGCAAATAAAACTGCAAAATTCAATCAATTATCAAAAAAATCCGACTTTTCTTCAAGGTCAAACGCCTGAACAAATCGCATTTATGAATACACAAGTTAGCCAAGGTTTTTTTATTGATACCGAGCTTGATATGGCTGAGCCAACAAGCGCTGATGGTAATAATGTCAATCTTGAAGTTGA
This sequence comes from Candidatus Gastranaerophilales bacterium, assembly GCA_947587615.1. Classification (GTDB taxonomy): domain Bacteria; phylum Cyanobacteriota; class Vampirovibrionia; order Gastranaerophilales; family Gastranaerophilaceae; genus RUG14156. Next base: position 6,632 of record CANPYC010000009.1, on the reverse strand, counting down.
AATGATGGATGAAGCAAGAAACGGTATGCAATATCAAGTTGTTGCTTCTCTTTTATCAAAGTCTTATACAGAGCTTAAAGATATTATAAGAGGACAAAACAGCTAATCTTTAAATTAAAAAGGATAGAATATGAGTTTTGAATTATTTGACATAGCGGCAAGCGGAATGCACGCTCAAAGAATAAAGATGGATACAATTTCATCAAATATTGCAAACGTGAATACAACAAGAAATGCTCAAGGGGAGCGTGAAGTCTATAAAAAGAAAGAAGTAAATTTTAAAGAAATGGCACTTCAAAAAGGTTTCAGTTTCCCAAGAGGCAATGCTTACGTTGAATTTGACCCGCCGAATGAACCATATTTAAAAGGCGGAGTAACAATGGGTGAAAACGTTATACCAAAAGGAGTTATGGTTGATTCAATAACGGAAGCAAAAAACCCGACAAAAATAGTATATGACCCTAATCATCCTGACGCTGATGAAAACGGCTTTGTAGAGCTTCCAAATGTCAGCGTGGTTGAAGAAATGGTTAATATGGTTAACGCTTCAAGGTCTTATGAAGCAAATGTCACATTGGCGCAAACCACAAAATCAATGATTCAAAGCGCTATGAATATATAATTTAGTTGATTTTATAAGGTGGTAAGTATGAACAACGGTTTTAATATTAATCCTAATTTTCGACTTGACGGTTTTGAAAAAACCTTCAGACAATTTAATAAAGATTTTTCTCCGGAATTTAGCAAAACAAGCTCTGAAGAAGATTTTAGTCAAATTTTTAATTCAATCTCCGACACAAGCTCGCAGCCCCTAAAAGGGCATAGCGAAATGTTTATAGGGCTTGACAGTATTAACGCTCAAAAAGTTCAAAATATTTCACCGACCGCAAAAATGGCGCAAGATATTCAAAACGGGTTATCAAACGGTTTGAATGAATTAAATACTACCGTAAGAAAAGCGGAAAGCGACTTTGAAACATTCTCCGCAGGCGGGGATATAAGCGTTCATGATGTTATGATTTCAGCGGAAAAGTCAAGCCTTGCAATGCAGATGGCAATTCAGCTAAGAAATCAAATGTTAAACGCTTATAATGAATTTAAAAATATGCAAATTTAGCTCTTGTTTTATGAGTTATAACAATTAATCAACAAAAATTAACAAATAAATTGCAGCTCAAGTTATCCAAATGTTATAATTTTTCTATGAAAAATGCACGAATAAAACTTGGAATACTGGGGCTCGGGCTTATTGGAAGCTCATTATTAAAAGCGCTTTATAAAAACGAAAAATATGAAATATACTGCCATTCAAATTCAAGTTTCAAAAATGCTTTGAAATATTGCAAAAATTCAAGTAACGATATAAATATTCTAAAAAATTGCGATATTATTTTTGTTTGCTCAAAATTCTCTAAAACTCTTGAAGAACTGGAGGGATTAAATAATATTTTAAACAAGAAAACGATTGTTTGCGATGTTGCTTCAATAAAAGCCGAGTTATTAAATAATTTATCAAATAAAAAATATAATTTTAATTTTATTCTCTCTCACCCGATGGCAGGGAGCGAAAAAACAGGTTTTAAGGCAGGAGATAAAAACCTTTTTAAAGGGTCAAAGTGGCTTATTCAAAAGAACAACAAACTTTTAATTCAGGTTATAGAAGATGTGGAAGCAATACCTTTAAAAATTGATATGAATAATCATGACTATATGTGCGCTCAAATATCGCATTTACCTGCATTATTATCCTTTTTGCTGTTTGATTGCGCAGACGATTATTCAAAACAAATTGCATCAAGCGGCTTTAGAGATACAACAAGGCTTGCTATGACAAACAGCGATTTAATTATGGGCATGCTTAAAAATAACGGTGAAAATATTTTTAGCGCATTTGAATTGCTTAAAAAACGTTTAAATTACTTGAAAAATCTTTCCGATAGTGAGAAAATCAAGTTATTTAATACAATTGCACAAAAAAGAGCAAAAATGTATGATAAAAACGGAAAAAATATATTCAAAATATAACGATTTAAAAAATTATGTTATAAACCAATATAGCAGATTAAGCATTTTGGACAGATACATAATAAAGCAATTATCAAGCGTTTTTGTGCTTGGCGTTATAATTTTTACATCAATTATTTTTGCTTCTGAAACCTTTACACAGCTAATTAAGCAAATTTCTCTTTACGGAATGCCCTTTCATATTGCAATTATGATGATAATTTTAAACCTTCCGCAGGTTTTTACTTTAACCATTCCGATATCTACCCTTTTTGCAACCGTTATGACGGTTAATGATTTAAGCTTAAAATCCGAAATAACGATTTTTAAAGCTTGCGGAATTAGCATTGAAAGAGTTGCAAGACCGATTTTTTGTTTTGCAATTTTAATGACAATTGTAAGCTTTTTAATTAATGAATTTATTGTTCCCGCTACGACAATAGGTTCTAAGTCATTAGCGATTTATTCAATTGAGCAAAAGCATATCCCTGAAAACAAAATGAATTTTACAGTTAAAGACTTAGGAAAAGACGGAAGTCTAAAAAGGCTTTTTTATGCTCAAAAATGCAAGGATAAAACTTTAAATAACGTTACCGTTATTGATATATCGGATGAAAAAAATATAAAAATCATTCAAGCAAAAAAAGGAACAACCTCAGACTACGGTTGGAAATTTGATAACGGGGTTATATATACAATTTCAAAAAACGGCAAAATCTTCAACACAAGCTTATTTGAAGAATCAAAAGTAAATTTTGGAATAGGCGATGTTAACGAGATGGTCAAAGAAACAACCGATGAATATAACTTTATTAAACTTATGAAGCATATTAAAAAACAAAAAAAACTGCTTGAAGAAAAAATAATTGTTGAATATCAAATAAATTTGTTTGATAAGCTTGCCCTGCCTATGACAACAATAGCGCTTGCTTTAATAGGTGTACCTCTTGCAATAACACCGCCAAGAGTAAGATACAACAGGGGCTTTTTATTCAGCATATTAATAATTTTTGTTTATTACGTTATAAGAGCGCTTTCTCTCAACCTTGGCGCAACAAATACAATCCCGCCCTTTTTGGCTGCTTGGCTTCCCGTTATTATTATAAGCATAGTCGGGGGATTTTTGTTTTATAAAAAGGCGTATAAGATATAAAAACAATAAAACTTATGATATATTCTAATTTTAAGATTTTTATGCTATAAATATAAGGTTAATTTTAATTTTTAGGCGTAATTATATGATAAAAGATATTAAAATAAAAAACTATAAAGGTTTTAAAGATTTTCAACTGGATAATTTAAAACAAATTAATCTTATTACGGGTAAAAATAATACCGGAAAATCAACCCTTTTAGAAGCCATATCTCTTTTGTATAATCCTAAATCTGTTTATTTTATTAATTTCAGCGGTTTTAATTCAAACAATTGTTATAGTTTTTTTCATAATTTAAACACACAAGACCCTATAATTATATCCACATCACATAATAACTTAAAATTAAATATTCATTTATGCGAAAATATTAAAGAAGAGCAAAGATTTATAAAAGATGAAAAGCCCGAAAACATTACAAAAAAAGAAACAGGGTTTAGATTTTTATACTCTTCAAAAAATAAAGCTAAAACAGATTTATTTATAAATACCAACGGTAATTATTATCAAACAAATAAATCAGATAAAATACATATATCCGATACAAAATTAATTAATCTTAGAAATACATATCTTGATAATTATGTTAAACAATTTGATGAAATTCAAACAAACAAACAAGATGATATACTTATCAAACTTTTAAAAGAAACCATTGCTCCAAGGCTTAATAATATAACCTTATCGCAGGATAACACTCTAAAAGTTGATTTAGGGCTGGATAAATATTTGCCTTTTAGTGCTTTAGGGGATGGCATAAAAACGTTGTTTAAAATTTTAACAACAATCTACACTACAAAAGACGGGATAATTTTAATTGATGAAATTGAAAACGGTTTTCATTATTCCGTTATGAATAGTGTTTGGAAGGTTATACTTAAAGCTGCTAAGGAATTTGGAGTGCAAATTTTTGCAACAACCCATTCAAAAGAATGTATTGAAAATTATCTAAAAGCATTCAACGAGCTGGAATTAGAGGATGATTTTGATAACTATTACAGACTTGAAGCTAAACAAGACGAGATAATTTCTGTTGAATATACAACGGATGAATTAAAAAACGCACTTCAAAACAACTTTGAAATAAGATAAGGGCAGTATTCAAATGAGCGACTCTTTAAGAATAAATAAAGATAAGTTATTGTTTGTTGAAGGTGTTGATGATAGGGCAGTAATTTATCGGCTTTTAAAATCATTAAATATTGACAATATACAAGTTATTTGTATAGATGGCAAGGATAATCGTAAAAAATTTATAGATACACTATCTGCTGCGCTAAAATCTCCAAAAGAAACAGATTTTCAAATTAATGCGTTTGCTATTATGCTTGATGCCGATAACGAAGCAAAATCAAGCTTTCAAAAAGCTTGTTCAATTTTAAAAGAACTGCAAAAAAGAAAAATAAAAAATTTAGATTTTGATATTCCTAAAAAATTTGCAGAATTTACCAATTCAAAAACAAAAGCCGCAGTGTTTATCATGCCCGATTGCAAGTGCTGTGGTATGTTAGAAACATTGTGCTTAAATTCCGTTAAAGATGACCCGTTTTATAACTGTGTTGAAAGCTTTATATCTAACGCTAAAGGAATAAAAAACGACTTAGATTATATTGAAAAAAGAAAAGTATTATCTTTTATTGCACTAAAAGCAAAAAAGGGACATAAAAAATCCTTAGGTGAAGCATTTGAAGATGATATTTTTAATATCAATTCTGATGTTTTTGATTTAATCAAAAAGTTTTTAAAAGACCTGTCTTTGCGCTAAATTTTTAATTCGTCTTAGTTGAAAACAGCACAACCGAAGGCAGGATGTCTTTAAAGTCTTTTACCAATACTTTTGCAAATTCCATCGGGTCTATTTGAGTTAAAACAATTTGAGTTAAATCAATCGGGAGCTCTTGTATCATAGGTATTAAAAATTCAGGGTCTAAATTTTTCATCATCTTAACTTTATCCTGCTTCATAAGCAAAGTCATCGGAGCAATTAAATCCGAAGGTTCAAACAGAAGCAGCAAATCTTCTTCCTGTTCAACAATTCCGTTAATTAAATTCATCTTATTTTCCCGCTCTAAAGAAAGCATAAAGCGTTTATATTCCCTATCGTTCAAATTCTCAAGATGTTCAATATTTTCCCTATAATCTTTATCCTTAAATTCGACGCCGAAAGAATAAACCATAATATTTTTCAGGGTTTGCTCGTCTAACGATTCAAAATATTTCTGTGCGTATTTTCTCTCAACATCAGGCTGCATAAGAAAATCGTTCATATTATCATCTTCCATTAAAGAAAGAACGTCAAAAAGGTTAAATTTTTCAAAAATCATGCCGACAATTTCTTCAACAGGCAGCCCCTGACACATAGTAAGCAGTTTTTCATCAGTGAAGAAATTTAAACCCAAAGAAAGCTGTTCATTCTTCAAGAAGGGTAAAAGGTCGTCTAAATCTCCTTCAGACATATTTTGCAAAATTATTAGCTTATTTTCAGGGTTTGAAAGTTTGAAAATTTCTATTATTTTATCAGGGTCTGACAATATTTTTTCATAGTTAGCAGCCTTTGTGTTGCCCTGTTGGGCTTCAAGCTCCATAATTTCCTCAATATCTTTGTTAGCATATTGAGGAATTTTATTCAAAGAAATTCCAAAATATTTATTTAATAAACTAAAATCTACTTGAAGTTGTATCAAAATATTGCCTTTATATAATATTTATATACTATATATTTAAAGTATTATTTCAAACTCAAATTTTAATCAATAAAAAAATTGTTACATATTTTAATATTTTATTTTAACCATTTGTTAAAATTATTATCACTGCACCTATAATCATAACAGTTGTAGCTATAAGCTTTTTTATGACATTTTTTTCTTTAAATATTTTCCACCCTAAAACCACACTAAGAATTGAAGAAAGCTGAAACAAGCTCAGTGCATAGCTTACATTCATAATCTTAAAAAGAATATTTGTGCTAAACTGCATAATTGCCATTGTTAAAGTAAGACACAAAAACATATTCAAATTTTTAACCCTATAAAACTCCTTCTTTTCTTTGATAAACAAAAAAGAAAACAGACAAGAAGCAAATGCCCACAAAAAAAGTGCAAATTGAACATTTGATAAAAGTATAAGTTTTTTAATAAAAATCGCTTCAAGTGCAGTCATAAAAACCGCTGCAAAGCGATATTGTATATCTTTTCTTTTAAAAAGCGCAAAGGAAAACCCTTCTTTAGTTGTATCAAAAAGAAAACAGCTTGCAAAAAGTATCATAAAAATTCCGACTAGAGCGCTATAATTAGGTATTTCAGACAAAATTAAAAGAGAAAAAATCAAACTGAAAATAATTTTAAATGAATTAATCGGTGCTAAGACTGAAAGCTCACCTTCCTCAAGAGCTTTAATTTGAAAAGAATTTCCCAAAGCGCCTATTAAACCTACCAAAAGAGCATAGATAAAAATTGAAAAACTTTCAAATTT
>CANPYC010000008.1 GCA_947587615.1 Candidatus Gastranaerophilales bacterium | reverse complement strand
CAAAGAACGATTGTTAAAGAGCAAAAGTATTTGTTTAATTTGGCAATTGCAAAAATTAAAGAATATAATAACACTCTGACAACTTATCTTTTTGGATTTTTGCCGATATATAGAAAAAAAATTAAATTGCCAATAGTTAAGAAAAATACTTTTTTTGTTTGGGAACCTTGCTCAAAGTCGCATTCTGAGGTAGTCCCCGGGTATTGTAAATATCTTCTTGATTTAGGCTACCATGTATCCGTTCTTTTAGACCCCGCAAGAATTAAAGAAGGTTTATTTTGCAGATTTAAGGATGAAAATCTATCAATAAACACCTTGAATCGAAAAGAAATTAAAGAATATTTTAAAAATTCATCCCTGAATAATTCTTGTGGCGTAATTGTTACAACAGTAGGTAAAATATGTGATTGTGTGCATTATGATGAAGCATACAGCGCATTTAACCCTATGGTTGATAAGAAAAAACTTCTTTTTGTTGAACATGAAGCAAGTTTTGCCGTTGATAGGGGAAGCTGGAAAGATGATTTAATTACTTTAAGAGAGCTAAACTATAAGGGCGCAAGCTCAATTGTTGTTAATCCGCATTATTTTGGAGATGTTAAAATAACAGCTAAAAATGAAGATATTACCAATTTTATTACAATAGGAGCAATAAGACCAAACAAGAAAAATTCTCAAATGATAGTTGATAGCGCCTATGAAATACTAAAAAAAGGTTATAAAAATTTTAAAATAACAGTCGTTGGAAAAGGCAATTTAAAACACATCAATAAAGAATTAAGACCATATTTTGATATTAAAGGCAGATTGAGTTTTAAAAAGATGTATGAAGAGCTTGAGAAAGCCGATTTTATGCTGACATCATATAACGACTATGACCCTGAACACATCCGTTATAATACATCAGGTACATCAGGCAATTTTCAGCTTGTATACGGATTTTTAAAACCCTGTATTATTATAAAAAGTTTTGCCCCCATTAACGGCTTAAATGAAGATAATGCAATTTTATATGATGATGATAAAGATTATAAAAATGCTCTAATTAAAGGTATTAAGATGAATAAAGATGAATATAAAGCTATGCAGGATAATTTAAAAATTTATGAGCAGAAGCTTTATAATACTTCTCTTGAAAATTTAAAAGGATTGATTAATGGAAAATATAGCGCCTAGAATACCAATAGTTTTTACTTTTGATAAAAGAATTATTCCTGCAAGCGCTATTGCAATTAAAAGCTTATTTGATAACTGCGCTAATTCAAACTATGATGTTCATATTTTGCATAGTGATATTTCACTAAACGAACAAACTGCACTTACTAAACTTACAAAAAATACTAATAACAAGGCTAAACATACAATTTCTTTTCATTATATAGACCCCTCAATTTTTAAAGGTTTTAAAAAAAGCAAGGGTTCATGGAGAGAAATTGTTTATTATAGAACAATAATACCTGAAATATTACCGTATTATAATAAAGTAATATATTCTGATGTTGACGTATTTTTTAAAAACAGCCTTGAAGAGCTCTATAATACCAACCTTGAAGGGTTTGAGCTTGCTGCCGTTAGAGCGGAAAAGAATAATAAAAACACAATCTGTCATAAATATTTTGAAGAGAATAAAAATGAATACATCTTTTGGTCGGGTTTGTTACTTTTAAACTGCAAAAAATTAAGAGAAGAAAACTACTTTGAAAAATTTAAAAATACGGCTCTAGTTTTTAAAGACAGGCTTCAATTCTTTGATTTAGATACAATTAACATAACCTGCAACAATATAAAACCTCTTGATTTAAAATATTGCGTACTTGAAGCGCTGATTGAATTTGACGACTTTAAAAAAGCAAAAGATTGGAATTATCTCAAAGATGTTTATACAACTGATGAAATAAATGAAGCTATAAAAAACCCTGCAATTATCCATTTCGCCGGGCAGCTGGGTAAACCCTGGAGAAGAAAAAAGCCTCCAAAATATTATAAGGAATATATGGACAATTTAGAAAAAGAGCTTAGAAAATATACTTTTAGAGATTTTAGAAAGAAACTTTTTAATAAGGTGTAATAATGAAAAAACTTGCAATAATAACTCTGACATATAATAAATTTAATGAAGCAACTAAACCGTTTTTAAATTCTCTTTATAAATATACAAACCCTGATTGCTTTGATTTAATAATTGTTGATAACGCTTCAAGCGATGAAACAAAAGAATATATTAAAGATTTTAAAAAAACACGCTTTAATATTGAACTAATTGAAAACACTCAAAACCTCGGTTATTCAAAAGGGAATAACATAGCCTTAAAAGAAGTATTGAATAAAGATTATGAATACATAGGATTGTTAAATAACGATATTTTATTTACTCCAAATTGGCTCAATGATACTCTTTCGGTATTTAATGAAGACAGTTTATTGGGTATGGTTTCACCAAGAATACAAAAAGGTAAAAAAATTACAAAAGAAAACTACTTGAAAAAATATAAATCATTTTTATCAAAATTTAAAAATAAATTAAAATATACAATTGAACCTTTGTTTTGCTGTGTTTTAATCAAAAAAGAAGTTATTGAAAAAATCGGCTTAATGGATGAAAATTTTTCTCCCGCATTCTGGGAAGATAACGACTACTGTTTTAGAGCGATGTATTCAGGATACAGCTTAGCAATTTCAAATCAATCTTTTGTTTTTCATAACCATTCAACAACAAGCTCATCAATTGATAAATCAATTCCCAAAAGGAATAAAGAATATTTCTTTAAAAAACACCCTTTAGGAAAATATATCTGGGAACGCAAAAGAACTAATATTATAAAAGACATGATAAAATACATAAAAGAAAGTTTTAGCTAATGTATTATAAAGATTGGCACAAGGTTAATAATATTATCGGTATCAAAATTAAAAAAAAATTGATTCCAAGAAAAATTAACAAAGTAAATTTGATTTTTGATTCCAAAACAGGAATAGGGAATAGAATCTTTGGCTTGATGAATGCAATTAACTGGTTTACTCCCGATGAAATAAGTATGTTTTGGGATAATAAAGGCTGGGTTAGTGCAAAATTTTTTGAACTTTTTGAAAGCGAATTTGATTTTAAAATTAACGAATTTAATAACAAAGAAGAAACAAAAAAATGGAAAAATTCTAAAAATGAAATCACAATAGTTAGCCCCTCGTGCGTTTATAAAACGCTTGAAGGTGAATCTTTAAGTTTAAAATATAATAAAATCCCATATTCAACAATCGAAAAATACAAAGGAATTTATAAAAAGCTAAAGCCTACTTCAAAAATTAGAGAAAAAATCATAAAGGACAAAAATTATATATCGCTTCAAGTGAGAAATGCTCCCGATTGGGCAGAATATAACAGAAATGAACCGATTGAAGATTTTATAAGGGAAATTGAAAAGTACAGTCCCGATACATTTTTTTATCTGAGTGCTATGACAAAAGAAACTTCAAATATTCTAAAAGAAAAATTTAAAGATAGAATAATTGAACTTGAAAATAAAGATTATAATTCTATGTTTGATGCAATCGCCGATTTATTTAACCTGGCAAATTCAAAAGAGGCGATATATTCAAACGGTTCAACCTTTTGCGAGCTTGCATGGTGGCTTAGTAATTATACTCAAAAAGTTACAATAATAGGCAGTAATGATAATTGGAAAAAATAAAACAAAAGTTATAAAAATTTTAACAATAACAGCGAACTTTAATTGCAAAATTTAAATAAAAACTTTTTGCCATAGTTTTTTATGATGTATTATTATAAATATCTCCATGTGTTTTGAAAGTGAAATTTATGAGCAATATTAAAATACTGGATTGTACGCTAAGAGATGGCGGTTATATCAATAACTGGGATTTTGGCAATAAAAAAGCAAAAAATATAATAAATTTTCTTTTAAAATCAAATATCGATTATATTGAAATCGGATTTTTAAAAAACAATATAACCAACAACAACAAAACGCTTTTTAGTTCAATTGAAGATACAAAAAGGGTTATAGACAATAAAGTAAATGCTAAAAAAATTTGCGTTATGATTATGTATAACGATTTTGATATTAAAAAGCTTATAAATGAAAACTGTTCAAATATATCAAACATCAGACTTTCTTTTAAAAAAAACGATAAAACTAATGCCCTAAAGCAAGCACAGCTGATTAAAAAAAAAGGTTACAGGCTCTTTTTAAACCCGACTTACATTAATCAATACAATAAAAAAGAGCTCATTAATTTAATTAAATCAATAAACACAATATCACCCTATTGCTTTTCTCTTGTAGATACGCTCGGTGCGTTAAATAAAGGGGATATTAAAGAACTTTATAACATAGCTCATCAAAATTTAAACAAAGATATTGCTCTTGATTTTCACACTCACAACAATTTAGAGTTGTCATTTTTAAATACTCGAGAAATTATAGATTTATGCACTACACGAGAACTTATAATTGATACAAGTTTACTTGGAATGGGAAGAGGTGCGGGTAATTTGCACAGCGAGTTGATGGCAAAATATTTAAACGATACAATTAAAAAAAATTATGATGTAAATTTAATTTTAAAGGTTTTAAGAGAAGAAATTTATCCGATTTATATTTCAAACCCATGGGAAAATTCAATATTTTATTATTACAGCGCAATTAACAAATGTCACCCGAATTATGCCAAATATTTAGAAGCAAAAGAAGGCTTAGCGGATAATATTGCGAATGAGATACTAAAATCAATCCCTAAAGATAAAAAAACAAACTATGATGAAAATTTAATCAAAGAACTTTACTTTAAAAAAATAAATTCAGATAAAAAAGCTTTAAATATTTGACATTATAAGCCCTCTAAGCATAAAATTAAATAAAGAGATTAAACGAGGAATAAAATGCCGTTTGAATTTATAAAACAAAAAATTGAAGATGTAATTTTAATTAAACCTAAGGTATTTGGCGACAACAGAGGGTTTTTTCTTGAAAGCTACAAAAAATCGGAATTTTTTGAAAACGGAATAACGGTTGAATTTAATCAGGATAACCACTCTATGTCAAGCGCACATGTTTTAAGAGGTCTGCACTATCAGGCAAAACCGTTCGGACAAGCAAAACTCGTAAGATGTTCAAAAGGCAGAATTTATGATGTAGCACTTGATATCAGACCTGATTCAAAAACATTTAAACAATATGTTAAAGTTGAACTGTCGCAGGATAACAAAAATATGCTTTTTATTCCCGAGGGCTTTGCACATGGTTTTGTAGTATTATCTGATGTCGCTGAATTATTATATAAAGCATCGGGCGAGTATAATCCCCTTGCAGACAGAGGGCTTTTGTGGTGTGATGAAGATATAAATATCGACTGGGGTATAGATTTTGAACCCGTTCTATCAGATAAAGACAAGGTTCAACCCAAATTAAGCGAAATTAATCAAAAGGAGTTGTTTTAATGAATTTATTAGTAACAGGGGGTGCAGGTTTTATCGGTTCTTGTTTTATAAGACACATGTTAAAAAAACATCCCGACTATAAAATTATAAATCTTGACAACCTTACTTATGCAGGAAATATTGAAAATCTTAATGATTGTAAAGATAATTCCAACTATAAATTTATCAAAGGAAATATATGCGATAAAAAACTTGTAAGAGATATTATCTCTCAAGTTGATTGCGTTGTTAACTTTGCCGCTGAATCCCACGTAGATAATTCAATTAAAAACCCTGAAATATTCATAGAAACAAATGTTCAAGGAACGCTTAATCTTCTTCAGGCTTCAAAAGAACTTGGAGTTGAAAGATATTTACAGGTTTCAACAGATGAAGTTTACGGTTCTTTAGGTCGTGAAGGGTATTTTTATGAAACAACATCTCTTGCACCAAACAGCCCTTATTCAGCTTCAAAAGCAAGTGCCGATATGCTAACAAGAGCATACTATGAAACATATAAACTTCCAACTCTAAACACTCGTTGTTCAAATAACTACGGACCTTATCAATACCCCGAAAAATTAATTCCCTTTTTTATATCAAAACTTTTAAAAAATGAAAAAGTACCAATTTACGGGGACGGATTAAATGTTCGTGATTGGCTTTATGTTTATGATCACTGTGAAGCAATTGATACTGTATTACATTTTGGTAGAGTTGGAGAAGTTTACAACATAGGCGGACACAACGAAAAAACAAACCTTGAAATTACAAAGTTAATTCTATCTGCTATGGGTAAAGATGAAACAAGTATAGAATATGTTAAAGACAGATTGGGGCATGATAGAAGATACGCAATTTCAAACGATAAAATTACAAAAGAATTAGGATGGAAACCCTCGATTACTTTTGAAGAAGGAATAAAGCTGACAATAAAATGGTATTTAGATAATCAAAAATGGATAAAATCAATTGAAAATAAGAAAGCGAGCCTTGTATAAATGAAGTTATTAGTAACAGGCGCTTACGGAATGCTCGGACAGGATATTTGTAAAACATTTGAAAATTTGGGATGGATTGTAACCGCTACGGATTACGATAGTTTAGATATCACAAATGAAAAAATGACTAATAGTGTAATAGAGGATGTTTACCCCGATGTTGTGGTACATTGCGCCGCTTTTACGGATGTTGATAAAATTGAGGACGCACCTGAAACAGCAATAAATATTAATGTTTACGGTACAAAAAACGTTGCAAAAGCAACACAAGCAGTTAATGCCGCAATGGTATATATATCAACGGACTACGTTTTTGACGGAGAAAAAACCACGCCCTATTTAACAACCGACAAACCAAACCCGATTAATATGTACGGTAAAACAAAATACCATGGTGAATTAATGACAATTCAAAACTGCCAAAAATTCTATATAGCAAGAACAAGCTGGCTTTATGGTCTGCATGGCAAAAATTTTGTTGAAACAATGCTATCTTTAAAAGATAAAGAACTGATTCAAGTTGTTGATGATCAAATAGGCTGTCCGACTTGGACAATGGAGCTTGTTATGGGAATTTCAAAACTTTTTAATCAGCCCTATGGTATATATCATATTTGCGGTTCAGGCTCTTGCAGCTGGTATGAGTTTGCTAAAGAAATTTTTAAGCAATCGGGTCTTGAAGTTAACCTAAAGCCCTGTACAACGGAAGAGTTTCCAAGAAAAGCAACCCGCCCGAAATATAGCGTAATGGAAAACGGCGGTTTGACAAGACCATGGCAGGAAGCATTGAGCGATTACTTAAAGTTAAGAGGTAAAGCTTAATGAAAGGTATTGTTTTAGCGGGCGGAGCGGGTACAAGACTTTACCCGAGCACGATTGCAACATCTAAACAACTTTTACCAATTTACGATAAACCGATGGTATACTACCCAATTTCTGTTTTAATGCTTGCGGGAATTAAAGATATATTGATAATTTCAACACCGGATGATATTTCAAATTTTGAAAAATTATTGGGTAACGGCTCTCAATTCGGGGTTAATTTTTCATACAAAGTTCAGCCATCACCTGACGGTCTTGCGCAAGCGTTTATTTTAGGCAGAGAATTTATAGCTAACGACTGCGTTTCTTTAATTTTAGGCGATAATATCTTCTATGGACAAGGTTTTACAGGCATGCTCAAAAAAGCGGTATTAAGCGCAAAAAACAAAAAAGAAGCAACGATTTTTGCCTATCGGGTTAAAGACCCTCAAAGATTTGGTGTTGTTGAATTTGATGACAATTTTAAAGCATTATCGATTGAAGAAAAGCCAAAAAACCCTAAATCCGATTATGCTGTTGTCGGATTATATTTTTACGATAATTCGGTTGTTGATTATGTTAACACTCTAAAACCTTCTAAAAGAGGGGAGCTCGAAATAACCGATTTAAACAAAATATACCTTGAAAAAAACAAGCTTAATGTTGAACTTTTTGGAAGAGGCTTTGCATGGCTTGATACAGGTACTCATAAGTCTTTAATTCAAGCAAGTCAATATGTACAAACAATTGAAGAAAATCAGGGAGTTAAAATCGCCTGCCTTGAAGAAATTGCTCTTCGAATGGGTTATATCTCAAAAGAAGAAGTTTTAAATAATATTAATCATTATAAAAATAATGAGTATTATAGCTATGTTAAGGAAGTTATAAAACAAATATAACCCCAAGACATATATTTTTTATTTTTTATTATTCATTTTTCAGCTTAATTATACAAAACAAACTGACAGCTATAAAGCTCAATATAAAAGCACTAAGGCAAGCTGTATTATATTTTAAATTAAACCCTGTATCAGAGTTAAGTATGAAAAATGTTGTTATAAAAATATAAAATATTGCAGGAATTAAGGTTATTAAATAATTCTTTTTCTTTTTATAAAGATAAACCGTGGCATATAAAAAAGTAGGAATTGCAATTAATTGATTTACAAAATTAAAATATCTCCACACAAGAGAAAAACTTCCCGAGTTTGTTTTTGCCCAGAATATAACAAGTGCCATTATTAAAGCTATTGGTAATATTATTATAATTCTATTTATTATTTTATTTTGATTAATATTAAAAGCTTCCGCTATAACCATTCTAAGACCACGAAGCGCCGTATCACCCGAAGTTATCGGTAAAATTACAACAGCAATTGTTACAACAAAAGCAAATACAGGTATAACAAAAACATCAGTAATATTATTTATTACATTAACCGTACCTTTCATAGCTTCATCAACGATATTAAGCGAATAAACATGATACGACGCTGCCGCCCAAACCATCGCAATAAATGATTCAACAGCCATCATCCCGTAAAAAACAATTCTTCCTTCTTTTTGACTTTTAAGAGTTCTTGATATAATCGTAGCTTGAGTTGAATGAAAGCCCGACAATAAACCGCAGCTTACCGTCATAAAAAACATTGGAATCAGGGGTAGTTTTTTTGGGTGAATATTTATATTTGAAAAGTTGATGTTATCTAAATGTACTCCATTTATAAAAAACCCGCCCAAAACAAGAAGCGTCCCAAATAAAAGCAAAAATCCAAAAATCGGATAAAATCTTCCTATAATTTTATCAATAGGAAATAATGTTGCCAAGATATAATAAAGCGTAATTACAAAATAGATTGAAAGTATAATAGGATTATTAAGCGAAAAATCGCTTTGATTAAAAAATCTTTGCGCAATTAAATCCCCTGCCGTATAAACAAATACACAAGCAAGCAATAAAAGCAGAATTGATACAATGACTATAAAAAACAAATAAAATGATTTACCCAAATACTTTTTAATAAGCTCGGTTATTTGAGCGCCGTTATTTTTAACGGAGAGCATACCGCTGAAATAATCATGGACACCGCCCATAAATATACACCCTAAAGGAATTAAAATAAATGCAACGGGCCCGAAGAGTATTCCTTGAATTGCTCCTAAAATCGGCCCTAAGCCCGCAATATTTAAAAGATGAATAAGCATGTTTTTATTTTTTGACAGAGGAACAAAATCAACTCCGTCATTAAAAGCAACAGCCGGGGTTTTTGTATCCTCAATACCGAATTGAGATTCCACATATCTTGAATAAAAAATAAAACCAAAAATAAGTATTAAAATTCCAATAAAAAAAGTAACCATCTTGATTTTGATTATAACACATAATTTTACCTGCGGACAATTAAATTTATGCGCAAATAAATTTATTCAGAAGCGTTGAATTATTACGCAAAGGAAAAAGTATGATAAGACCGATTTTTAACAACAAAACTCAACCAAGCTTCAGAGGAACTTGTATTGTAAACATTCCAAAAAACTCTTTTCTTGACTCCAACAACATTGAACAATGTTTTAATGAATTTAGCGAAAGTTTAAGCAATCAAGTCTATAAAAACAATTCAAGCTTAAAATTATTTTTATTAAGCTTATTTAAAAAAAATATAAAATATACAACAAGGCTTATAGGGGAAGGCTATTACGACTTAAAGGCAAGAACACCGTATAGTGATGAATGGATAAGAAATCATACGGGCGTTGAGCTTGAAAAACCTTTACATAAAGACTTCCATTCGTTTTATGTTTTTACAAAAGATGAAAAAGATAAAACAATAAAAAGATTTAACCTGATTAATTCAATTAAGCAAGAGACAAAATTAAACAGAATGCAAGCAAAAGCTGCCGCTCAAGGTAAACCCTATGATGAGATAACAATGAGAGCTCTTGCACACAAAGCCTGTGAAGATGTAATAGATGAAATAATTGCAAATAAAATTGACGCTCAAGTTCTGCTTAAAAATTTAAGCGAAGACGAATTTTTGCAGCTTGTTGAAATATTAAAAGATTACAATTTAATTTAAAACATTCCTTTTTTTGCAAAGAATATTGCAGCTAAAACTGCCGCAATAATTGAAATTGCACTGACAATTAAAAAGCCGTAGTTATTTGAAGCAAAAGGAACTGCAACGTTCATACCCCAAAAACTTGAAAACATTGTTGGAATTGCAAAAATAATAGCAATTGAAGTTAAAAACTTCATAACAATATTTAAATTGTTTGAAATAATTGAAGCAAAAGCATCCATCATATTTTCTAAAATGTTTCTATGCATTTCAACCATCTCAAGCGCCTGACGATTTTCAATTATAACATCTTCAAGTAAATCAATATCATCTTCCGTAAACTTCAAAAGAGAATTTCTTCTTGTGTTTTGAGTAAGGCGAAGAATTTTCTGCAAAACAACATAGTTATCTTTAAGTGCCGTTGTAAAATATACAAGAGATTTTTGAACTTCAAAGAGTTGAAAAAGCTCTTTATTTTTCATTGTCTTTCTAAGCTCTTCTTCAATTTGTTCCGATTGCTTGTAGATATAGTTTAAATATCTTAAGTAATATTTTGTCGACCTGAACAAAATATCAAGTAAAAACTTGGTTTTATCTCTTGTGTCAAAAGAGCTTGAAGTTTCTTTATTAAAAGAACTTATTACGTTATTCTTCTTTGATGAAACGGTAATAAAGCCGCTTTGGGTAAAAATAATACCCAAAGGCAGTGTATCATAAGCCCCTTCATCTTCCATTATCGGAATATTTGTAATTATCAATACGCAATCATCCTCGATTTCAATACGTGAGCGCTCGTCAACGTCAAGAGAATTTCTTAAAAAGCTTTCATCAAGATTTAAAACAAGAGAAACTTTTTGTACTTCGTCATAAGTCGGATTAATCAAATTGAACCAAGAGCCGCTTTGCGCTTCGCTTATACTCAATTCTTGGAGTTTGTTATCGTTTGTTGTTTTTAAAATTTCTATCATAATCAAACACTTTTGACGGATACAAATATATTAAACTACACATTGAAAAATATGTAAACAAAAAAGAAACCTCTTTTTTTTAAAAGAGGTTAATTTTAACACACACAAAACCAATTCAAAACTTTTTATGCGATTGAAGGTCTTGGCTCTTTAGCTAATTTTTGAGCTATGATATTTTTTTGGTTTTGTGCCATTTGTGCTGCCACAACTTTTCTTGCGGCTTCCGCCATACGCTCTTTTTTAGATTTAACGGACTTCATCTTTGTATATTGAATATTCATTGATATTGCTTTAGTGCACATATCACGAAGCGTTTGTTGTATTCTAAAAGCTTGCATGTGAGCATTTGCGTAGTCATTCATTGTTGCCATCATTTTATTAGGGTCAATCATTGAATTTTGTACAATAGCATTATCAACTTTTAAACTTTGATATTTTTTAACTAATGCTCTGTCTAAATTGTCTTTAGCACCGACTGCCATTTAATAAACTCCTGTGAATAAATATCACTCGTAATTAAATAAAGTACATTTTTAATTAAAAATTGTCCTTTTTAAGAATTTACTTTACAAAAATTTACATTTAAATAAGCATAAAAATTAATTAAATTAAAATTAAATATTGTATATGGCGAAAAAATATTTTAAAATAGTAATATAAAAAGCTAAGGAGAGTATTTTGAAAGAAGAGAAGGTTGTTTCTTTTGAAAAAAAGCATTCAAAATCAAATGAAAAAAATCAAGAAATTGAATATTGCAGCTTTTGCAAACGTCCAAACACACAAGTACCAAAGATGGTAAAAGGTCCCGGGGTTAATATTTGCTCAGAATGCACTTTAATTGCCGTTCAATATTTAATTCTGCAAGACGGCTTAATGAGCGGTGAAGCACAAAAAATTCTTGATTTATTATGGGGTGTGTCTAAAAAATAATGCCCGAAATATCCCAAAAAATGATGATGAGGGGCATTCTTATAGGAATTTTAAACAATTACCGCAGCACAGACAGCCCAAAAAACACCGAAATAAAAAAGGATGTTGAAACCTTAAAAAGATTTAAAGATAAAGAATATCTTGCAAAAGTACTCTTTAAAGAAATTACCGACCTAAAAAGTGCGTTTGCAAGTGTTTGTGCAATCTTTTTATTAGAAGCGGTTGATAAAAATTCTTTTGAAAAACAGGCAATTGAATTTTTAAAAGACGATAAAACATCGGATGACAAAAAGTTTTATATAATATCCCTGCTTAAACAAAAGGGTATAAATTTTGATATGGATGAAATTTCAGACTATATTCAAAACTCAAAGCAGGCAGCCGAAGATACAATAAAAGATTTTTTACTTAATGCTCTTGATAATCCTGATGTACAAATTGATTTACTGGATTTTTTTATAAATATCGATGAAAATGAAAGAAAAAATTTTTTAGAAAATCTTTTGGAGGATTTTAAAGACGACAATCTGACAAATGCTTTAAGCATTCTTGTTCAAACTGATGTAGATGATGAAGAACTTGAGCTTATTATTGAAGGGCTTACAAGTTCAAATTCTCCCTATGCTCTTGAAGGGCTTAATTATATCCTAAAGAATTATTCAATTAACGAGCCGACAAAAAAAACAATAAAAAGAAAAATTAAAGAAATTAATTTTGCAAATCCTAATTTTAAAAACGGGCTGCTTGTTAAAAATTCTCGAATATATAAATGTTTTATAAGCTTCTGCGACGGGCAGGCAAATTTTCCTTTGGTTGCTTCAAGAAAAAAAGACAACGGATTAATTGACGTACTTTTTCTTACCGCTAATATTGATTTAGGCATAACCTCCTGTATGGGGTTTTCAAAAATCACCGAAGAAAATTTTAACAGTATAATATCCAGACTTTTTACGGATAGCTTAGCGCTTGATATTAACCCGATAGCACTCAAAGCTCTTGTTTGTCACTATGAAAGAAAAAATAAAGAAAAAAATACCCTTCTTCCTTTTGAATTTATTGTTTGGAAAAAAATTCTAACGGATGTAAGAGAACTTAACTATGATATATCGGAATTTTTGAATAGAAAACTTGAATCAATCAATCTTAAAGAAAAAAAAGTTTTAGCTCTAACAAACGCCAAAGTAACTGAAACCTGGTATTATTCATACAGGCAAAATAAACATGTTGATGATATTATTAATACAATTGAAAAAGAACATATCTGCGATATCGATAAAATTAACAAAATCGTATCCGATTCAATTGATAACAACTTTTTAAATAATGAAGAATTTTTAGCTCAGCTAAGAAGCAGGCTTTTAATACAAAGTTATGCTGCAAGTTTGGCAAATTTAAAAATTACATCCTCGGCTTTATACAGTCTGTGTTTTAAAAATCCCTATTTAAAAATGTTTGTTACATCAATGATAGATAAAAGCATTTACTACTATTTAAGCACACGTCTTTATGAATATAACAAAAAAAACAATAAAAATTTCAAACAAATAATAAAAACAAACTTTTCAAAAAAAGAACTGCTTACACTCATGGAGAATCTTGAAGATAAATGGAAGCAAAAAAAAGAATAATAGCTCTTGACATAGGAACAAAAAGAATAGGTATAGCCGTATCAGACGCTCTTTGGCTCGGAGCAACTCCTCTTAAAACAATTCAAAGAAAATCAGATACACAAGCACTGGATGAAATTAAATTAGTATGTAATGAATACAAGAGCGATTTAATTTTAATAGGAATACCTTATAATATGGATGGAACATTAGGTTTTCAAGCAAAAAACTGCCTTGAGTTCATAAAACCCTTAAGAGAAAAGTATACAATTTTAGAACAGGATGAAAGATTATCTTCATCAGACGCCGAAGAAATCCTAAAACAAAAAGGAAAAAAATATACAAAAAACAAAGGGCTTGTTGATACAATGGCAGCGGCAATAATTTTACAGGAATACTTAGATAACAACAGATAAGGAAAAATAAAAAATGCAAGAAGAATTAACACCGCAAATTATTAAAACCATAGGAGAATCGGGTGAAGAAGTATATATGAAGCTTCAAGAAATCGTAAGCGTTGATGGTAAAGATTATGCTCTTTTATCGGTGGTTCAACAGGACACACTGCCAACAACGGATGACAACGAAGAAGATGAGCTTACAATTATGAGAATGAATAAAACAGACGATGAGTGCACTTTTGAGTTAATTGAAGATGACGACGAATTTAATTTTGTCGCTCAGGCAATTTCTGACAGTGACGAAATAGAAGAAGAATAATTTTAAATACTTGAGAGAAGCTCTTTTTGAGCTTCTTTTTGATTTAGCTCATTTTGTTTTAGTGCTTTAGTTCTTTTATTTCTGTATAACATGTCGCAAAACGCTTCAAGTCTTGTGATGAAACCTGCTTCGCCGGTATGTTCATCAATTGTTAAATTAAGCAAGGGTTTGTTGAATTTTTTTGATTTTCTTTTGATGTCTTCAATCATCAAGCTGTCAGGACCGCAGCCAAACGCAGTAAGAGTAATAATACCGTCAATTTTGCTATCTTGAAAATAGTGCCCTGCGCAACCCGTCATCTCGTATTGATTAGCCCAGTAAAGCTCGCAATCAAGAGAATTTAAACCGCCCCTAAGCTGCTCAAGCGTTAATTGATAAGCGTTATAAACACGAACATTTAATTTTTCAAGCTTTTTAAAAATATCCATACTTGTTCTTTTATCAAAAATATTATAGCCATGACCGATAAGAGCAATGTTTATAGGTTTTTCCTCTTTTTTTGGCGGAATAATAACATTTCCTTTTTTAGCATAATCAAGCGCTAAGTCAAAATCCAACCCGTTTTGAACCATAACACTAAAGTTGTTTTGCACAACTCTTCCTGCTTTTTGCGCTTCTTTAATCGTATTTATATCATCGATATCAAACTGTTTTGCAATTTCTGTTAAAAAATCAATTTCTTCAAAATTTTTCTCTGATTTATCAAGAGTTGCTTCAATTATGTTAAATTCATCTTTTATAACGTTTCTTATAAGGTCGGGAAGTCCTCTGATTTTTGAACAGTTATAGATTTTAGGCGCAATTGATTGAATTGAAGGAACAAATATGTTTTTAACACCTTTATTGATTAAATTAAGAACATGACCTACATAAACTTTAATCGGTAGGCAAGTTTCCGTGACAACAAGAGAAGCACCGTCTGATATTGTTTTTTTTGTTGTTTTTTCGGATAATACAATGTCAATTTTTAAATAATTAAAAAAACCATACCAGAAAGGAAAATAATTATAGTATGACATGGCCATGGGAATACCGATTATTTTATCTTTTTGCATACAAAAACCTGCTAAACTAATGCCAATTTATAATACAACAAACATAAAAAAATTTAAAATAATGTTACGTTTTATTAGCATAAAAGCAATATTAAATCTTGTTTTGTTTTAAGATAATATAAGATAAAAAACTATGACTTATCAATATTTTAATCAATATAATCAATACAGACCCTATACTCAGGGGCAATTTATCAACACTCAATTGCCTGATGGAAGTTTTATACAAAATTTTTCAACAAACCCTTATCAGGTAAGTTTATATAATCAAAGTTCAATTTATCCTTATAACCCATTGTATCAACCGAAAATTGCACAGCCTTATATTTCATGCGGACAAATTTTAAGTCCGTCTAACGAAACGGTTCATCTTTTTAAACTTGCAAACGGACAAAAAGTTGCAATTATGCCAAGAAAAGATGAAGCAACAATTGTTAAAACTTTCTTAAACGGCGGTTCAATTAACGAGGTAGATTCAATTCGAGGAATAAGCCATGTAATTGAGCACATGCTCTTTAAAGGCTCTTCAAGACTTAAAGATGGGGATGTCTTTAAGCTCACAAGCAAAATGGGCGCAAGCACCAATGCCTCAACAGACTATGCGCAAGTTGATTACTATATTACAGCGCCTTATATGAATAAGGAAAATCTTAAAAAATCAATTGAAATTCAAGGAGATATGGTTTGCAATCCGACATTTGACGCAAAAGCCCTTAAATCTGAAATTGCGCCAATTTGTTCTGAAATTTCTATGATGAATGATACACCTTATTCAAGCGCATTCGATAGAACAATAAGAAATCTTTTTCAAATTGACTCAAACTCTCAAAACCTTGTTGCAGGCTCAATTGCTACGGTTTCAAACTTAACAAAAGATACACTTTGTGCATATCACAGCTTTAACTATAAACCGCAGGACATGATAACCGTTGTTATAGGGGATGTTGATGTTAATGAAACAATTAACGAAATAGCTAAAAATTTTACTCTTGAAGCAGATATACAAAACATACCAAAGTATCAAACGCCGATTAGTCCTCTTCAAAACCCGATAAGAGAAGACTTGATAAGCCCTAAAACAAAAAATACAACAGTTTTTATGGGATTTTTAGGTCCCAAACCTCAAGAAGTTAAAGATATTGTAATTTTAAATATGCTCCAAAATTATCTTACAAATTTTTCAACTTCCGACTTGAAAAATAAACTTGAAAAAATAAGCGCTTCTTATGATTTAAGCTTACAAAAAGTTTCAGCTTACACAAACACTCCTTATGCTAATATTCACATGCTCGACTTAAACCCAAATGACGAGCAAAAAGGAATAGATATTTTTTATGACGCAATTCAAAAGCTTCAAAATGAACCTATAACAGATGACGATCTGACGGGTTTAAAAAATTGCGCCAGAAAAGTTATAGCACTTCAAATGTGTGACTCGGATTCAATTTGTGCAATGCTTGGAAGCTGCCTGCTTGACAATAATCTTGATTTATTTTCTCAATACAGTGAAATTGTAAACAGTATTACAAAAGAAGATATCAGAAATTTTGCAAATAAATATTTTGATTTAAACAGAGTTTCAATGGTTGTTGTTCATCCTCAAGGTACTACCAAAGAACAAATTGAGAAAAACTACGCAAAATCAAAGTATTCTTATGATAATGTTACAAAAAACAAGCAAAAAAATGCAATTGCTTTTAAAGGCAATAAAAAAATTAACACTGATAATATAAAGCAATGTAATTTGAATAATAATACTCATCTTATACTTAACAAAACAAATTCAGGGCTTTGCGTATTTAACTGGACAATAAATACACCTCCAACAAAACCGAAAAACCCTGCTGCTCCTTTAGTTTTAAGCTATATGTTTGAAAAAGGTACAAATTATAAAAAACAAAGTGAAGTTGAAAGGTTTAAAGAATTAAACGGAATAGATGCATCAGTCTATGTTAACGGAAAAAGTA
The DNA here is from genome assembly GCA_947587615.1 of Candidatus Gastranaerophilales bacterium. Lineage (GTDB taxonomy): Bacteria > Cyanobacteriota > Vampirovibrionia > Gastranaerophilales > Gastranaerophilaceae > RUG14156. The sequence goes on along the minus strand of CANPYC010000008.1, from coordinate 49,232 downwards.
TAGAAATTAATGCGGATTGTCTTAAAGAAAGTGCTTCAAAAACTCTTGATTTGATTAACGAGCTTATGTATCATCCTAAGTTAGATGAAGAAGATTTTACTGAAGCAAAAAGATTTATAAAAGACAAACTTCAAACAGCACAAAAAGACGCAACTTCAAACTTATTAGAAAAATTATACCCCGGCTTTTTTCCAAAAAGCGCAAGTATATTAAAAGAAATTGATAAATTAACTTTAGATGATATTAAAGAATTTTATAATCAACTTCTTAAAAACGGCTCGTCATATTTTAGCGCAACTCTGCCTGAGCAAAATTTCAGCGAACTGTCAAGAGAAGTTATAAACAAGCAAAATCAAGGTGAAATTAATTTCAAAGACTCTACTCCAAAGCTTGCTCCTCTTTTTAAACCAAACGAAAAATCAACGGTAATATATGATACGGATAATTTTACCCAAGCACAGATAAATAAATCATATAAATTTGCCTTATCGGGTAATATTGAAGACGAAGCCAAGTTTGAAATTGTTAATGAAATTCTTGGAGGAAACGCAAGCTCCAGACTCTTTAGTGATTTAAGAGAAGTGCAAAATCTGGCTTATAGCGTTTCATCAAGCATTCAGTCTTTTGAAAATACAGGGATTTTAACCCTTAACATTTTAACTTCAACCGACAACAAAGAGGACAATATTAAAAGTTATGATAATGTTAAAAAATCAATTGAAGGTTTTAATAAACATATAAATCTTCTATGCAGCGAATATGTGACAGATAGCGAGCTTGAAGCGGCCAAAATGCGCTTAAAACAAAAACTTATAGGACAGTGTCAAAATCCGATATCAGAAACTGCACTCCTTGCTATGAATTTAATGGAGCCATACGGAATTAAAAGAATAGATAAATATATTGAAGCAATTGATAAGATTACAAAAGAAGATGTTAAAAAAGCAGCTTGTTATATTTTCTCATTCAAGCCGACAACTTCAATATTAGCAAGTAATGATACAATAGAAAATCAGAAGGAATATTTAAAAACTCAAGGCGAGCTGATAAGCGCAGATTGATAGAAAATTTAATAAGAGGGTTTAGCATGAGTGTCTTAAGGTTCAGCTAAAAACCGCATAAAACCAAAACTAAATCCAATTCTCACCAACAATAAATTTTATTAAGCTATTTTTTGCAAAATAAATTAATTTATGTTAATATTAGTTAAAAAAACTATATAATTTGCAATAATAAAAATCAATGAATAAGTAAGGAAGAAAAATGACCAAAGACATTCAAGGCGAACAAAGCGATTCAAAACAAAAAATACTTGTAGTTGATGATGAAGCAAGTATCAGAAGAATTTTAGAAACTCGTTTGAAGATGGCAGGGTACAGTGTTGTAACCGCAGAAGACGGCGAAGAAGCAGTTGAGCTTTTTAATAAAACTAATCCGGATATTGTAATATTAGATGTTATGATGCCAAAAATGGATGGTTATGGAGTGACAAGAGAAATCAGAAGGGTTTCCGACATTCCAATTATTATTCTTACGGCGCTTGGCGACGTTTCAGAAAGAATAACGGGACTTGAATTAGGTGCTGATGATTATGTAATTAAACCTTTCAGCCCTAAAGAACTTGAAGCAAGAGTAAAAGCAGTTTTAAGAAGAACAGTAAGCAAAGATATAACCGTTCCAACGGGCAAGACAACTAAAAATGTTATTACAACCGGAAATATTAAAATTGATACCGCAAGACGTCAGGTTTATCGCAAAAATGAAAGAATACGTCTTACAGGTATGGAATTTAGCTTGCTTGAACTGCTTGTTAATAATTCAGGTACGGCTTATTCAAGAAACGAAATTTTACAGCATGTATGGGCTTATCCGCCTGATCATAGAATTGATACACGTGTTGTTGATGTTCATATTTCAAGATTACGCTCAAAACTTGAAACAGACCCCGCCAATCCGGAGTTAATCTTAACTGCTCGTGGTATTGGCTATATGTTTCAAAGAATAGGATAAAATGAAAATATAACTTTATTTAAAAATCAATGCACTAACCCTGCATTGATTTTTTATTCTTTAAGGTATAATAATATATGGGTTTAAAGAACTAAAACTGATTAACAGCTTGAGTATTTAGCAATTCTAAGTTTTTTAAAACTCTTTTTTAAAATCAACAAATTAATGAATGTAAATTATTTAAGGGCTAAAAATGAGCGTGAATTTAATTATATCGCAAAATTCAAATTATGATAAAAAACTTCTTATAATAGGTGTCTTTCATGGGGATGAACCTCAAGGGGAATATTTTATAAATTCTTATCTTGAAAAAAAGCCAAAAATAGGTAAAAATAGTCTATATTTTATTCCAAGACTTAATCAAAATAATGAAAGAAAAAACAAAAAAGGAGTTGATCTGAATCGTAATTTTCCTACAAAAAACTGGATAAAAAGCGAAAATAATGATTATTTTGGAGGAAGAGAGCCAAACAGCGAGCAAGAAGTAAAATTTTTGGTTGATTTAATTAATAACAACAACTTTAGTGCAATAATTACAATCCACTCACCTTATAAAGTTGTCAATTATGACGGACCTGCTAAAGAATTGGCGCAAAAAATTTCCGAATTTTTGGGCTATAAAGTAACTTCCGATATCGGTTATCCGACCCCCGGAAGTTTTGGAACATATTGCGGAGTGGAAAGAAATATCCCGACAATTACAATTGAGATTGACGAAGAAGAAGATATTGAACTTCTAAATAAAAAATTTGCTTCTTTATTTGATTATCTGAAAGATGAGTATTAATCGTTTTTATGGTTTTCAATAATATATTCTCTTATAATCGGGAATGATTTTATAATTTTATTCAAAAGCTCTTCCTTTGTTTTATTCTTTTTTATCGAATAACAGCGGGAATATCCGTTATTTTCTCTTGAGTGCAAAAGTAAAATATCCCCGTCTTTATCTTTGTATATCATACAGCTTAAACTTCTGTCGGGAGTAGCACAGTCAATTTCATCCAATACTTCAATATAAGCACAATACCCGGGGTCGCTTCCGTATCTTTTAAAAGCGTCTTTACTGTATTCGTTTTTGGAATATTTTAGGGCGCAAAAATTCTGCGCATTAAGCGGGTTGATTTTCATTTTTTCTCCATCGTCTACAATTTATAAAAAACGGGTAAATATTTTTATTTGCTATTTTAAATTTTAAGCAAGCTCTATTCTTTTTTTCTCTCTCATTAATTTATCATAAACCCACTCGGGAACGAAGTTTTTACCCATTAAAATTGTTCCGTGGTTCATTGAAGGAGCATGAAAATCCGATCCGCCCGTTACGATAAGTCCGTAATGCTCGGCTAAAGTTGAAAAATGTTCAACTGCTGCGGGAGAATGCTTGCGATGGTATGCTTCAATACCTCTTAAGCCGTAGTTTACAAGCTCACAGGTTAATTTATCCGCTATATCGACATCAATAGGATGAGCAAAGACAGGTATTCCGCCCGCTTCGGACAAGATTTCCACTGCGTCATGCGGAGAAACCGTTTTTCTTTCAACATAAACATCGGAGTTGTTATTGATGAATTTGGCATAAGCTTCCATTATATTTGCGCTTCCTCCGCATGAGGTAATTGCACGTGCGATATGGGGTCTGCCTATCGAGCCTTTAGGGGCAACAAGTTTTTGAACGTCTTCAAATTTAATTTTAATACCTTCTTTTTTGGAAAGTAAATCTATTATTTGATGTGTCTGTTCTATTCTTGCCTTTTGCTGAAAGTTTAGCATGTCAATAAATTGAGGGTTGTTTTTGTCCATAAAGTAGCCTAAAATATGAACTTCATAGCCTTTGTAAATTGTATTAATTTCAACCCCGGGGATAATTTCAAGTTGTTTATTATTGTTTTTTACGTATTCTTGAGCAATGTTATAAGACAGAACATTATCATGATCAGTTAGTGCAATGCAATCCAGACCGCATTCAAGAGCTGTTTCTACAATTTGTATCGGAGATAACATTCCGTCAGAATAAGTCGTGTGGATATGTAAATCAATCTTCACTTCTATATTCCTCATCATCATATTCAAAACTTATTCTATTAATACTTGTAGCATATTTTGAAGAAAATTCAATTTCACAAGCATTAAATATAAAAGGCGGTTTAACTTCAACCTCAAACCTTTCGTTAATTGAAGTTATAAGCCTTTTTAGGGAGTTTTCATATTCCATTCCGATAATACCGTTTTTACTTCCGCAGAAGCCGACATCGGATAAATATGCGCATTTTCCCTCAATTAGCTGTTCATCTGCCGTTTGAACGTGCGTATGTGTTCCAACTACGGCGCTTGCGCCAAGTTCAAAAGCATAACGGGCAAAGCACTGTTTTTCAGCAGTTGCTTCAGCATGAAAATCTATAAATATTTTTTTATTTTCAAGCTCAATATTTTGCTTAAGTTCATTCATAATGTTTTCCAATGAAACAAAAGGACAATCAACAGGCGACATAAAGGTTTTACCGAGCATGTTAATTACGATTAAATCATTGTTAAATATTCTATATCCTACCCCGGGAGTTGATTTATGATAATTATAAGGACGAATTAAAACTTCGCTTTCATTAATGTAGGAATAAATATCTTTTTTATCCCAAATATGATTGCCTGATGTCATGCAGTCAACGCCGTATTCAATAAGCTCGTCATGGTTTTTTTTGGTTAAGCCAAAGCCATGACTTGCATTTTCAACATTTGCAATTATAAAGTCGTATTTAGCTTTATTATTATCATCAAGCAGAAATTTTTTTATGATATTTCTGCCAGGTCTGCCGACAATGTCGCCTATGAAAAGTAGTTTAAAGTTTTCTTTCATTTTTCTTGCAATTATTTTGCAATTTCCGTAACTCTTGCTTCTCTAACAACAGTTACTCGAATTTGTCCGGGATACTCAAGCTCATCCTCAATTCTTTTTGCGATATCACGAGCTAATTTAGCACTTGCAATATCATCAAAAACATTAGGCTGAACAACAACCCTAACCTCTCGACCTGCTGAAACAGCAAAAGACTGCTTAATACCTTCGTAGCTGTTAGCAATTTCTTCCAGCTTTTTAAGGCGTTTTATATAGATTTCAAGCGTATCACGACGAGCGCCGGGGCGACCAGCCGATATTGTGTCGGCAATTTTAACCAGTGCGTCCGTTAATGTATTGCATGCAACATCATCATGATGAGCTTCAATAGCATGAACAATCAGTTCTTTTTCTCCGTATCTTCTGCATATATCAACACCAAGCTGAACATGTGTTCCTTCTTGTTCTTGATCAATTGCTTTTCCGATATCATGCAAAAGACCCGCACGTTTTGCCGCTTTAACATCCGAGCCGAGTTCTGCCGCAAGCATTCCTGCGATTTGTCCTACTTCAATCGAATGTTTAAGCACGTTTTGTCCGTAGCTTGTTCTATAATATAAGCGTCCAAGTGTTTTTGAAAGCTCTTTGTTAAGGTTCATAATTCCAAGATCAACCGCAGCTCGTTCGCCTGCCTGTTTGATTTTTGTTTCGATTTCTTTAGTTGCCTTTTCATAAACTTCTTCAATTCTAACAGGGTGTATTCTGCCGTCTTGAATAAGTTTTTCAATTGTTAATTTGGCAATTTCACGTCTTATAGGGTCAAAAGAAGATAATACAACCGCTTCCGGAGTGTCATCAATGATTAAATCAACCCCTGTCAGGGTTTCAAGAGTTCTGATGTTTCTGCCTTCTCTACCTATTATTCTTCCTTTCATTTCATCGTTTGGTAAGGATACAACGCAAACGCTTGTTTCAATAACTTGTTCTATTGCACATTTTTGCATTGTCTGGCTTAAAATTTCTCTTGATTTTTCTTCTGCCTGTTCTCTTATAGCTAATTCGTTTTCTCTTATCAGTTGTATTTTTTCGCTTGCCAGCTCGTCTTTCAATTGATTTAAAAGAGTGTCCTTTGCTTCTTCACGTGACATTTGCGCAACACGTTCAAGCTCGGTAATTTGACGGGCGATTGCGTCGGCTAAATAGTCCTCTTTTTGCTCAAGCTCTTGATATTTTTTATCAAGCGAATTTTCTTTTGTTGAAATTGCCTTATCTCTTTGTTCAAGATTATCTTCTTTTTTGTATAAATCCTGTTGAAAGCGCTCAAGTTCAATTTTTTTAGTTCTTGCAAGCTCTTCAACTTGAATTTTTTCTTGGTGAAGCTGTTCTTTTGCGGAGATTAAAGCTTCTTTTCTGAGAAGTTGTTCTTTTTCTTTAAAATCTTCAATAGATTTTTGTTCATTTTTTTCTAATATTTCAACTTTAGCTTTTTGTCTGACAAACAACATGGTCATTACTGCGCATGTTACGGTGAGCAAAGCTAAAATAATATATATAACTGTATTAATTGTTCCGGCCCTCTTATTGCCTGCGTACACAAAACCGATAAACTATTAGCATTTGTATTATTTATATATAAAAAATGATAAAAGCCATCTTATTAATATAATTCTATCATAATAATTTAAATTTGAATATATTGAATTAAAAATTTACGATTTTAATGTAAATATCTGATTTTTTTTATTATAATAATGCTATAATTTTAACAATTATTTACAATCATTCTTTGTTATTTTGACTTTTACAAAATTTTTATTAAAATTAAAAGGATAAAAAGGAAAATTTATGTTGACAAATCTTGTATCTTTAATTAACAAATCTTTAAACACAACACCTCAAATTACTTCTCCTTCAAAAACCGAACAAAAGTCCAATAATCCTTTTGGTTCTTCTGAAGGCAATCCTTTTTTATCCTCAACTTCTTTTGCTTCAAACAGCTATGGTAAAAACCAACCTGTTGCGGGCGGTTATTTTGCAGGTTACTATAACGGCAAACCTAATATTGTCGGAAGAAAACTTTTTATAGAAGTTTAGCTACATTTTTGCTTTTTCTTTCATCTCGTTTTCAGCTGCAATAATAGCAGGATTTCTGTTATCTCCGTTATTTAACATTTTTCTCATTTGAATAGCAAGCTTTGGCTGTACTACACCCATAATCCAAGCAGCAAGTGCAACATTACCTAACACAGCAAATATTTTAAATGCTTTAATGCTTTTAATTTTATCAATATGTTTTGCTAAAGAATTGATATTTTCCAAAGTTTTTAATACTTCTTTTTCATCAATATTTTTCATATAGCTAACAGCACTGTTTTTACCATCCTTTGATTTAACAATTGAAATTACGCCGTTATTTTCCAAGATTTCAATTAAAGCCGATAAGGAAGATGAATTAATATCTTTAGTGTGAATATCTTTAATAAAATCCTTATTTAAAACTGAAATTTCAGCTCCGTTTTTATCTTTAACATATTCAATTAAGTTGTTATCAATAATATACTTATTTGCATTTTTTACTTTATCTTTTAGATTTTGTAAAAATAAAACCTTGGGGTCAAGCTCAATCGGTCTTTTAATTAGCTGTCCCATTTTTTCAAACATTATTTGAATAGGTTTTGCAACTGCATAAATAAAAGCAATTTGGAAAATTTCCTTTAGAGCCACTTCTTTTTTCTCTCCCTTTCTTGCTTTTAATAATCTGCTTGATGTTATAACTCCGTCTAAAATTAAAGTATTTGCGATAGGATTATACATAAATAATTCGCCTAATTTTGATATTCCTTTGAATGTAATATCTTTTTTGTTTTTTGAATTATCGAAAGCTTTAAAAGTGATGTCATTACTTAGGGAATTGTTTAGAGAGTTGCTTAATAAAACCTTTGAAGCCGTTTCTTTTTTGAAATCTTTTTCTATTCTTTTTTGCGTTGTTTTTTGTTTATAGCTGATTAATTTAGATAATGCAAAAGCGCTCATAGCTGTTGAGATTGCAAATTTTGAAACAGATAAACCCTTATAGAGTTGTTCGTTTGTTAAAAATTTTAGCGCTGAATTTTTATCTTTCAATGTTGAAAAGATATTTTTTTCATTCTCCAAAGCAGGATTGGAGGAGTTTTTAAGAGAATTAACCGTTTCTTTTAATTTATCTTTATCTTTTAGAAGAGTTACATCAAATTTTGGATTTAAACCCAAGGGTTTATAGACAAAATCAATTATTTTTTTAACTGCGGGTATCCCGAAAAGCCAAACAAGCCCCGTTCCAAATTCCTCAATCGCCTTTTCTCTGGCATCATCTGCCCCGCCCTCTTTTTTATAAGTATCAACTATGGCGCAATTTGAAATAAAGTCTTTAACCGCCATAGGTACAATTGAGCTGTCGTTATTAGCTAAGCCCGATAATAATTCTATTGGATATTTTGTTGTAATGCCCGGTAGTTTCATTTTTTCCTTTTAAATTAAAATTACAGACCCCAAATTAAGTTCATTAATTTTTGAACTTTGGAATTTATTAACTTGTTTTGAGATATTCTGTTCATTTTAACCTCTAACTTTATTAGTAACAATTCTGAATAATTTTTATTGCTTTGTTTTTTGTTTAATTTTAAACATTTTTAACAATAAAAAAAGACCTTTTTGAATTTAAAAAGGTCTTTTTTACTCTAAAACTTTTTTAGTTGTTTTTGTCAATCGGAATATAAGCAAGACCTCTTTTATTAAAGAAGCTTATACGTCGTACAAATTCTAATATTAATCTAATCATAAAACCCTCAATTAATATGTAGCAATTAACATAATACAATATTGTTTTATTTTTGTCCAGTACCCTTTTTAGAATTTTCTTGAATTTTTTTTGCCTGATAAGTTGATAAAATTTTTCCGATAAAGCGCTGTTTTTGCTCTTCGCTCAAAAAATTCAGTTTGTTTATATGAGCTTCAATTTCTTTTTTTGTATTGTCGTTAATTTGTTGTTTATTCAACTCTTCTTTGGTTAAAAACTCGGGCTTATCTTCGATAAATTCATCTTCTTGTTGTGTTTTTTCGCTGAAGTTTTTATAGTTAAAAATTATATCTTTGATTTCAATATCCAACGGTTTTGAATAGGAATTAATTTTTTTTAATATTTTTTCCTTAAGCAAAGAAAGCTCTTGTACAACAATCGGACTTTTTGCGCTTACAAAAATTTTAGAGCCTTTGATTGAATACGGTTTTGTAAACTTTACAAATTTAGCCCCCACAATATCCTTCCAAAAGGAAAATATTGTTGAATGCCTTATAACGGCTTCAAATTCATCTGTTTTTGCTTGTGCAAACGTGCTTGAAGCAATAAGTTCGCCTATTGATAATGTTGAATTTATTTTTTTCATAATTTTAAAAAGCACCCCTTTTGTTTTTCGGGGTGCTTAAATATTTATTTAACTAATGCTGCTGTTTTTTCAATTAATACTTGAGTCATTTGAGTTTCTTCCCAAGGGATTGGGAAATCTTCTCTACCGACATGCCCGTAAGCAGCAAGTCTTTGATAGAATTTACCGCCAAATTTGGCAGGCAGATTTCTTAAATCAAATTGCTTAATAATAGCTGCGGGTCTAAGGTCAAAACTTTCAGATACAATTTTTGATAATGTTTCATCATCAATTTTACCTGTTGAAAAGGTATCAACCAAAATTGAAACGGGTTGAGATTTTCCGATAGCATAAGCAAGCTCTATTTCGCATTTTTTTGCAAGTCCCGCTTTAACAATGTTTTTCGCAACCCAACGAGCGGCATAAGCAGCCGAGCGATCAACTTTCGTTGGATCTTTACCCGAAAAAGCACCGCCCCCGTGACGAGCATAACCGCCATAAGTATCAACGATTATTTTTCTTCCCGTTAAACCTGCGTCCCCTTGAGGCCCGCCTATAACAAATCTTCCCGAGGGATTGATTAAATATTTTGTTGTTTGGTCGGGTTTAACTTCATAAGAAGCAAATACAGGATTGATTACATGTTCAATCATATCTTTTTTTATAATTTCCTGTATTTTTTGATTATCGGATACACCGTTAATTTCAGGGTCATGTTGGGTTGAAATAACAATTGTATCAATTCTTTTTGGTCTGCCATCAACATATTCAACGGTTACCTGACTTTTTCCGTCGGGTCTTAAGTAGTTTACAATTTTTTCTTTTCTAACCTGTGCTAATCTAAAAGCTAATTTATGAGCTAAAGCTATAGGCAAAGGCATAAGTTCGGGTGTTTCATCGCAAGCAAAACCAAACATAATACCTTGATCGCCCGCACCTATATCAAGTGTTTCTTCTCTTGAAGTGTCAGAGTTGTCGTTTCTTGCTTCCAATGCCTTATTAACACCGCCTGCGATATCGCTTGATTGTTCGTCGATTGAAGTTATCACGGCACAATTTTTATAGTCAAAGCCTCCCCCTTCTTCACCGTTATATCCGATTGATTTAATGGTATTTCTCACAATAGAGGGAATATCAACATAGCAGTTTGAAGTAATTTCACCGCAAACTAAAGCCATACCCGTTGTTACGGTAGTTTCTGCGGCAACACGAGATTTAGGGTCTTTTGTTAAAAACTCGTCTAAAATTGCGTCAGAAATCTGATCGCATACTTTGTCGGGGTGTCCTTCCGTAACAGATTCGGAAGTAAACAGAAAATTTTTAAGTGGCATTTATATCTCCTTAATTTATATTACATCACCGGTAAGGTTTTTAATTCCAACCCGGTACTATTATTAATTTTATGTTAAAAATTCTTAAAATCAAGAAAAATGGTTTATAGAATATCTCCAAGGCAATCCAGCGAAAATATACCGCCATAGTCAACAATTCTACCCAGTACTAAATTTTCAGGATTAGAACCGTCAGCGTGTCTGAGATTAAATTTGGATAATTCAACCTTTTGCTTAATCGGGCTTAGCTCTTCATCAGCAGTTTCAAAAATTCCAAATCCGTCTTTTAAATCAAAAAAATGCGCTTCAATGTAGTTTGTTTGCTTAATATTTTTGATTTTATTTTTGATAAACATTGCTCTGTTTGCTTCGGCAAAACATCCGTGTAAATCAAGCGCAGGCCGCCGTTGTTCAAAATATTCACTTTGGTAAGCTTTTAGTCTGTTTTTGTTTTTTGTAAATATTTCAAGAGCATTTTTTCTCAGCTTCTTTTTTTCTTCTTTGCTAAATTTATTCAATTTAGCAAAACTGTTTATAAGATTGGAATAAAATCTTTCAAATTCCGCTTCTTCTTGCATTTGATCTTCTTTTTTTATAACCATGTCAAGTATTTTGTTAAACATTTTGTAATTTTTATATAGTTTAATTACTTTGTCATGAAATAACTTATTACCCGATGAGTCGAGATGAGAAATATTAAACGTATAGCCAAAATTTCCGCAGCCTATATAATTTATTAAAATTTTACCGTTTTGAGGTATTACATTTGCTTCCTTGAGTGCTTTTTCCAGTGTTGTTGCAGCTTGTTTTTCAAGTTTTCTTAATTTTTTTCTATCAATTGAACCTATGCTGAAATATTCGTTTAAATATGCGTTATAGCGTGTGGAGCCAAAATCTTCATAAATTTTATTTTTACTTTTTATTAAATTTGCATTTATTATTCTATCAAGATTTTGTTCAATAATTTCTTCTCCCTCTCTTAGTGTTTGAGCTGCAAGCTTATAGCTTTGCATAATATTTTTTATATGTTTTTCAACATCTGCTCTTGAATTTGTTTCTTGTATTTTTTTAATTATATCTAAAGGCACAACTCCTACCGTGTCACAATTTTTTATTTGACAAAGGGCAACTAAATTTTCATAAGAAGGATAAATTTTTCTTTCAAAGTCTTGAGTCAGACCTTTAAATTCTAAAGAAGGTTTTGGTTGATTTTTATTATATTGCAAGTTCTTTGAACATGGTAAAATATTATTATTTATATTCATATCACTTCCTTAATTTATTTTTGTTATGCCGCCATAGTCAATAAGTCTTCCGTTAATTATATTGTCGGGATTATTTATATCGCTGTGTTTTAAGTTAAGCTTTTTTAAATCGATTTCTTTTTTAACTTTTCCAAGCTCGTCATCTGCCGTTTCAAAAAGGGCAAAACGATTTTTTAAATCAAAGAAAAAAGGCTCGATGAGATTTGTAGTTTTCATATTTGGAATTTTATTCTTAATAAACAAAGCTCTGTTTGCTTCCGCAAAGCAACCGTGCTCGTCTATACATTCATCTTCAATATCAAGTGCGTAATCGTCCTCAAATTTAAATTCAAAGTCGTCTTTAATCATACTTTGCGCTTCATTATATTTTATAAGACAAGCAGCTTTAAATGCGTCATAGAGCTCTTGAGTGAGTATAATACCTTTTGGCATTGTATTTATAAGCTCTGTATATCTTAGTGTAAAATAGTCGTCAAATGATTGAGCATATTTAAGCTCTTGTTCTTTTTTATCAATTCTTTCTCGAATTTCCTGTTCAAGTTCTCTGTTTCTGTAAATTTTAATTGTTTTATCGTGGATTAATTTATTCCCGTTTTTATCCGAAAAGGAAATGTTAAAAGCGTGTCCGAATGAGCCTGAAGCTAAAAAATTAATTTTTATTGCGTCACTATCATTTAGCGCACCCATATTTACAAGCGCATTTTTAATTGTTTGCGAGGCTTGGTTTTCTAAAGTTTCAAGTTGTTTTTTACTCAGCGCTTCATAACTGAAGGTTTTATTTAAAAATTCAACATATTCATTAATTCCGCCGTTATCTAAATGTTTTTTTGATTGTGTGATAAAATCTGCATTAATAATTTCAGGCAGCATTTTTTGCAAGATTTTTTCACCTTCTCTTAATTCAACAACGGCTTGTTGAAAAGATTTTATTGCGGTTTTAATATCTTCTTTTATTTCAGCTTTATTTGAAGCATTCAAGACAATTCTTTTTGTTAAATCATAAGGCATGGTTCCTGCAATATCGCTTTGTCTGATGTTATATAGTGCAGTAAGGTTTTTGTGCCTCGGGTAAATTTTTCTTTCAAAGTCTTTTGTCAGACCTTTAAAAGCAAGATTTTTATTATTTTCATATTCTTGAATATTATATTTTTTTGAAGTATTAAAATAATTTGTTCTAATTTGTAACATTATCCCTTTTTCCTTTTAGATATCGCACTTCCGTAGTCGACTATTCTTGAGCAGACGATATTTGCATCTTTATAAAAATCTCTTCCGTATAAGCCGAGTTTTGCCAGACTGATTTTTTTATCAGGCTTAGGAAGCTCATCATCAGCACGTTCAAAAATTGCATAACCATGTTTAATATTAAACATGTAAGGCATAATAAAATCGCTTTGCATCATATTTTTTGTATTGTTTTTTATATAAAGCGCACAGTTTGCTTCAGGAAGAATACCATGACAAGAACGACTATAAGAATAATGAGAATTGAAATATTTTTCCTGAAATTTAATTGAGTTTATTAATCCGTTTTTATACAGTTGATTTTTGTTATAATTTTGCAGCTTGTTTTTTAAAATTTTTAGAAGCTCGAGTTGTTCAACCCTGCTTTTATAAACCTTAAAAGCTTTATCATGAAAAACTTTTTCGCCTTTTTTATCTAAAAAGCTAAGGCTGTATACTCTTCCAAATGCACCTTCGCCTAAAAAATCGAGATTAACTTTTTCAACCCCTAAGGATTTTAAAGGTTCGTTTAATATTTTTTGTACATTATTTTTAATTTCATTAAAGTTCTTTGTGCCAAAAGTTTTTAGCGATTCTTCATCAAAAAAAACAAAAAAATCTTCATAATCAAAATTATGAACTAAATCTTCATGACTATCCATAAATTCATTGATATTAATATTTTCTATTGCTTCTTTGATATCCTTATCAACCTTTTTTAGTTCATCAGAGCCTAAATCAAGCGATTGTATAAATTTTTTTATTTCATTATCATTCAATCTTTTTGCAATATCCGAAGGAATAGAACCGGCATAGGGTTTATTTGCAGCTTGAGCCAGCCTGTTATAAGTTGTAGGATTATCAAGCATACGTTTTTTTAAATTTTTTGTAAGACCGCAAAAAAATGGGGTATTTAAAGAGTTTATGGACATAGTTTTACAAAACAAATGAAAAAAATTTTTTGCCCTTAGACAATAAATATAATAAAAATAAAAATTATTTGTTAAACATTATGTTTGTCATATAATTATTTTAACTAAATACTTTTAACCAAAAACAAACGAGAGGAAAAATATGGAATTAACATATAAAAAACAGGGATGTTGTGAGATAAATGAAAGCTATATCGGAAAAACCGCACTTTTAGCAGGTTGGGCAAGTACAATTCGTGACTTGGGCGGGATAATATTTGTTGAATTAAGAGACAAAACAGGGCTTTTTCAACTTGTTGCAGATCCTCAAATTAACCCTGAAGTACATAAGGTTTTATCAAAAATAAAACCCGAATATGTTATTCAAGTTGAAGGAAATATCTCAAAAAGACCTGATGACACGATTAACGACAAACTTCAAACAGGTACTGTTGAAATGTATCCGACCTCTGTTAAAGTATTATCAAGCGCTCAAACACTTCCTTTTGTTTTAGATGATGATAATGTATCAGAAGATGTTCGCCTTAAATATCGTTATTTGGATTTAAGACGTGAAAAAATGATTAATAATTTTAAGCTTCGTCATAAAATTGTTACGGCTATTAGAAATTATCTTAACGAGCTTGATTTTATGGAAGTTGAAACACCTGTTTTAATTAAAGCCACTCCTGAAGGCGCAAGGGATTATCTTGTTCCTTCCCGTATTCATGACGGTAAATTCTATGCGCTTCCTCAATCTCCTCAAATATTTAAACAACTTTTAATGGTAGCGGGTTTTGAAAAATATTATCAAATAGCAAAATGCTTCCGTGATGAAGATTTAAGAGCGGATAGACAGCCCGAATTTACCCAAGTTGATATGGAGATGTCTTTTGTTAATCAAGATGACGTTATAAAAATGACAGAAGGGTTAATTGAGCGTGCATTTGCCGCAGCAGGTGTTGAAGTTAAAGCACCGTTTAGAAGAATAACTTACGCTGAAGCAATGGACAGATTCGGTTCTGATAAACCCGATACCCGCTTTGGTTTAGAATTGTTTAATGTAACTGATATTATGGAACAATCAACTTTTGAAGCGTTCAAATCAGTTATAGCTAAAGGCGGAACAGTTAGAGCAATTAAAATCCCGGGTATTGCAAATTATTCAAGAAAAGAAATGGATGATATAAGAAACCTTGCAATTTCTTACGGTGCTAAGGGTTTGGCGTGGATAACATACATGGAAGATGGAAGCGTTAAATCTCCTGTTTTAAAATTCTTAAACGAAGAACAAATTAAAGAAATTCAATCAAGAGCGCAAGCTCAAAACGGCGATATAGTATTCTTTGTTGCTGATTATCCTCAAATTGTTTTTGATGTATTAGGAAGATTCAGACTATATTTTGGCGATAAGCTGAATATGATTGATAAAACTAAGCATGATTTATTATGGGTTGTTGATTTTCCTTTATTTGAATACAGTTTTGAAGATAATACTTATAAATCAATGCACCATCCTTTTACAATGCCCGCAAGAAGTGATATTGATAAACTTGAAACAGATAAAGGAAATGTTAAATCTATTGCTTATGATATTATCTATAACGGAAACGAACTGGGCGGAGGCTCAATAAGAATCCATGAAGCCGATATTCAGGAAAAAGTTTTCCATGCATTGGGACTTACTAAAGAAGATATCGCTGAAAAATTTGAATTTATGATTGACGCATTTAAATATGGTACACCTCCTCATGGCGGTTTGGCTATCGGTTTAGACAGACTTGTAGCATTACTGCTTAGAGCAAATTCAATCAGAGAAGTTATAGCATTTCCGAAAAACTCAGCCGCTAAAGACCTTATGACAAACGCACCATCTTTAGCTTCAGAAGAACAATTAAGAGAATTGCACCTGAAATTAAGAAACATTCCAAAGGTATAAATTTTGTTAAATAACAAAAAAATTGTAATAGTAATGCCTGCGTATAATGCGCAGGCTACTTTAAAAGAAACTTTTGATAATATTCCAAAAGAATTTATTGATGATATTATTCTTGTTGACGATTGTTCAAAAGACGATACGGTGAACATTTCTAAAAGTCTTGGGATTAGAACAATATTACATTCTAAAAATATGGGTTATGGCGCAAATCAAAAGACTTGCTATAATGAAGCCTTAAAGACGGGAGCTGATATTGTTATTATGCTTCACCCCGATTTTCAATATGACCCGAGGCTTATTCCTTCACTTGCCTGTATGCTTGCTTATGATAATTATGATTGCGCAATTGCTTCAAGAATGCTTGTAGGGTCTGCTAAAAACTCTAAAATGCCAAAATATAAATATATTGCAAACAAATTTTTAACCGCTTTTCAAAACTTTTGTTTAAATAAAAACCTCTCAGAGTACCATAGCGGTTATAGAGCATTTACAAGAAATATTTTAGAGGGTATTGATTTCAATAAATTAAGTGATGATTTTATTTTTGATAATCAAATGTTAGCTTTAATTTATTACAACAATTTTTCAATAGGGGAGATATCCTGCCCCACAAAATATTTTGACTCTGCAAGCTCGATTAATTTTTTGCGCTCGACAAAATACGGTCTTGGCGTTTTAAGAGTTAGCGTGGAGTATTTACTTTCTAAAAAAAGGGTTTATAAAACTAAACTGTTTAAATAAATTATAAATTAAGCCCTCCGCAAGAGGGCTTAATGATATATAGTAATTGTTTTTATTTTGTTTTGTCAGCGAATTTTGTTGTTAATTAAAGTGAATTTGAGCTTTTTCAATTTGTTTTAAGGTTTCTTCTTTCAAATCTTTTCTTTCAGCAATGTATTCATTTAATTCATCTTCATCAATATCATATTCTTCATTTAATGCTGCTAATTCTTTATTATATTCATCCATAATTGAAGCGAAGTCTTTATTTTCCTCATCCTTATCTTTTGAATTTAGACTTTCGCTGCATTCGCCTATCAAGTCTGCTTCAAGGTTTAATCTTTTGTCGCTGTATTCTTCGCCTGCGTATTCTTGTGTATATTTATAGGTATTTTCCTTGTATTCTTCATACCAAACTTGTCCTGCATCCGAAAACAGCCACTCGATTTTATTGTTTTCTTTTTTTTGATTTGCAGCTTCCTCAAGATTGACAAGTTGTTGCGATAAATCAATCGGGTCTGAACTTGTTTCAGTTTTCGGGGTTTTCGTATAATTTTGCGCCGCATTTACAGTCTGAAAATGTAAACCCAAACTACTCATTTTCTAATACTCCTCTATCAATATCTCTTATTGATATAAAAAAGAAATATTGCAAAAAAATTGACTTAATTTCTAAAAAATTTAAGTTTTGTTAAAAAATTTATTGCACTAAAATAAAATTTTACTCGCACTGCTTTTTTTCATCTTCTTTGGCGCTCATTTCAAAAGCGTTTACTTCTTCAATATCCCCGTTTTCTTCATCCAAGGAGGAAGCATAGTTTGCGCTTTGCTCGCCTATGGTTTGAAATACTTTTAAAATATTTATCAATTTAATAACCTCTATGGCAACCCTTAAAACAACACATGTTAAATAATAACGGCATTTTAGGCTAAAAACTTAACAATTTACTTATAAGCTTTTACAAAATTTTACAATTTGTATAGTTAAGCCCTTTCTAATGAAAGGGCTTAACTTATTTTTTTCTATCTCTCTTGCGGTTTTCCGTATTTTTCTTCAAGTTCGGCTTTTGCTTCTTCTAAAGTTATATTGTGTTCATCAGCATATTGTTGAGCGTAATCATCAGGAGATTGCATTTTTTTACTATCGCTTGTTGAATCGGTTTCGTCTTCAAAATCAACAGGGTTAAAATCACCCGGGTTTTGAGGACCTGTTGGAGATGAATTTCCGTCTTTAAGATGTCTTTGAGGATCCCCTTCTTCTTTTGGACCTTTATTACCTTTTAGAAAATCAAGGAATTTTTCAAAAATATTTTCTCCCCTGCCTTGATTTTCTTCAAAATCTAAGTCATTTTCGCTAAAGCTTCCATCAAACATATCACTATAATTTACTGCTGTATTTGATAAGTTAAAGCCGTTAAATGCTGAAGCGTTTTCATCGGGTTCGCCATATTTTGATTTTAAATCGGCTTTTGCTTCTTCTAATGATAAACCGTTTTGATCAGCGTAAATTTTTGCGTACTCGTCAGGATTTCCCTGTTTTGGCAATTGCGGCATTTCTAATCTTTTTGAACTAATTGAACCTATTGAACTCATGTTTCTACTCCTTTTTTGTATATCCTATAATTTACTTTTGATACAATAATAAAAAAAATTTTAGGAGTATAAATGATAGTTCTTTGGAACTATTTTTAATTAAGCAAATTATTTTTTAAGGTAAAAACCGCAATTTGCGTCCTATCCTTTAAAGAGAGCTTATTAATAATATTTGCAACATGGTTTTTAACAGTATTAAGCGATATTACAAGCTCATTTGCTATTTGAATATTAGAGTAACCATCCGCAATTAACTTTAAAACATTTCTTTCTCTTGGAGTGATATTATAATCTTCAAGGGTTTTTGTGTCAGATGTTTTTGTATTATTTTCTTGGTTTGAATTATCTTCAAAATTTTTCATAATTTCAAAAATATAGCCTGCAATACTCTTATCAAGCCACATATTACCGTCTGCAACCATTTCAATTATCTGCATAAGTTCTTTAATTTTAATATTTTTTATGCAATATGCGTTTGCTTTACTTGAAAACGCTTCAAATACAGTGTTTTTATCGCTGTGCGAAGTTAGCATAATAATTTTAATTTGAGAATTAAACTGTTTTATTTCTTTCGTTGCGCTAATTCCATCCATAACAGGCATTGATACATCCATAAGAATAATATCGGGCGCTTGTTTTTTAACAAATTCAACAGCTTGAGCCCCGTTAGTTAATGCAGCTAAAAATTCAATATTTTCTTGTTTTTTAAGTTCGTAAGATAAAGTTTGTCTTTCAAAAGCATTATCTTCAACTAAAAGTACTTTATATTTTTCCATAACACTACCTTGGTATTTCTATTATAAATTTTGTATAGCAATCTTTTTTAGAGTCAACTTTAATTTTTAAATCATTTTTGTCGCAAAGTTCTTTTACAATCGTTAAACCAAGACCCGATATTACTTTTTTATTATTAAAATTAATTTTTGCATGCGGTTTAAAGATTTCATCAACATTATCAATCCCGCAGCCGTTATCGGAAATTGTTAAAATATCCGCTTCAGCATTTCTTTCAATTGATAACTCAATTGTTTTATCATTTTCAATATTATCAATTGCATTAAGAACTAAATTTGTTAAAATCCTGTTAAATGAAATATAATCGGCAAATATTATAAAATCATTATCAATTTTGTTGTTTATTAAAATATTTTTTTGTTTAGCGTTAATATCGAGCGTTTGAACAATTTTTTGAGCTAATTTATAAAGATTAAACTCTGTTTTATTAATAACAAAATCTTTTTTTAAAAACGCTTCAATAACAACGTTAATCATATTTAAAAAGCTCTGTGAGTTATCTTTTAAGCCGCTTAGAAGTTCATGGTTATTAAATTCGTCGCTTAAAATCTCAACTGCCCTCTGCTGTGCTATTATCGGACCTCTTAAATCATGTGCTAAGTTTTGAATAAAACTCTCTTGTAATTTTTCTTTTTGGGCTAAATCTTTTGTCATTTCGCTTAGGGTGTCAAAAGCAGCTATTACGTCTTTATTTTCACTGTTTGTTTTAAAATCAATATTTAAGTCGCCTTCTTTTATTTTTCTTAGTTTTTCTTGGATAATAATTAAAGGAGTGATGAAGTTTTTATCTAAATATTTTAGCAACAGGAAAATAAACAGGCTGCTTAAACCTATTATAATAATTGCAGGTATATATAAGGGAGGTTCTTGGGGTGATACGGGAGGCGGCGGCGGATACATCGGCATTTGATTAAACTCAGATGGTATAGGCGGGATAGCTTTTTGCATTGTATATTTTTGAAAAAATATCAAAGAAAAAAATGCGCCTGAAATTAACAAAACAAAAAGAATAAAAAACTTAAAAATAAACTTTCTCATAAAAAAATTCTATACTTTTAATTTGTTTATCGCAAATAATTTAATAAATTCAGTTGAGATATTTTTGAATTTAAATATTTATAACTAAACGTTCATAGCTAAATATTCATAGCTAAGGAGGGTGCTATAATAATAAATTTTCTAACCAATTCTCTATCCCATTGAATACCCGAACCCATTTTTAAAATTTCGCAAGCTTTATGAACAGATAAACCTTTTCTATATGGTCTATCCGATATTAAAGCATGATAAGCGTCTGCAACTGCAACAATTCTTGCGGATAAGGGTATTTCATCCCCTTTAATTCCATAAGGATAGCCTGTTCCGTCAATATGTTCATGGTGATATTTAACCATGGGAATTAAATCATGCAAAGATTTATTCGGTTTTAAAACTTTATCCGCTCCAATTAAAGGATGCTGCTTCATTATTGCCCATTCGTCGTCGTTTAAGGAAGTCGGTTTTTTTAAGATATTTTCAGGGATTCCAATTTTACCGACGTCATGAAGCATTGCGCCCAGTTTTATTCTTTCCGTTTCCGCTTCGGGAAGGTTAATTGCACGGGCTAAAGCTTCAGAGTATCTTGAAACCGCAGCGGAGTGACCTTTTGTATAAGTATCTTTAGCGTCAATTGCGGAAGTTAAAGAGCTTACAACATCAAGCAGATGTTCGCTTGAAACAATGTTTTCGCTATGGAATTGATTTATCAGCTCTTCTTCGATATTAAAACCAAAAGAAGCATGCTTTTTAGTTAATACTTTTGCAAAACATTTTAAAGCTTCCCCATCCCAGAAGTTATAGTCATTTGTTGAAACAATTTCAGATTGCCCTGATTGGCTTCTTTTGCTTTTTGCAATATAGAGAGCATGTTCAGCTAACATTGTTAATTTTTCCTGTTTATTTGTTGATTTTGGAAACATTGATATTCCGCAGGAAAATTTTAACTGCCCTAAGTCGTCAAACATAGTGCAGGAGAGGTTATAGAGAAGATATTCGCAGATATATTTTGCTTCATCAACGGACGTGTCATTCATTATAATTCCTATTTCATCTCCGCCATAGCGCCCTAATATATCGGTATTTCTAACATTTTTCTTTATTTTTTTTGCCACCTCTTTAATAATTGTATCGCCTTTGGCATGACCCAATTCAGAGTTAATTTCAGAGATATTTGCAATATCAAAGATACAAAAAGCAAGCTCTTTATCAGAATTTAAACAATCTTTAATTTCAGATGCCAAGTCCTCTTGGAGTTTTTTATGGTTTGAAAGTCCCGTCAAAGAGTCTGTATCGGTGTTTTTGTCAACCAAATTTAAAAGTTCTTTGTTTTTGATAAACATTGCAAGATAATTTGCAATTAATTTATAAAGCTCGATAAATTGATTTGAATTGTTATCGGAAAAAATTATAACCCCGTTAACTTCGCCGAAAGTAACAAGAGGGATTATGTTTGTTGAAGAATTTTTTAAATAACTCAGTTTTAAATAATCCGAATCATTTGTAAAAATTATTTTTTTATTTTTAAACGCCTGAATAAGTATGTTTTCACTTTCATTAATCAGAATTTTGGAATTATAAAAAGAATTTGTTTTATCAACCAATCTTATATCAATATAGCTTGAATCCGGAGCATAAAGACCAAGTGCGCTAAAATTTAAATTAATTTTTTTTGATAAATTTTCAAAAATTGTTTGAAAAAGTCTGAAAATATCGCTCTCATTATTAAAAGAACGGTTAATCAGGGTTATAATTTCACTATAGTTAATTTCATCAGGTTTGATTTGAGAATTTATATAGCCTCCATAGAGCCTGTTAGCTGATGTTCTCATATTTAAAGGCATAATTTTATAATCATCAATCGGATTTGAAATTGATTGAGCTGTTTTTGATATATCCGATATTGAATTATCATCTTTTATATCTTTAAAATTCACTTCCGACCTTCCATAAATAATTTGATAATTAAACTAAAGCTGCTGAATAGAAAAAGTGCTAAAATGTAAAAAAATTATACCATATCTTTACAAATTTTAATATTTAAGAATTAATTTGAACAGTTTTAATTGAAGTATTTTGACCCTGTAAAATTTGAATTTTGGTCTTGGGTATATTTAACAATTCACTTAAATATTCGATTATTGCTTTATTTGCTTTGCCTTCAACAGGCTTTTGTTTGATTTTGATTTTTATAAAATCGTCAAAAAATTCAATATTGTTAACTTTTGAATTTGCAATAACCCGAAGTTGGAACTTATAAGGGCTTTTTAAGTTAATAAATTCAATTAATTCAGAAATATTTTTCGGATAATCTGCCATAATTAAAACCGTATACTAAAATACAACATATAATATAGCTCAAAAATAAGAAAAGTAGTATAATAAATTAAATATTATTCTGGTATAGTAATGACATATCAAAAAACATTTGAAGAAATTAAAGCCGAGCTGGTTAAACAAAAAAGACCAAGTGAGGATATCGCTCAAATCGAAGCTACTTATGAATGGGCAAAAGAGCTCCATGCGGGGCAATACCGTATATCTCAAGAGCCATATATAATCCATCCTGTTGAAGTAGCTAAAATTTTAGTTGATTTAAAACTTGATAAAAATACAATTATTGCTGCTTTTTTGCATGACGTTTTAGAAGATACCGACACAACGGCGCAAGAAATGGAAGCACGTTTCGGGTCTGACGTTGTTAATTTGGTTCAAGGGGTTACAAAATTAAGCAAATATCAATTCAAATCAAAAGAAGAAAGACAAGCTGAAAACTTTAGAAGAATGTTTATTGCAATGGCGCAAGATATCAGAATTGTAATTCTAAAGTTAGCCGACAGACTGCATAATATGCGCACTCTTTCTTATATGGCAGCTGCAAAACAGAAAAAAATTGCGCAAGAAACAATAGATATATTTGCTCCTTTGGCTAATCGCCTCGGGATGGGAAAAATTAAAGCGGAACTTGAAGATTTATCACTTCGATATTTAAACCCTGAAAAATATTATGAAATAGCAAAACTTGTAGCCGAAACTAAAGCTATGAGAGATGATACGGTTAATTCTTTAATTGAAACAATTAAACATGAGCTTGAAAAGCATAAAATTAAAGCAACTATTAAAGGTAGGGCAAAGCATTATTATTCAATTTATAATAAAATGAAGCGCTTAAACGTTTCATTTGACCAGTTATATGACGTTACGGCAGTTAGAGTAATAGTTGATACGGAAGCCGAGTGTTATCAGGTATTAGGGATAATTCACCAACTCTTTAAGCCAATCCCCGGAAGATTTAAAGACTATATTGCCATGCCAAAAGGTAATATGTATCGCTCTTTGCATACTTCCGTAATAGGAGCTAAAAATAAACCTGTTGAAATACAAATTAGAACACATAAAATGCATGAAATTGCTGAATATGGGGTTGCAGCACACTGGAAATATAAAGAAGCAGGCTCAATTAAGGTAAATAACAAGCAAGATATGCAATTTTCCTGGATGAGAAAAGTGATGGAGCTTGATAAGGATACTCAAGACGCTAAAGAATTTGTTGAAAATGTAAAATTTGACTTATTTAACGACCAAGTATTTGTGTTTACTCCTAACGGAGATGTATTTGATTTACCTCAAAATTCAACGCCTGTTGATTTTGCATACAGAATTCATACAGAAGTCGGCCATAGAACCGTTGGAGCTTTAATTAACGGAAGAATAGCTCAATTGGATGCAAAATTAAAAAACGGAGATATTGTTGAAATATTAACTTCAAAACAGTTCTCACCAAAAATTGATTGGCTAAATTTTGTTGTTACAAAAAACGCAAGTTCTAAAATTCGCCAATGGTTTAAAAAGTTTAATAGAGAAGATAATATTCAAATCGGAAAAACCAATCTTGAACTTGAGCTTACAAAAGCTGTTTTGGATGATTTAACAAAAAGCGGTTTTATTGATAAAGCAGCTAAAGAGATGAACTATAAAACATCTGATGACCTGTTTGCCGCTTTAGGGTATGGTGAAACAACTATTCATAAGGTTTTAAATGTCTTAAAGAAATATGAAACACCAAAAACCAATGAGCAATTGGCTCTTGAAAATAATCAACAGCAAAACCAAACCAAAAAAAGTAAAAATAAGAAAAATGATATTATCGGCTTAGAGGGGTTGTTGTGGTCTTTAGCGAAATGCTGCTCACCAATCCCGGGTGAACCAATAATCGGTGTTGTTACACGCTCAAAAGGAGTAAGCGTTCACAGGCTTGATTGCAAATGCCTTTATGATATAGCGCCCGAGAGAATGATAGATATTCGCTGGGCGGACAATGTTTCAAAATCGGTTTATCTTGCTCATATAAGAATAGAATGTATTGATAGGGTCGGTATTTTAAGAGATATCCTTATGAAAACGGGAGATTTAGGAATAAATATAATATATTCCAATACATATTTAAAAGGTCGCAAATTTGGTATAATAGATTTAGGAATTGAGCTTGATAATATTGATACTCTAAAAAAAGTAATACAGGGTATTCAATCTTTGTCAGATGTTGTATCCGTCAGACGTTTACAGCAAAAAGAAAATCTAAACCAACCTAAAAGCTCGAGAAAAAAGAATAAAACAAAACCGGTTAATAAGGATTTAAAACAACAATAATGCAAGTGTTTCAAAAACTTACCAAGAATAAAAATCTGGTTATAGCACTGGGTTACTTTGACGGCATACACATAGGACATAAAAAAATAATTTCAATACTTGTCAAAGAAGCAAAGCTTAAAAATACAAAAAGCGCAATTATAACTTTTCAAAAAAATCCTGCCGATTATTTTAACAAAGAAGAAACACCCTCTATTCAAACCTATAAAGATAAAGAGAATCTTCTTGAGGCAATGGGGGTTGATTATCTTTATGAGCTTGATTTTGAAAATTATAAAGACATAAGCGCAAGTGAATATATTAATATTCTTTATGAATATTTTGAACCGTTAGAGATTATTGTAGGCTATAATCATACTTTTGGCAAAGATAGAAGCGGAAATCCTTCTTTATTAAAAGAATTTGCAAGTAATTATAAATATGAATGCACCATAGTTCCTCAACAAAAATATAATGATAAAGAAGAAGTAAGTTCTTCAATTATCAGAAAAAAGATACAATACGGACACTTGAGCGCAATTAAAGCGCTTTTAGGCAGGCATTTTTCCGTTAGAAATTCGGTTATAAAAGGCGAAGGACTTGCAAGAAAACTTGGTTTTCCGACGGCAAATATAATCTGGCCAAACAGCATGGCAAAATTGCCTTACGGAGTTTATCACGGTTATACTCAAGTGAATACTAAAATGTATCCTTCGTTAATTTCCTGGGGTACAAAACCAACATTGTCCGACGGGCAGAATGAAATTCTTGAAGCTTATATTGATGATTTTAATGAAAATTTGTACGGGAAAATTATAAAAGTAATTTTTATTAAAAAAGTTAGAGATGAAGAAAATTTTGGAAATATCAGAGTGCTGCAAACTCAACTGCAAAAGGATTACAGAGCTTTTATAGAGTGGAAAAAAACAATCAATTAGTTCTACAATTATAACATTTCTTAATTTTTGCTTGCTTTTTTGTTTGATTAAAGAATGTTTTGTGTTATACTCAATTTCGCCTTTTTGATTTGTTTTGTAAAGAATTTAAAACTTGCTTAATAAAACAGGCAAAAAAAATCAATCATCGGTTTTTATATACTTGTGATTTATGGGGAAAATTTTAATGCGTGTATATTCACATAACTATGCTAATATTCAACAACAGAGTAAGTTAAACAATAATTTAAACAATAATTTAAAATGCGGAAATCAGCCCAATTTTAAAGGTGCGGTTGATTATCTGGTTAAATTTTGGCAATTTGTTGATAACGGCGGCAGAGCCATGCAGTTTACGGTTGAAGATATGACGGGAACAAATATCCCAAGAAGTATCAAAGGCGCAACAGCAGGTTATAAATATACAGGCAAGATAAATGTACCGGCACTTTTGCAGGAAGGTATAAGGGAATTTTTAACAGGGCCTACAATGTGTGTTTCACCTGTTGCAATCTTGGCTTTGGCTACAAAAATGTCAGGTAAAAGCGTTAATACTCACAAGGAAAATATAGTAAATCTATCTTACTTAATGGATAGAGCAAACTTCAGCCCCGATACAGCCAAGAATACACTAAGAACATTGACGGGCGAAGAATTGAATAAAAATTTCTTTGATAAAGTTGCAAGAGACTTGCTTGAAAGCACTCTAAAAGGAACGGAAATTACCGATAAAGCCGCTTTTGAGAGTGATGTTGAAACTTTGGCAAATTTATTTAAAGAGCATAAAAATCAGCCTAACAAAAAAGAAGCTAAAAATATTGTTGAGCGTGCACAGAATGAGTTTGAAGCAATTATAAAGAAATATAAAAGCAATTATCATAATGTTGAATTTTTAAATACTTCATACAGTATTAGCGATAAAAAAAGCGGAACAACAAAATTTAAAAACTATTTTGAATATGTAACTTCTTATGCGGAAGATTTTGTAAAAAAATTCAAAGACGGCACTAATAACGGTGTTACATTCTCGAAAGATAAAATTGAATCATTTAAGAATAATCTGGTTGCAAAACGTATAACCTTAATTGCTTGTATGATTGGAATAACGGGTCTTTTGATGTCATTCATTCCCAAGATTTACACTTGGGCTTCGGGTGGAGTTAATCCGAATGCTTCAACGATTTATGACGAAGCTAAAAAGAATAATAATTCTAACCAACTTCCAACCGAAGCAAAGGAGGCTAAATAATGGGAATTGAAAAAATCGGAGAAAAAATCGCCTCATCTGGAGTATACCAGGCGGCAGGAAAGAAATTTAATCAATTTTGTGATACCGTAGGGCCAAAAATTAACAATGCTCTTGAAAGACACCCTAAGGCAGATAAATTTTTAAAAATGATTGAGCCAACAGGCGCCAACAATGCTTTTTTGGGAATGAGCTCTTTAATGGTAGGTACGGTTATTGTGCCCAGGGTTCTAACGGCTAAAAAAAGAAACCCCGATAACAAAGAAGCTACAAAAGATGAAATCAAAGAAATATTATTCAGAGATGTTCAAACGGTTTTAATTATCCTCTTTTTCTTAAAAGCAATGAACTCGGGTATTGCTGCAATTACAACAAAGAAAAAGGGCTTGCCTTTAACAAATAAACCGTTTGATAAGTTGTTTGAGTCACAGACAACAGGCTTTAAAGGTATTAAAGATAAGGCAGGAGAGCTGGTTTCTCATCCGATTAAAAAAGCTAAGACAGTCGGAAAAAATCTTTTAAATATGCTCCATCCGACTAAAGGGGTTATTGCTTTAACAAATGAAGAGTGTACTTCAAAATATTCCAATTTTAACTCCATGGAAGAAATCGGCAAAATGCTTGATGAGATAGATTGTAACGGAGGAAAATCCGATAAAGTATTTGACAGCATTATAAACAGCCTTATAAAACAACAAAACATTGAAATTGAAAATGCAAACAAAGCAAGTCTTGCGGCTAACGGCTTAGGTAAAGATGCAATCAAAGAAATGCAAAAAGGCTTAGAGCAGCTCGAAGAACTTAAACAAGGCAAAATCGAAGGATTTAAACAATTTATAGCAGCTGTAAATAATGGAGAAATTTCAAAAGATGATTTCAGAGTAAAAGTCTTATTAAATTTCTTTAAAGACGGTGAAAACGCTTTGGTTGAAGAAGCGCTTGATTTGAATGCAACTTTAAGATCGATTGCGCTGTTTATTGAGATGACTTATCTCGGTTTCGGCTTACCTGCATTGAATGAAAAACGTCTTGAAAAGAAATATTTAAAAGATGGTGCTAAACTCCAGCAACCGGAACAAAAATCCGATAATTACAGCAAGCTTATAAATAACAATATTAAAGCTCAGGAAATAAAACTTTATCATAATTTTCTTAAATAAAAATTTTTATAGTAAAATAACTCCTATATAATGTGGGAGTTTTTTAATGATAAGTAATATTATCCTTGCTGTTGTTAACTGGATACAGAGCGTTATAACTCACTTGGGCGTATGGGGCGTTGCAATTTTAATGGCAATTGAATCTTGCAATATCCCTCTTCCTTCTGAAGCGATTTTACCTTTTGCGGGTTATATGGTAACAAAAGGAGTTTTTTCAATCCATGCGGCTGCTGTTTTTGGTGCAATCGGCTGTGTTTTAGGTTCAATTCCTTCATATTATCTCGGGTATTTCGGGGGAAGAAAATTCATTGAAAAATACGGAAAATTCTTTTTAATTTCTCATCATGACCTTGAAATAGCCGATAAATGGGTTGAAAAATATGGCGATTGGTCGTTTTTTATTTGCAGAATGCTGCCTGTTGTAAGAACGTTTATTTCACTACCCGCAGGGATTTTAAGAGCAAAAAAAAGATTTTTCTTTACATTTACTTTTTTAGGGTCTTTGGTTTGGAGTTATGTACTTGTTTATGTCGGTGTTAAATTAGGCGAAAATACGGAAACTCTTAAACATTTATGGCATAAATTTGACGCTTTAATTATTCTTATTTGTTTAATCTTAGGTGTAGTTTATATTTATCACCATGTAAAAAATTTAAAAAACTCTTAACAAAACTTAACTTTAGCTAAAGTTTTATTTAAATAATTACGAATAATTATAATGGAGCAATTGTTTAATGGAATTTTGGCAAGATAACGGTATAAAACCGATTTCAACACCGAATCTCGCATATAAAGCAGATGTTGAAAATTTAAATAACAATATAGAAAAAGAAGATAATTCAAGCGCATTTGAAAACTACTTCACACCTTCAGATACTTCTGTTTTACAGTCTGATTTTGAAA
Organism: Candidatus Gastranaerophilales bacterium; assembly: GCA_947587615.1. GTDB lineage: Bacteria > Cyanobacteriota > Vampirovibrionia > Gastranaerophilales > Gastranaerophilaceae > RUG14156. Next base: position 20,309 of record CANPYC010000008.1, on the reverse strand, counting down.
ACACGGATGAATATTCTCAAGCTTGGGGCCTTAGTCTGCTTTTAGCTAATTCTCAAAATGCTCATGCTCTTTTTGAAAATCAAAATCAAAATGACGGTGTTATATCCCAAAGCTATAATGCTGCAAAAGAATTTTTAAATCTCGGAATATCAGATAAAGATATTAAAAAAGCGCTTGATAAAGAGGATAAAAACTTAAAGCGGCTGCAAGCTGCATATAACGATGATGACGGTAAAAATTTTGAAAAAGTTTATAAAGAAATTACGGGGGTAGACTTTAACAGCGAAAAAATCTTTGAATATCAACAAAAATCAACAGAGCTTAATTTTGTTCAGCTTGGAATTGATAAAGCGAATAATTTTACAAAAGCCGTTCAAAATTCAAAATCAACTCAAGAATTATACGACAATTATTTAAATTATTATAAAGACGATAAAAAAGCAAAACAACAGCTCTCGGACTTAATTAAAGATAGCTGTAACACCTCTTTGGATTTTGGCTCAACCGATGAAGTTAAAATTGATGATGATAATAATATTATTATCATTCAAGAAGGAATAGAGAGCAATTTAGGCAATTTATTTAACTTTGATATCGATTCTCCTCAATTCAGCGCAAGGCTTAATATTAACTATGATAAAAAATATCAAAACGAATATATATCTCAATTTGAAAAAGCAACGGGATTGAATTATGAAGCGCTAAAAGAAGATTATATCAAGCTTCATGATGAAGCAATCGGAAATGCGGATTCCGTATATAATCTTGTTAAAAAATATTCAAATGATCAAGAAAGTTTTATCTCAAAAGTAGGTATGGTTTCTCAAATGAGCGGTATGGCTCTAATGGTCGGGGCTTCTTTTTTATCGGGCGGAGTTGCGCCGCTTGCTATGGGTGCAGGACAAGTATTGGCTCTTAGCGGAATGTATAGCGATAACCTCTTAGAAACAACTGATATAATAACAAGTGAAAATAATAAAGATTTAAGCAGATATAAAAAAGTTTTAGATGATACCCTGCTTGATACGGGACTTTTGGTTTCAGGTTCAATGATAGGGGGTATTTCAAAGACGGTTTCCGGTAATATTTTAAAAATCAGCGATTCAACCGTAAAATCAATAATCGGTGAAATTGGTGTAGATGGCTCTTTGAGCTTGCTTACGGATTATATTCTTACAGGGCAGGTTGATTTATCTTCTGAAGCTTTTAGTCAATTTATGGGTATTGTAACCGGTGTTAGTGCTTCTAAAAATATGTTTAATAATGAAAAAATAATACTGACGGATAATATTAAAGAAAGAACAGATAATCTTAATAAAATGGCACTTAATGCGTCCAATGTCGAAGGTATTAGAACCCCTTTATTTGAAAGACTTGAAAATATTTATCTTAACGATGTAAACTATAATGAAACAATTGTGAAATCAGCAAAAAATAAAACATCAACATATAACTTAGATAGAATAACTCAAGCGAATGATTATCTAAACGGCGGCGAAAACTACAAAAAATTAATGCAATATGCAAATGAAATTTCAAGCGAAGCTTCAAAACCTCAATATATTATCTCAACTATGGAAGATTTAGCCGCAGCACTTGAACTATCTAAGCAAGGAGGAGTTCAAGAAACTTCTCAAAAAGGAATATATGCCCTAAATGCCGAAAATGAACTAATAAGCGGAAGAACAAAAGGACTCGATTCAACTTCAAGCAAGCTTGAAAATAAAATAATAAAACTTAACTCCGATATGCCTCAAGATATCATTGAAGCAAGAAATTTAATCGGCGACTTGCAAGGTACAAGGCTGGTTTTTGATTCAAATAAAATTCAAATCGATACTTCAAAAATAGAAGTCGAAGGTATAGCGCAAGCAGATAGAACAACTTTCTTTGAATATATCAAAAATAATAATACCCAAGATTTGCCAAAAGAAAAAATTGAACTTTTTGAAACTTATAGACAAGATGGTTTATTAGCACTTGCCGAAGCTCAAAGCAGCGAATTTGTAGAAAAATTTGCAAAAGCAATTGAAAGCGGGGAAATAAAAATATCAGAAATTAACAACTATGCTCCAAAAGACGGTATTGCCTACCTGTCAACAAAACAAGTTGATAGATTAAAAAGTGCTTATACAAACTGGTTTAATGACACTCTTCAAAAAGCAAAAGAAGGCTCGAATAACTATCAGGTAATCGAAAAACAAGGAAAAACCTTTTTATATGATCCTGAGCTTGATGTTGAATTTAAAAGTGAGCTTGATGTTATAACCGCTTATGTTGATGAAAAAGCTCACAGAAATAACGGCTATACATGCGCTCAATTTAACCTGTATAATAAATTTGGACAAAGTGAAGAATTTCAATTCAGAGGTCAATTTGCAAATGGAATCTCCGAATGTGAGCATGTAATCTATGACATAAGAAATAATAAAAAGACAGTTGCTTCAAGTGACTATGATAAACTCAGAGAGGGCTTAAAAATTCTTAAAGAATTTAGCGCAGAAGATGAATATGATAAATATTTACACGACTGCAACTTATACGCAAGACAAAAAGAACTCGGCGTTTCAGGTATAACCCGTCCTAATATAGATGACTATGAAGGTATAAAAAACGCTTTTGGAAAAGCAAAAGATAAATACGGCGATTATAATATTCAATTGTTAAGCTTAGAAGGAATTGAAGAACTCAAACAACAAATAAAACAAAAAGCCAATGATAAAAAATAAGGAGTGAAGATGAATATAATAAAAAATAAAATTTTTAAAAGTCATAATCCAAAAACTATTGATAATGAGAAAAAAGCAAAAAGTTTAGATACAATTAAAAAAGAAGCAATGTTATCACTCTATAAAAAAGCCCGCTCACTTGATGATAATCAAAAAGAATTTGAAAGTATTAAAGAAAATTTTTCTAATTCAAAAACGGGTGAAAAATATTGCCTTTTTATTAATTATGCCTATAACCCAAAAATTCCCGAGCAAAAAACTCTTAATCTTTCTTATACCGATAATGAAGATGAATATAATATATCAACAACAATTCTAAGAGGTAACAAGCAAGATATTTTAGACTTTTTAGGCGATGAAAGAAATGTTTCATTAATTAATTCAACGATTAATCAGCTAAAGCAAAAAATCCAAACAAGTTTTAGTTAGCCTTAAACCTGTTTTCAAGCTCTTCAAGAGTTATTCCTTTTGTTTCAGGAACTATAAAATAAACAAAAACAAGAGATATTATACAAATTAAAGCAAAAATTAAAAATGTTATACTTGCTCCGAGCTTATCAAGCGAAATCGGAAATAATCCCGTTGTTATAAAATTAAAAATAAAATTAGCTACAATAGCGTAACTCATAGCGCTTCCCCTATATTTCAGAGGAAATACTTCCGATATTAACAATAGCGCAATCGGCCCTAATGACATTGAAAAAGAAATAATATAAAAAGTACAAAACATTATTGCCAAATATTTCCCGAATTGAATTTCAAGACTAAACACCATACTTAACATTAATAAGCTTATGAGCATGCCTGATAATCCGATATATAAAAGAGGCTTTCTTCCTTTTTTATCAACAAAATAAACCGCAACAAAAGTCATTAAAAAATTAACAACACCGATAAATATTGTGGATAATAATGCGTTTTTTTCGGTTGCAAAACCCGCTTGCTTTAAAATTGTCGGAGCATAATATATAATCGCATTAATTCCCGTTGCAATTTGAGCAAACATTATACCGATACCGATTATAAAAGGTTTTATTACATTTTTTGAAAATTTAATTTTTTCATCTTTATTAAGTGTAGATTTTATTTCATCAATTGTTAAATCGACATCGCAATTTTTATCAAGCTTGCTTAATACTTTTTTTGCTTCATCAACCCGATTTTTATACACAAGCCATCTTGGAGTATCATCTTTATTTAATATTGAAAAAAAGAGTATAATAGCGGGTATTGCCCCTAACAAAAACATCATTCTCCAATTTGAGGATAAATTAGAACAAAAATAATTAACAAAATAAGAGCTCAGTATTCCAAGGGTAATAGCTACTTGATAAAATGAAACAATAGAACCTCTTTTTTCTTTTGTTGATATCTCAGCTAAGTATAATGGTGCGCTAAAGCTAACGGCTCCGCAAGCAAGCCCTACGATAATTCTTGATAAGATAAGCTCAATTATATTTTGCGAAAACCAACAGCAAATTGAACCCAGCGCAAAAATAAGAGCAATAATTAAAAGAGTTTTCTTTCTTCCTATTTTATCTATAAATAATCCGTTAAATATTGCACCCAATATTGCACCCAAGGAAACGGAAGCAACCAATAACCCCTGATAGTAGGAATTAATTTGAAAACTTTTATTAATGTATAACAAAGCTCCCGATATAACTCCCGTATCATACCCTGATAACATTCCGCCAAGTGCAATAAAAATTGCTAATGTGTATAAATAAATATGTTTAGTCATTATCTTTCTTTTTTTGTTTTTCTAAAATCTTTTTAGCATTTTCATACTTTTTCTTTAAAACTTTGTTTAATTGCTTATCAAATTCAACCTTCATCTCGTCTTGAACTTTTAAAAGTTTATTTGTCATATCTGTTACCTGACCGTCTTTTAAGTTGCTGTAATCAAGGCTGTATTTAATTTTTTCCATTTTTTGCTCCGTGCGCTCTATTATCTTAAAAAGATTATCTATTTCTTCATCATTAAGATAATATTTATATAGTCTTTTTCTTAGCGCATCTTTTTTAATTTGTCTTTGTTTTAATACCTCATCAAAACCAAACAACTCTTCTTTTTTATCATCTTCATTATTTTCCTGTTCGATATTTGAAAATAATTCTTCATAATTTTCAATATCATCAATATTATCCATTATCTACTCCAGTTTAAAATTGCAAACATCATCAATTGTATAGCGATTAAGGTATAAAAATATTATTTCTCTGCTTAAAAGATGGAAAGATAGTCTGTTTCCATAAGCTTCATAGGCTCTTTTGGTACAGAGTTCAATAACTTCTTTAAGCTTTTCTTTTGTCATTCCGCTTGCTTCATAGCAATATGTGGGAGAAAATTCCGCTTCTTGATAGGTTTCACCTATAACACCATACTTTTGCGGAGATTCTCTTAATTTTGTATGTTTTCCCATTGTAAAAACACTCTTACCGTAAGAATTAATAATATCGGTATTTTGACAAATTACATCAATTGTCATAAGTGCTTCTTCATAGGTTTCAGCGGGAAAACCGAAGAAAATAAAAGCAAAATTATAAATTCCTTTTTCTCTTGCCGATTTTAAAATATTCAGTCGATTATCAATATCTATTCCTTTGTTGATAAGTTCCATAATTCTTCTTGAACCCGATTCAAAGCCCCATAAAACCATCTTAAGACCCGCACGAGAAGCAAGTTCAAATATCTCAGCACTAAAACCGCTTTCAATTCGAGCATCGCAAAAGAAAGTAACATTAAGCTTTTCATCAATAAAGCGTTTAGACATTTCTTTCATATAATGAGGGCTTATTGCTTCATCAATAAATTCAAATTTTGTTATATTATATTTTTCTTTAAAAAACTTTATCTGCTCAACGAGTTTATCAAGATTTTTTGTGTTATAACACATTCCAAAATCATGGTCACAGAAACTGCATTTTCTCCAATAACAGCCTCTTGAAGTTTGAAAAGGCATAACAATTTCAGGGATAAAATATTTAGTTAAGTTATACCCTTCTAAACTCGGTGCTTTCATCTCATTTAAGCTCATTGGTTCAACTATTTCATTTTGAACAACAACCCCGTTTTTTAAATACATTAAATTAGGTACTTGCTCAATCTTAATTTCATTATTCAAATATCTTGCAAGCTCCAAAACGGGTTTTTCACCTTCTTCAACAGTCAGTGAATCGCAGAAAAGCTCAAAAAACTCTTTATGATTAAATAATGCGTCGGATACTCTTCCGAAGTGATTTCCGCCGATATTAATATGAATTTTTTTAGAAGATTTTTTCGTTTTTTCTTTTAGTAAGTAGCCAAGCGTGAGCCCCGCTATAATTTGGTTTGATGAATTAATTGAAATACCGATATAGTCGGCATTATGAGCTAATATTTCATCAAGCATTGTTTCAAAATAATCATAGAAAATGTTTGTGCTTCTATCAAAAACATAATACTTTATATCATCCCAGTTGAGTTTCATAAGCTTGTTATTATAACTTATAAAACCGATTTGCGTCGGATAATAGGGTGCTGATACAATCTCAAGCGCAGTTTCAATTGTATTAATTGCACTTGTAAATAGCTTTGGATTATAGAAATGTTTTTTTGATTTTAAAATTGAAGTTGATTGATTAATTAACAAAGCAGCCCTATCAAGCTTTTTAGGATCTTTAGATAAAAGTTCTTCAATCATTGAAGCTTTTGCAATTTTATTTTTCCACTCAAAAGGATAATCTTCAAAAGTCTTTTTAGGGTCATATACTTTTTTTATTTCAAGCTTTAGCTCTTCAAGGGTTTTTCTTGCTTTTTGTAGTGAATTTGAAACAAAATCAGAGTTTAGTATCTTATTATAAAAATCTATGTTTAAATCAATTACGCTTGCTTCAAAACCCGTATCCTTAAATTGTCCCATAAGAGTAGGGATAGCATAATGCGGACTAATCGGCATCCACTGAGGCGGAAATAAAAATAATATTTTCATATTTTATCCTTTGTTTAGAAAATATTAGCATATCTCTTAACTTTAAGCAATTAAAACAGCTAAAAAGCGAACCAAGTTTTAAACTTGGCTCGCTTGTAAAAAATTAATCCTAAGCAGCTTTAGGCAGATAATTTAAGGCATCTTGTCCGTATTTATTTACTATTGCTTTTTTTGCTTTGTTTTCAATAAGTTTTATTTCTGATTGAGTTAAGCTGCTTTGGCTATCATCTTCATCACTTCCATCGTTTGCTTTTTGAAGATATTTTTTCTTTTGAGCTTCCACTTCCGCTTTATATGCGTTTAGAATTTCTTTACCGTCTTGAGTTTCTTCTTGTACGTCCGCTTGTTCTTCCTCTTGTTCTTCTGCTTCTTGTATTGCTTTTTCGTATCCTTCACCGCTGTAACTGTCGGTTATTGCCCTGTCTTTATTTGTTGAAGGCACGCTACCTCCGTAAGAAGAACTTCCAACGTCATAAATTTCATTAGTTTTTACGCTTCCTTTGTATAATCCTTTGTTGATATTTTCTTCAACGGTAGCTAAAACTTTTTCATAATCGCCTTCTTTACCCAGAAAATCGGCTTTTGAAATGCAATCATAGCCCATTACGTCAAGTATACTTGCAAAATTCATTTCAATACCTTGAACATTTCCATCGGGTACAAGCCTGTCACAATATATTATACTGCCTTTGTTGCCGTATTCGTCTTCTAAAACATTTCCTTCGGAATCAACCAAAGATGCTGACCATACTCTGTCACCCACCTGTTCGATTTTTATTCCTTTTTGTGCAAGCAATTCTTCCTGACCCGCATTTAATTTCTTAATGCTCCAGCTGTCGCCTAAAAATTGCTGCAATTCTTCCTGAATATATAAATCAAGTTCGGAATCGTAAGAAGCTGCTACGGCATCGGCTAAATTCATTTCTTCTTTTGTGCCGTCGTAATCGGAATCTATCATAATTGTTCCTTTTTGACCGTTAAGTGCTCTGTCTATTTGAGCTCTGTTTGATGAACAATTATTTACCTGATCATATTTAACTCTGTGAAATAAATTTGATTCATAGAGTGTTTGAAGTGCGTCATTGGTATTCATTGAAGTTGAATCATTATAATAATTTCTGTCATGAGCACTTATTGTATTTGTTTGAGTGTTTACTTCGGGCTCGTTTTGTGTTTTTTTTGTATCGTAAATTTTTAAATCCGTTGCTGATTTTATTGCCGTCATAGCTTTTTCTCCGTTATTGCAATTAATTTTTTAATTTTAATATTTCTTGTTATAGATTTTGCAAAATTTCTCTTGCGCCTTCGCCGTACTGTTTGATTACCATATTTTTAGCTTTTGTTTTTAAATGCTTGTAATCTTCTCCTTGAGCAATCTCGCCGTCATGGGTTTGTTTGTATTCATTTTTCTGAGCTTTAAGCGCAGCTTTGTAATCATCAAAAATTCTGCTTTGTGTGTTGCTGTCATATTCTTCATTATCCGTATTATCTATATCATCTTCGGTATTATTGTTAATTACGTCTGTTTTATAGTTGTGGTTTGAATTATTTGTACTGCTTTTTGAGCCTAATGTATTTGAAAAAGTCTGCGCTCCGCCGTATATATCTTCAACTTTGGTATCGCCTTTATATAATCCTTGGTTTATATTGCTTTCAATTTCACTTAAAACTTTTTCATAATCGCCTTCATGACCTATAAAATCGGCTTTTGAAATACAATCATAACCCATAGAGTCAAGTATGCTGCCTAAATTTGCTTCAGCGCCATCAGCGTATCCGTCGGGGATTACGCAATCAGAAAATATAACGCTTCCTTTTTTGCCGTTAGAGTCCTCTAAAACATTTCCGTCTTTATCAACCAAAGAAAATGTATAGGTTCTATCGTTAATTTTATCGACTTTAATGCCTTTTTGGGATAAAAATTCCAATGATTCAGCGGATAGAAAATTGTTCTGTCCTACTATTCTTCCGCCTGTTTTTTGCTGAATAGCAGAAATTTGTTCTTCAATATATATGTCAAGTTCGCTATCATGTGAAGCTGCAATTGCATCTACAAGGCTCATTTCTTCTTTTTTGCCATCATCATCCATATCAACGCAAATTGTACCTCTTTGGTTATTAACAAGCTGGACAAGACCTTCACGTGTTCTTGATTCATTATTAACGGAATGATTAAAATTTGCGTTTGTATTAAAAAGACTGCTTTTGTTCATTTGCTCTAAAATTCTTTGAGCTTCTGAAGCAGTAGCGTTTTGTTTAAAGTTTTTGGTATTGTTTTGTCTGTAAAAACTATCATCTAAAACACTCGGTGCAGAGTTTTGAGGCTGCGCTTCGGTATTTTGAATTATTTGTGTTTTGCTTGTCGTATTTAAAATTTTTTCACTTAAGGACTTAAGTTCCATTTTTTAGTTTCCTTACCTTATTTCTTATATATATAAAAAATATATATGATTTAAATTTTACTTATATCGGTTAAATATTAAGAAATATTAAGTAAATTTAAAGAAAATTTACCAATTCACTTTTTTTAATTTTGTGAGAAAATAAATTTAAGATATATTTAAAACAAATTCTAATATCTGTTAAAATCGGGTAAGGGGGCTTATAATTTATGTCTTACATAAAAATAGATAAAGATAAGTGTAAATCCTGCTATTTATGCATGGAAACCTGCCCGAAAAATTTAATTAAAAAAAGTAATATCATAGGTAAGACAGGGGAATACGTTGTAGAGTTTCAGGATAATAACAACCAATGTTTAGGTTGTACCCAATGTGCCATCGTTTGTCCCGAAATTGCCATAACGGAAGTCTACAGATAATGAGCGAAAAACAACTTTTAAAAGGAAATATTGCTATTGCTAAAGCTGCACTTGAATGCGGCTGTAGTTGCTATTTCGGCTATCCCATCACTCCTCAAACGGAAATCGGCGAATATTTAAGCCTTGAAATGCAAAAAAGAAATTTGGCTTATGTTTGCGCCGAATCTGAAATTGCTGCAATTAATATGGCGCTTGGCGCTGCTTCAAGCGGCGCTAAAGTTATGACATCAAGTTCATCATGCGCCGTTGCTCTTATGCAGGAAGGGTTGTCTTACGCATGCTCGGATGAGCTTCCAATTGTTCTTGTTAATGTTATGAGGGCAGGTCCGGGACAAGGTTATATCTATCCTTCCCAGGGAGACTATAACCAATCAACAATCGGAGGAGGTAACGGCGATTATCAAACAATAGTTCTTTCTCCTTGCAACGTGCAAGAAGTTGTTGAGATGACATATAAATCTTTCTATATGGCTCAAAAATACAGAAATCCCGTTATTCTTCTTGTGGATGGGCTTTTAGGGCAGATGGCGGAGCCTGTTAATTTTATTAATAATCCTTATGAAGAAATTGATAATTCATCCTGGCGCCTTGACGGAGCTAAAGGCAGACCTTCAAGAGAAATTCATTCGCTTGAACCTGAGCAAAATAAACTAAATCAACATATTTTAAAACTTAGTGAAAAATACAGATACATTGAACAAAACGAACAGGATTTTGAAGAATATCTTTGTGATGATGCGGATATTATCTTAACTGCTTTTGGAACCATGGCAAGAGTAGCTAAAGCCGTATGTAATCATTTTAGAGAACAGGGGTTAAAATATGGGGTATTTCGTCCAAAAACTCTTTATCCTTTTCCTTATAAACGCTTAAGAGAGCTCTCTATCAAAGCAAAATTATTTATCGATATTGAAATGAATTTAGGTCAAATGCTTAGAGATATAAGGCTTGGAGTATTATCTAACGCTCAGGTATCTTTTGTTGGAAAGCCGGTTGGCGATTGGCTTAAAAAAGAAGAAATTATAAGCGCAATTGAAAATATTGCAAAGGAGTGCCATGCAAGTTTATAGCGTTCCAAAATCCATAAAAGAAAATTCAACTTTTACTTTTTGCCCGGGTTGCGATCACGGTGTTGCAATTAAGCTTGTAGCAGAAGTTTTAGATGAACTGAATTTAAGAGAAAACGCAATTGCAATTGCTTCAAGCGGATGTTCGGTATTATTATATGATTTTTTAGATGTAGATTGTATTGAAGCGCCTCATGGCAGAGCATGCGCTGTTGCAACAGGTGTTAAAAGAGCACATAGAGCGCTTAAGAATGATAAATTTGTTTTTACTTATCAAGGGGACGGGGATTTTGCTTCAATCGGTCTGGCTGAATCCATGCATAGCGCTCTTAGGGGTGAAAATATAACTGCAATTTGTATTAATAACACAAACTACGGTATGACAGGAGGTCAATTAGGGCCTACTACGGTAATGGGGCAGGTAACCGCAACAAGTCCTTTAGGAAGAAACAGGCAATATCATGGTTTTCCGATTAAAACCGCAGAACATATAGCACTTTGCGAGGGTGTAAGCTTTTGCTCTCGAGTTGCGCTATATAATGTTAAAAATATAATAAACGCTAAAGCGCAGATAAAAAAAGCATTTGAATATCAACAGCAGGGGCTTGGATTTAGTTTTGTGGAAATATTATCCACTTGTCCTACCAACTGGAAATTATCTCCAAGTGAAGCGCATAAGAAAATTGAAGAAGAAATAAGTAAAATTTATCCGCTGGGTATATTTAAGGACATTAAAAATGATTAAAAATTTTATTATATCGGGCTCGGGTGGTCAAGGGGTTTTATCAGTCGGTTCAATATTGGCAAATATTTTCATGCTGAATGATTTATTTGTTTCATACTGCCCCTGTTATGGCGCTGAAATGCGAGGCGGTGCGGTTAATTGCGAGATTAATATGTCCGATTCCGAGCTTTTATGTGTACAAAATGATAAAGTTGATTTTGTTATTGCTCTTAACCAAACATCTTTTGATAAATTTATCTCAAAGGTTAAAGAAAACGGAACAATCATTGTTAATTCTTCTTTAGCTAAGATTAACAAAACAAGAGATGATATAAAATATATCTTCGCTCCTTTAACTCAAGAAGCAATGAAGCTTGGTAATATTAAAATTACAAATTCCATTGCTCTTGGTGTACTGTCAAAAATTCTTGGTAATTTTACTTTGGATAACGTTAAGCTTGCTTATGAGAAAATTTTAAAAAACAAAGCCGAGCTTATACAAAAAAACATTGAAGCATATTTAGTCGGCTACAACTATATTCAGGAAAAGGATTGTATTCAATGTCAATAAATACAAAAATTGCTGCGCTTGATTTTGAAGTTGCAAAAAATACAATTACAAATGATGATTTAACAAAAATCTTAGATACTTCGGATGAATGGATTTCAACAAGGACAGGTATTAAAGAAAGAAAAGTAACCTCAAACACTCAAACATCAACCGATTTGGGTATAATTGCGGCAAAAAAAGCAATTTCAAGAAGCAATTTTGATGTTAATAAAATTGATTTAATAATTGCTGCAACTTCTGCTCCTGAGGACATTTACCCTTCGGTTGCATGTTTAATTCAAAAGGAAATTAAAGCAAAATCAGCAGCATGTTTTGATTTAAGAGCGGCATGCTCAGGGTTTATTTATTCGCTTAATTGCGCCAGAGCTTTTATAAAAGCGGGGATTTATAAAAACATTTTAATTGTTGCAGCTGACACAACAACAAAATATACCGATTGGCAAGATAGAGCAACCTGTGTTTTATTTGGTGACGGGGCAGGTGCGGCAATAATATCGGCAACAGATGATATTGAAGATGATATAATCGGAATAAATATGTTTTCTAATGGTGAAGTAAGCGATTATATAACTCTTAAAATTCAGGCAAAAGGCTGCCCTTTGGTTGGCGGCGAGGTTGAAGAAATTAAGCCTTATATTCAAATGAAAGGAAAAGATGTCTATAAATTTGTTATGACAAATATTCCATCATCTTTAGAAGAGCTTTTAAATTCAACAAATACAAATATCAAAGATATTGACTACTTTATCCCTCATCAATCTAATCAGAGAATGATTGACGCTTTAGCACAAAGGCTTGAAATTGATAATTCAAAAGTAATATCAAATATTGAAAAATACGGTAATATGTCGGCTGCTTCAATTCCAACAGCTATTAGAGAAGCAATTGACGAAGGAAAAATAAAGCTTCCGGCAACTATTATGATTAGTGCTTTTGGAGCAGGAATGACAGGAGCTAATGCTATAATAAAATTAAGAGAAAATTTATAGTAAAATATTATAAAATATGTTTTTGGCTAATAATATAACAAAGGAGAATAATAGGAATTATGAAAAGACGTGTTGTAGTTACCGGTATGGGCTGCGTATCGCCTTTTGGAATAGGGGTTAACGTATTATGGGAAAATTTAAAACAAGGTAAAAGCGCAATAAGATATTTGTCTTTAGATAAAGAAAAACATCTCGTTCATATTGGAGGACAGGTACCTGAATTTGACCCTTCAATATATGTTGATGCTAAAGATGCAAGGAGAATGGATAAATTTATTCTATGCTCGGTTGTAGCTGCAACAATTGCTATGGAAGATTCGGGACTTGATTTATCAAAAGAAGATTTAACAAGATTTGGTGTAATAGCGGGTTCTGCCTCGGGCGGACTTGAAACAATTCAAAAAAACCATGAAATTATGCAAGTTAGAGGATATCATAAATGTTCGCCTTTTATGGTTCCGATGATGATAACAAATATGGCAGCGGGAAAAATCTCTATTAAATTCGGGCTTAGAGGAATGTCGAAATCCGTTGTAACGGCTTGCGCTACGGGTGCTCATTCAATAGGAGATGCCGCCAGAGCCATACAGTTTAGTGATGCTGATTTAATGATAGCGGGCGGCTCAGAAGCAGGTATTTGCGACTTGGGAATAGGCGCTTTTACATCAGCTAAAACCCTTTCGAGGTCAAATGACGAACCGCAAAAAGCTTCAAGACCTTATGATATTAAAAGAGACGGTTTTATTATGTCTGAAGGAGCAGGCATGCTTGTTTTAGAAGAAAGAGAGCATGCTATAAAAAGAGGGGCTAAAATTTACGCTGAACTTGTCGGATACGGTCAATCATCAGATGCTTATGACATGGTAGCACCCGACCCATCAGGAGCAGGCGCAGCTTTAGCAATGGAGCTTGCTCTAAAAGAAGCTGATTTAAAACCCTCTGATATCGGCTACATTAACGCTCATGGTACTTCAACGCACGCAGGCGACATAGCGGAATCAAACGCAATAGCAAAAGTTTTCGGTACAAAAGACGAAAATAAAAATCTTTCAGTGTCCTCAACAAAGTCTATGACAGGGCACATGTTAGGCGGTGCAGGCTCGGTTGAAGCTATTATATCAATTAAAGCAATGCTTGAAGGCATTATTCCTCCTACAATAAACCTTGAAAATCAAGATCCCGAGGTGGCTAATCTTGACTATACTCCTAATGTTGCAAAGAAGAAAGAACTAAACGCTGTTTTATCAAATTCTTTCGGTTTTGGAGGATGTAACGCAGTATTATTGTTTAAAAAAACGTAAGCTAAACAATATAGTAAACCATGAAGCAAACTTGGGCACTCTTAAATCTTTTATATCCTATCGCCGCAAGATTGCTTAACTTGCGCTTATTATAAAACAAGTGTTAGCAAAAACACACAGCAAATTAATAAGATAATACGGAATAAGACGAGATAATGCGAAATAAAGCACAATCAAGTGCAATCGGACGAAATAGGGAAGTAGGGTAGACTTTAGTCTACCGTTTTCAAGGTTTAAGCTATGGTAATTATGCTGAATATGTCTTATTTTAAGTGAGATGGTAGACTAAAGTCTAGTTTGTTTTCTTAATTAATATTGTTTGGTTAAGTTGTAGTTTTATTAAGTTTATCAAGGTTTAACTCATGGCAATCTTACTGAACGTGTACTCGTTTTAATAGTAACGGTAGACTAAAGTCTACCCTACGGTTTTTATATACCAATTTTATCTTTTTTCGACCCATAAAAATTAAAGCAATGGATGATGAAGTTCAAGCTTTGATTAGTGAAATAGACCGTGTTGGTACTTCTACAAAGTATTCTTCATTAACATTGTTTGGTGAAGGAGAAAAAGATGGAAAAAGCGGTTTAGCAAATGAAGGCGCTACATTCCAAGTTGGTGCAAACAAAGAAGATGATAATACAATCAAAGCAGATGCTGAACTATTCAAAAAAATATCTTTTTCTGCATTAACAAAGATAAAAGATGGCAGTTTTAAGCTTGTAGATATTAAACAAGGCAAAGCAACCGAAATGACAGATGGTTTTAAAACCGCATTAGAAGACCTCGACGCTGCAATTGATAACATTACAGACAGAAAATCAATAATTGGTGCTGCACAAAACAGATTATCTTCAGCATTAGAAACATTAACTATTCAACAAGAAAACTTATCAAGTGCTAAGTCAATTATTAAGGTGTGACCCATGGTAGTTTTACTGAATGTATACTTGCTTCAATCGTAATGGTAGACTAAAGTCTACCCTACAATTTATCGATGTACTTTTTCCAAGTGAGATGGTAGTAATGGTAGACTAAAGTCTGCCCTAGTTTCTTCATTAACATTGTTTAGTTGAGCCGTAGGGTGGACTTCGCTCCAACGTTTTATTATGGTAATCTTGCTAAATATGTACTGTGTCAATCGTAATGGTAGACTAAAGTCTACCCTACAATTACAATTCATACTGTAGGGTGGACTTTAGTCCACCGTTTATAACTACCATACAATTATAATTTTTATCCGTAGTAGTTTGATATTTGCAGTTTATAACTACCTTACAATTATAACTGAAGTCCACCCTGCGGCTTTTTAATCTACCATGCTTTAAACTCTAAGTTAAAAATGGAAACCTGTAAGTCGGGTTTCAGGATGGTAGACTAAAGTCTACCCTACAATTTATCGATGTACTTTTTCCAAGTGAGATGGTAGTAATGGTAGACTAAAGTCTACCCTACTTTCTACAATTACAACTCATACTGTAGGGTGGACTTCGCTCCAGCGTTTATAACTACCCTACTGTAAAACTCTTGCTAATGATGTAGTGGGTAAGGGGGTAAACTAAAGTCTACCCTGCAATTATAATTCTTCACTGTGACAGTTTCAAGATGGCAGTAATATGGCGTTATTAAGCCCTCCCCAATAAACACTGACGTTCTAAAACATCTTACCTACTTTTCTAAATCCGACCTAACCCTCTTATCAATTTCAAAAATCTCATCCAATGCCGGGGTTTTTATATTGTCATACTTTTCAACCGCATTAAAAACAATGCGCTCTATATCTAAAAATTTTATCTCACCATTCAAAAATTTATAAACCGCAGCTTCATTTGCGGCATTTAATATTGCAGGCATTACACCTCCCAGCTTAGCACATTCAAGAGTAAGCGCTAAAAGAGGAAATTTTTTATAATCAGGTTCAAAAAACTCCATTTTTTTGTTAAATAAATTAAAACTATCAGATTCAATACCCTCTAAGCGCTTAGGATACGTTAGAGCATATTGAATAGGAATGTGCATTGAAGGATTGCCAATTTGCGCTAAATATGACCCATCTATAAACTCAACAAAAGAATGCACAAGGCTTTGAGGATGAATTACAACTTTTATATTTTCATAATCAAAATTAAAAAGATGATGTGCTTCAATTACTTCAAGCCCTTTATTAACCAAAGTTGCGCAATCTATTGTTATTTTTTTACCCATATTCCACTTAGGATGTTTTAGAGCGTCATTTGCGCTAAATTTTTTCATTTCATCTCTTGAATTATTTAAAAAAGGTCCGCCTGAAGCTGTTATCCAAAGCCTTTTAGCATAAGGATTTGCTAAATTATTAAGGCATTGTAAAATTGCCGAATGCTCTGAGTCAATCGGTAAAATTAAAACATTGTTTTCTTTTGCCGCTTTTGTAACGATATCTCCTGCCATCACAAGAGTTTCTTTATTTGCTAAAGCAATTGTTTTTTTATTTTTAATTGCTTCTAAAACCGCTCTAACAGATACTATGCCGCTTGTTGCAACAACTAAAATATCATAAGCACGAAGTTTTGCCAGTTCAATCAGCCCGCTTTCAGAATACAAAACGTTTAAATCAGGGTAAAGCCCCTCAAGCTCTTTAGCATGCTCACTATTTTTCACGCAAACAAATTTCGGTTTATATTTTTCAATCTGTTTTTTAAAAAGCTCAATATTTAATCCGCATGAAATTGCTAAAACGCTGAATTCATCTTTTAATTTATCAATTACTTCAAGGGTTTGAACACCAATTGAGCCGGTTGAACCGAGTATAATAATATTTTTCATTTTTAATTATTTTCTTTTAAGCTGTTCATCTTAATATATTCGCAAAGTTCGCTTAGTCTGTTATCTTCCGTTTTTTGCATAAATTCTTCAATATTTTTTATTTTTTTAAGTTTAAGAGCGAGCTCATACAATAAAACGCAATCGTTACAGAGCCTGTATTTTGAATATTGAATTGAACCTGCTAACATCTTATCTTTAGCACAAGCGGAGCATGTGAACAATTCAAACTCGCTTTGCGGGTTTTCTTCAATGTCATCCAGCTTCATTTGATAAATTACTTCCTGCATATCTGAAGCAATGGCTTTTTCGTCAATATTTTCGCTATTTTTGCTATTGTTCATCATCTTCTTTCAAACTTTCGCTCATACCTTGCATTATATTTTGAAAATCCCTGTCTTGCAAGCTTGAAGCACTTCTAAAAATTCTATTAATCGGAAGATTTTTATCATACCATCTTCTTTTATAATTCTGCGCATACAAACCCATAACCCGCTCAACTCCAAGACTTAAAGGCGGTTCTTCAAGTTCTCTTGAATTAACTTTAATTGCTTCAACAATTTTTAAGACTTCCCTTGCGATGTCGTAATGAGATTGAAGCGATAAATCCTTTAAAATTGACAAAACTTCGCTTGTGTATGGTTTTGTGTCGTACCAGCGTTTAGGTGTAAATTTTTTATTTTGCATGAAACATTATCCTGTTAATTAAATTTTAGCTCAATTGGGGGTTTTTGCAATTTTGTTACATTTATTATTAAACAGCGAAAGGTTTTTATTAAATGTACTTTATAAACATTTTACATATTTAAAAACTCGCACAATACTTCGTTTTGCAATAATTGCCCTTTTTTAGTTAATTTAGCACCTGATTTTGTTTTTTCAATTAATCCGAATGATATAAATTTATCAAATTCATTTCTATAATAATTATAAATATCTATATTATATTTTTCATTAATCTTACAAAAATCAATCCCGTCAATTAATCTCAACCCGAGAAAAATTTCTTCTTCAATACAATCTTTTTTTGATAAGTTGATGTAATCTCGAAACAGAGGGTTTTTTAAATATTCTTTCATTGAAGTTGTATTTGTGTATCTTTTATTTTCAATAAATCCGCTTGAACTAAGCCCAAACCCGTAGTATTCATCCCTTTTCCAGTATGCGCTGTTATGTTTTGAACAATAGCTTTTATTAATTGCAAAATTTGAAAATTCGTAGTGATAATACTCCCTCAGCTTATCAAGCGCAATTTCATACATGAGCGCTTGAGTGTCTTGCGAAGGAAGGTTTTCTGGAGGAAATTTATAAAAATATGTACCTTTTTCAATCTTTAAACCATACAAGGAAATATGTTTTGCTTCAACTAAAAGTGCTCTATCGAGCGTTTCAATCCAATTTTCAATGCTTTGATCAGCTAAACCATAGATTAAGTCAATACTGAAATTTTCAAAACCGATTTTTTTAATATTATCAAGCGTATTATAAATATCAAAACTTGTATGAGTTCTTCCGATACTTTTTAACAATTCGTCGCAAAAACTTTGAACACCTATACTTATTCTGTTAATTCCAAGATTTTTTAATTCTTTTAATTTTTCCTCATTAATTAAATGAGGATTAATTTCAATAGTAACTTCCGTATCCGATGTAAAGTTAAATAAACTTAATATTTGTTTAATATCTTCAATATCGAGTAAAGATGGCGTCCCTCCTCCAAAATACAGGGTTTTTAAGGCTTCATTTTTGTAATGAAACTTAATTTCTTTGCACAGTGCTTCAATATACTTAACTTTATTAAAAAGCGTTGCAAATGAAGTAAATGCGCAGTATTTACATTTCTTTTCACAAAACGGAATATGAATATAAACACAATTTGCCATATTTGGATTATAATATAAATATGAGTTATGTGATGGAAACGGAAATTGCTTCTCAAGGGCAAATTATTGATAATCTTATCAATAAATATGTTGTTAATTATTGTGTTTTAGTTGATATACCGGTCAACATTAAAAGAATAGTAATCGTTGCAAGCGGCTCATCATACAATGCAGCTCTTTACGGTAAATATTTCTTTGAAAAAATTACAAAAATAAAAACAAATCTTGAATACGCTTCGGAAGTTGCGCAAGAAGATGATTACTGCTTTGATAACGGTGCTTTTTATATCTTTATAAGTCAATCAGGCAAAAGCGCCGATACTCTTTGTGCAATCAAAAAAGTTAAAGAGCAAAAGATTAAAACCGCAGTTATTACAAATAACCCAAAAAGTGAGATGTATGAGCTGGCTCAATACAAGTTTAACATTGAAGCCGGAGAAGAGCATGCAATAGCAGCAACAAAAACCCTAAGTGCAACAATTGTCATGCTTTGGTTAATTTCTCTTAAAATTGCTCAAAATAAGCATATAGATATAACCGATGAAACAAATAATATTTATTCAATTAAAAGTGAAATCGACAACACTATAAATAATATTGAAAACTTAAATATTGCTGCAAAATTAATTTCAAAACAAAACGGTTTTTCAATCTTCGGTAAAGGAGTTGATTATGCTCTTTCTCGTGAAGCTGCGCTTAAAATTCGTGAAACGAGTTATATTAACACTTCTTCCTATCCGATAGGTGAATTTATTCACGGTCATTTTGCTATATTAAATAAAACAAATCTGTTTTTAACTTTTGTTAATTCTAAGTCAGATAAAAATATTCTTTCAATTTTGAATAAAATTTTATCAACTTACAGAACAAAATCAATAATAATATCCGATGAATGGGATGATTTTGAATGTGATATTTTAATAAAATATCCTAAAACTCAAACAAAAATTGCTTCCATAATAAGCAAAATTATAGTTGTTCAAATGCTTGCGCTTAGTGTTGCAATTAAATTAAAGAGAAATGTTGATAAACCGAAAGGGCTTAAAAAAATCGTAGATAATAAGGATGTCTGAATGAATATAATTGTATGCGTTAAGCAGGTTCCGGATGTTGATGATATAAAGTGGACAAAAGAAAATAATTTAGATAGAAGCCTTATGCTCTCTAAAATCAATCCTCATGATGAATGGGCGCTTGATTGGGCAATAAAGATTAAATCAAATTTCAAAGAAGGATATCTGGCAGTTATTTCAATGGGTCCTAATCAAGCTATGGATGTCTTAAACTATTGTCTGGCAAAAGGAGCTACAAGGGCAATTTTGCTTTCCGATAAGCAATTTGCGGCTTCTGATACTTTAGCGACTTCTAAGATACTTAAAAGTGCAATAAGTAAATATGCAAGTGATTTTGATTTAATAATAACAGGGCAAATGGCAGCGGATGGCGATACGGC
>CANPYC010000007.1 GCA_947587615.1 Candidatus Gastranaerophilales bacterium | reverse complement strand
TCTTCATTAGTTTCTTCATTTACTTCTTCGTTTATATCTTCTTTGATATCTTCATTAGTTTCTTCATTTACTTCTTCGTTTATATCTTCTTTGATATCTTCATTAGTTTCTTCATTTACTTCTTCATTTATATCTTCATTTATATCTTCTTTGATATCTTCGTTAGTTTCTTCATTTATATCTTCATTTACTTCTTCATTTACTTCTTCATTTATATCTTCTTTGATATCTTCGTTAGTTTCTTCATTTATATCTTCATTTACTTCTTCATTTACTTCTTCATTTATATCTTCTTTTACTTCTTCATTAGTTTCTTCTTGGTAATTTTCATCATAAAATTCATCATCTTCCGCTTCATCCCGTGAGTAATTTCGAAAAGCAGTAATTTTACTTAAATCAATAACACCTTTATTGTCGCTGATTTTATTTATTTGATTACCGTTATTTTTATCTGTTTCGCTGATATCAACTACTGTATCTTTGATATTATTTTCAATATTACTTTTAGGGTTTTCGGTTTCATTTGTTTCATCTGATTCTTTAGCTTCGTTTGCTTCTTTGGTTTCGCATTCTTCGTCTTTTGCGTCCGTATTGTCTATTTTATTTGTTTCTTCAGCTTTGTTTACTTCTTCATTTTCATTTACTTCTTCAGCTTCATTTGTTTCTTCAGCTTTGTTTACTTCTTCAACTTCATTTACTTCTTTATTTTCATTTGTTTCTTCAGCTTTGTTTACTTCTTCAACTTCATTTACTTCTTCAGCTTCATTTGTTTCTTCATTTTCATTTACTTCTTTATTTTCATTTACTTCTTTATTTTCATTTACTTCTTTATTTTCATTTACTTCTTTATTTTCATTTACTTCTTTATTTTCATTTACTTCTTCAGCTTCATTTGTTTCTTCATTTTCATTTACTTCTTCATTTTCATTTACTTCTTCATTTTCATTTGTTTCTTTGGCTTTGTTTACTTCTTCAACTTCATTTACTTGTTCAGCTTGAATTTTCGGTGCTTGCATATCTTCGCACGCATTTTCAATATGTTCTATCTCACTCTCATTTATTGTATTTTCTTTTAATTCGGCTTCGGTGTTACAAGATTCAGAGCTTTCGCAGACCATTTGAGCTGTGTTACTGTCTTGCGTTTTGTCTGTTTCTTTATTTTTATTTACTTCTTCAGCTTCGTTTGTTTCTTCTTTGCCGTTTTCTTTGTTGTTTTCGGTATTTGAACTTTGAGAGTTAAAAGAAGGCATGTTAAGTTCATTAATAGATTTTACTTCTCTATTAATTACAACTTTTTTTATCTTGGCTCTAAATTCCTCAGAGGCGCAGAACAATTCGGCAAAATATGCATCCATTTGTCTGGATATAATTTGCATGTCATCAGATTCCAGAATAAACTCACAGCCTTCTGATTTAATTTTTATATTATAGTACACATTCCATCCTTATTGTTATTTTTTATTGGGCATGCTTTTTGAGGATTTCTTCTCGCCATTTTTCAAGCTGCTGCTCAACAAATTCTGCATCATCGGAAGAAAATTCTATCTCAAGTTCACCTTTCTTCATCTTAAAAACGTATTGTGGCATATTTTAACTCCTATATGATAACTTAAATATTATAATAAAAATCATGCTTATAATCTTTAATTTTTAAGTATTGTAAAAAATTTTATGTAAAAACTTTAAAGAATTAAGCCATTACTTGAATTTTAAGCAAAAATTGTTAAATTGTTGTTAGAAAAAAGATGTATTTTTTTAGTCTATTTGTATGAGATACCGTTGTACTATTTTTTTTATAATAATCTCGGGATGATATATGATAATTGAGGTTAATATTGTATAATTCAATCTATCCTATAAATATAAATTACAGAAAGCATAATCAGCAGCAGAACAAAGGTGCGGATTTAAATTCTGATGAAAAAAAATCAAAAATAGGATATGAAAATAGTTCGACAAAAAATTCAAGCGGGCAAATTAACGGCTATCCAAAAGGTGAAATAAATATTTCTCAAGTATTAACGGATTTTAAAAATACAACTGCTGCAATAAATGCCCCTAAAGATGTTCAAGAGGAAGTAAATCTTTATTTATCCCTCGTTGAAAAAGAATCAAAAAAAGAAAATCCTTCAAGAGACATCATTCTCTCAAATTTAAAAAATGCTTCAAAAATCTCTGATGCATATATTTCTCAAGCACTAAAAAGACCTTCTGATGTTGTTCAAAACTGGATTGATACTTTATTTCAACATAAAATAAATTTAAAATCAGACCCCGGGGCAATTAATCCTGATTTTCTTTTAAAATTTCCCAAAAAACAACAGGTTAACCCCCAAGAACAAGATATAAAACAGGCTGCGAAGCAAAAAGAAGATACACCCGTTTTTATAAGCGATAAACAAATTGAAATTATACCTCCCGATAGAGACTATGATTCGTATAAAAACAATGATGAAGTAAAATTTTTTAATTCATATAACAGCGAAAAAATAAAATCTGAAAGCAAAATTGAACTCTCGCAAAACGAAGAAGAAGTAATTGCTCCGAGAGCAAATTTTTTCAGAGCTCAAGTTCCTCAAAATCACGCCGTTGCAACCCCGTTCAGCCCAAGAAGCGAAGCTGACATAAAAGCAAGAGGTCTATTTTCAAAGGCAAGAAGAACCCCTGAAGGTACTATGGGCGATACCGATAAGCTTAACCTTTTAAATGAGTCTTTAGGAATACTTGACTCTTCAGAGGATAACAACCCGAATATTCAAGCTGCAATTCATTTAGAGCGTGGTAAATTATTTGATAATTATGATTATGTTGACTATGCTCTAAGAGATTATTTTGAAGCAACAAAAGCCAATGATTTAAACTTAAAAGCTCAGGCTTTTTACAGGCTCGGTCAAATTTATGATGAATTTATTGAGTTTTCACCTGCACTTGATAACTACCTCTCAAGCGTTGCTTATAGCGGAGAAGCTGAAAACTATAACGCTCAAACAAGAGTTTTATCAAGAATAGCAAGCTTGTATGCTAAACAGTTTGATTTAAACAACACTCTTGACTATTCCTCTTTAGCGCTTGATAGCGCTTATGAAGCGGATAACGAAGAATTATTAGCTCAAACATATTCAAAAAATGCGCAAAATTATCAATACTTAGGTGAAGATGATAAAGCGCTTGACGGGTATAAAAATGCACTTGAAGTATTTTCTAACAGCGCAAATGAAAGCTATGAGCAAATGGCTTATAACTATGAACAAGCTGCTAAAGTTATGAAAAAATTAGGTAACTATGCTAAGGCAGACAAGCTTCAAGCGAAGGCAAATCTATATTTTCAAAAAGCTCTGCTTCAAGAGGAGAACTTGGCATAATTATATTAATTTTGCCATCAAGAGTTTTTTTATCATGCTTCATAAGCTCAATTATTTTTTCTTTTTTAAAGTTTATTTTATCGTTAATTAAATTAAACTTATCTAATAAATTACAAATCTTGCTATAATATTGTTCATCAATTTTACCAAGGTTATATGACAATTTTGAAGCACATTTTATTCCAAAGCTCACAGCTTCGCCATGGGAAATTTTTTTATAATTTGATAGCGTTTCAATCGGGTGAGCAAAAGTGTGTCCGAGGTTTAAAATTTTTCTTAAACCACCTTCTAATTTATCTTTATTTACAACACTCACTTTTAATTTAGCGCAAATTTCAATTATTTTTTCAATTGTTTTTTCAATATTTTCTCTGAGCTCAAAAAGTGAATATCTCTCTAATATTTCAAAAAGATTATAAAATTCATCACATTTACAGCTTTTTTCAATCAAAGCATATTTAACAATCTCCCCTAAAGCGCATTTATATTCATAATTATTCAAAGTTTTTAAAAATAAAGGGTCAATCAAAACTTTTTTAGCTAAATAAAATGAACCCGCTAAATTTTTTCCGTATTTTGTATTATAGCCTGTTTTTCCTCCGATGGATGAATCGCACATTGCTAAAAGGGTTGTGGGTATTTGAATCAGCTCAACTCCTCTTAAAACGCTGCTTGCGCAATATCCCGCTAAATCTCCGACAACTCCTCCGCCAAGCGCAACAACGCAATCTTTTCTTTCAATTTTTTCTTTAAGAAGATGGTTTATTATATAGTTGAATGTTTTTTCATTTTTATATTTTTCACCGTCTTTAATTATAATTATTCTATTATTTTTAAAATTTTTTAAAAAAGAAGGGTATAGTTTTGCAAGAGTAGTATTCGTTACAAGAAAATATTTCTTATCTTCAAAATAATCGCTGATTTTATCAGCCAAACCTGTTTTGATTATTATTTCAGATGTTGATTTGTCGTTTGAAATTATTTCTATCTTACCCATTCAAATATTTCCTCTGCTATTTTTTCAATAGATTTATTATCTGTTTCAATTTTAAGATTAGCTAAATTATAGTATTTTTCTCTTGTTGATAATATTTTTTTAATTTCTTCCTTGGGGTTTAAAACAGCTAAAAGCGGTCTTGAAGTATCCTTTTTAATTCTTTCATAAATAGTTTCAATTTTAGCACTTAAATAAATTGTAAAAACATCATCATTAAACAAGAGTTTTCGATTTTTTTCTTTCAGAATAATTCCACCGCCGCAGGATATAGCACAATTATCATTTTTTAAGGTATTTAATAAAATATCACTTTCAATTTTTCTAAATTTTTCTTCACCAAATTTTTGAAAAAAATCTTTAATTTTAATATTTTGTTCTTTTTCAAAAATATCATCAAGCTCAAATAAATTAAACCCTGTTTTTTTAGCTAACAGAGTGCAAACTGCACTTTTTCCGGCACCCGGCATTCCAATTAGAGCAATTTTGCTATATTTCATCTATCCTCTTTTTGTATTGATTAAATGAATTATCAATATCTCTTCTGCAATCGCCCCCGAATTTTTCCAAAAAAGCGTCAAGTATAATAATTGCACTCATATTCCTTGCTACAATGCCGCAAGCTTCAACGGCACTTGTGTCGGAGCGCTCAAAGTGCGCTTCATAGGGTTTATGGGTTTTCATTTCAATTGAATTAAGAGCTTTTCTGATTGTCGGTATCGGTTTCATCGCAATTGTAAGAACAATATCTTCTCCGTTTGACATACCGCCTTCAATTCCGCCCGAGTTATTTGTCTTGTGCTTATATGAATTATCTTCATAAGTAATTTCATCATGCGAATTATAGCCTGATGCTTTTGAATAATCTTTTCCTAAGCCCACTTCAACACTTTTAATTGCGGGAATTGACATCAAAGCGCCGCACAAGCGACCATCCAGCCTTTTATCCCATTGAACAAAACTGCCCAAGCCGATTGGCGGGTTTTTTATTGTAATTTTTATAATACCGCCCAAGGAATCGCCTTCTTTTTTATATTCATCAATATATTGTTCAAATTTAGAAGGATCGGAGCATTTTCCGATTGATAAAACTTCGGATAAAAATTCAATATTATATTTTTTTAAAATACATTGCGCTATTGCTCCGAGCGCTACCCTTGTTGCTGTTTCTCTTGCGCTTGAGCGCTCCAAAACAAACCTTATATCATCAAAACCATATTTAACACTTCCTGCTAAATCAGCGTGAGCGGGTCTAAATTTTGTTATTTTTTTTGCTTCAATTTGTTCTATAACTTCATTTCTTGTGCTATCATCCAGTTGATTAAAGTTGATTTTTTCAACACTCATCGGATAGCGCCAATTTTTCCAATCTTTATTTTCAATTTCAAGGCAAATCGGACTTGCTGTTGTAATATTAAATCTTACTCCCGATTTAATTTTAATTTTGTCATCTTCAATATTCATCCTTGCGCCTCTACCGTAACCTTTTTGGCGAAGAGACAGCTCCGAATTTATAAAATTAAAATCCAATTCATAACCGTAAGGAATACCATCTATTATGGCATTAAGCGCTTGCCCATGGCTTTCACCCGAAGTTAGAAAACGAATAGCCCAAGTAGTCATAATCTCACCTATACAATAACCCAAGGGGTTTCTTCTTTTGCTATTATTACTTCAACTTTTGTTTTTGCAATTAAACCTTGAATTAAAGGCAACACGGGAAGCTCCGACTCAAAGTGACCGATATCTATAACGGCAAAACCATCAACTTCTAAAGCTTTATGAAATTTAATATCACCCGTTATATAAACATCAACATCATAATCTCTTAATGTATCAATAAAGCTGCCGCCGCCACCTGCACAAATTGCAATATTTTTTGCTATTGTTATGTTGTTAGGGTTGATTAATTTAACATGCTCTAAATTAAGTGCTTGTTTAATATTTTCAATCAGTTGCTCAAGCGCTAATTCATCTTTTAAGTGGGCAATTTTGATATAATCTTCAACCGTAACAAGGTTTTGCAAACCCAAAACACCGCATAAAGCGTCTGTTGTAGAGCCATAAGTCTTATCAAGGTTTGTATGAGCGCAATAAACGCAAATATTATTTTTTATTGCTTCTAAAATCAGAGGGTTGTTGATTTTTTTAATTGAGTTAAAAATTAAAGGATGATGAGTAACAATTAAATCACAATCATTTGTAATTGCCTGCTCCAGTACATCTTTGGTTAGAGAAAGAGCAACTAAAACTTTATTTGTATAATCATGACCAAGATTAATTTGCCAACCCGAGTTATCCCAAGCTTCAGAAAGCTCTAAAGAAGCATATTTTTCAATTTTTGAGATAATATAATCCGTTTTAATCACAAACAACCTCCAGAATTTTTTTTGCAATATTTTCTTTTGAATTTGTATCTATATTTATTATATTATCACTTTTATCAATAATTGTAACTTTATTTGTATTTGTATTAAGCGCATTTAAGTCATTTGCAACAATAAAATCAAGATTTTTATTTTTCAATTTCTTTTTTGCGCAATTAATTAAATCAACATCACTCAAGCAAAAACCTGTTATTTTTTGATTTTCTTTTTTATTTTTTGCTATTTGCGCTACAACATCAGGGTTTTTAACAAGTTTTAGAGTGAAATTATCTTTAATATCTTCTTTTGAAATTTTTGTTTCAGATATGTTTTCACTTCTAAAATCACCGACTGCAGCCGCCATTATCAAATAATTAAATTCCAGTTTTTTTAGTTCATCAAGCATATCACAAGCAGAGCTGACATTAACAACCTTATAATTTCTCTTTAGCTCAATTGTTGATATTGCACTAACTTCAAAACCAAGATAATACGCCCAATCAGCAATCGCTGTCCCCATTTTTCCGCTTGAAGCGTTAGCTATAAACCTTACAGAATCAATTGCTTCTTTTGTTCCTCCGATTGTTACAACGAGTTTTTTGGAATTATTTTTCTTATCCTGATAAACTAATCTTAAAGATTTTTGATAAATTAAATTAATATCGGCTAATCTGCCGACACCTTCCAAACCGCATGCAAGAAAACCGTTTTCAGGCTCAACAAAAGTACAATTTAAGTTTTTTAATTTTTCAATGTTTTCCTTGATTACGGGATTGTTCCACATTCCTTCATTCATTGCAGGCGCTAGTAATATTGGTTTTTTAGAACCCAAATAAGCGCAAAAAACAGTTAGCAAAAGATTATCGCAAATCCCGTAAGCACATTTTGAAATTGTATTAGCGCTAATCGGTACAATAACAAAAACATCCGCCCATTTTGTAAGTTCAATATGTTCAACATTATCTCTCGGGCTAAATTGTTCAAAAAAAACTTTTTCATTTGTTAAGGTTTCAATAACAAGGGGGGATACAAAATTAAGTGCATTTTTTGTTAAAACAACCCTAACGCAGTTGTTATTTTTTTTATAGAGCCTTATTAATTCATAAACCTTATAAGCGGCAATTGAAGAAGTTATCCCGATTAAAACATTTGCCATATTTAAGCCGTTTCCTTGTTATAGATTTCAATAAGCTCACAAACAGCATCATTTACAACTTTATTTTCAATTACATAGTGAAATTTATCTGCGTTTTTAAGCTCCTCTTGGGCTATTAAAAGTCTTTTTTGAATAGTCTGCTCATCCTCTGAGTGCCTTCCTCTCAAACGCTTTTCAAGCTCTTGAAATGTCGGAGGTTTTATAAATATTGTAACGGCGTCAGGGCATTTTTTCATTACCTGAAGCGCTCCTTGGAGTTCAATTTCTAAAAGTACGCTTTTACCTTGTTTTAATTTTTCTTCGACAAATTTTTTATTTGTACCGTAATAGTTACCGCTATAGCAGGCATATTCAAGGAAATCACCTTCTTTTATCATATTTTCAAATTCTTCTTTTGAAATAAAAAAATAGTGCATTCCGTTAATTTCACCGTCACGAGGGTTTCTTGTCGTGTTAGAGATTGAATAGACAATTTTTTTATCGACTTTTTTAAAAAAATCAGCTAAAATCGTCCCTTTACCAACACCCGAGGGCCCGGTGAATATTATTAATTTTGGATTTCTGCTTTTCATATTTTTTTGATTATATAACAAAATATATATATTTTTCAAATAATTTTTTCAAAGAATTTGGTAAAAAGTGTTTATGTTTAATATAAATAACAATGTTGAAGTACAAAAATAACCTTTCTTTTTTTTAATTTAAATTTAACATATTTTAGCAAATGCTTGATTTTTAAAATTTATCAACTATTATATAATAAGCAATACTTATGAAAGGGTGAAAAAATGTCAGTATATTGCGAAATCTGCGGAAAAAAATCACTTAAAGCAGCTAAGATTTCGTTCTCTCATAAGCAAAATGTTCACAGACAATTGCCAAATTTGCAATCAGTTAAAGTCAGATTAGCAAACGGAACGGTTAAAAAAATGTCTGTTTGTACATCTTGTATTAGAGCAGGCAAATTTACAAAAGCTTAGTTTAAGTGTGAATTATGTATAAACAAATTTAAAAGACGGTTGAGATTATTAAGTTTTCTTTTTGCCGTCTTTTTAAATATTTAATAACTTGGAGAGAATTATTTGAGAATAGGTATATATCTCGGGGATATAAAAAAACCTGCTTCTGTTGGGGGTTTAACTTTTGAATTGTCATTTGTTCAAGAATTGCTTGAAAAAGAAACTAAACATGAATTTATATTTTACTATTTCGGCAAAAAGAACATATTTAAAAATCAGCAGAATGCAAAATTTGTCTGCTTAAAATACTATAAAAAGCCTGAAATTTCATTGCGTACTTTTTGCATAAAAACTTATAAAACGCCTATCTATCCTCTTAATTTGCGCCTTAAAAAAGATAATGTTAATGTTGTTTATTTTTTGTCTCCATACCTTCATGAGCATATTGAAGTACCGTATTATGCAACAATAAGAGATGTTGCACACAGAATTTTACCGCATTTTCCGGAATACAGTACAAATCGGGTAATTGAGAAAATGGAGCACAAGCTTAATACTTTCCTTACTTGTGCTTCAAAGATTATAACCTGCAATAATATTGCAAAAAACGATATTAAAACTCTTTATGATGTAATTGATGAAAATATTATAACAATGCATTTACCTTATCCAAAGTGGATTGAGAATGTCGGGGAGGATAAGGAATTTATCAAAAAACACAATCTTTCAAAAAACGGTTTTGTTCTCTATCCTGCACAATTTTGGACGCATAAAAACCACATAAGATTAATTTTGGCTTCTCAAATTATGAAAGAACAAAACATAAATTTAAAAGTTGTTTTCTGCGGACTGGATAGGGGTAATAAGAAATATCTCATAAATACCGTTAAAAAACTTGATTTAGAATCGAATGTTTTATTTTTAGATTATGTATCTCAAAGCGAGCTTATGAACTTGTATAAAAACGCATATTGTATGGTTTACCCTTCTTTAGCAGGCCCTGACAGTATAGCGGCTCTTGAAGCGCTATATTTTTCTTGTCCCATATTAATTTCAAATCATCTCGGATATAACGAACAATTAAAAAAATCCGCAATATATTTTAATCCTTTGGATGAAGCGGATATTGTCGAAAAAATTAAACTTTTAAATGACATTGCAATTAAAGATGATATAATTTCTAAAGGGCAGCTTCTTATAAAAGAAAATACCTCTAAAAGTTATATTGAAAAATTTTTAAATATGATGGATGATTTTTATTTAATCAGGCAATGTTGGTCGCTTAATGAAAGCTATGAAAACAAATGATAATATTTTTTGTTATACTGATAATTTTATTACTTGCTATTTTTTCCGTTTCAGTGGTTTTGATTTTGAAAACTAATAAAGAAATTAAAATCAGAACAATAGAAACTCTTGAAGACTTGCTTGAGTCTAAATGCTTTAACCCTGCTCAAATAGTTATGGTTAATCGTCATTTATCTTTGGCGATTAATAAAACGTATTCAAAGCTTGTTCTTATAAAAAACTTTAACCCCAACAACCCGCAATATTATGACTACGAAGAAATTGCAACTTCTTTTATAAATTCAATTGAAAAAAAAGGATACAGTATTAAAATTAACTATACAAAAAAAGCTCAGGAGAATACTCTGTCGCTCTATCCGGTTAATAAAGAGCTTAAAGCTTTTGTGCATGAGATTTTTCAATATACAAATTTAAGAAGAATTGAAGAAAAATTTTCTGACTATAAATTTTCTCTTGTTTCTTCGAGTGACTGGAAATGCAGCTACACTTGGGCATATTGCCCTTTAAAAACAACTCTTGCTTATTATAAATCAACGGATAAAACCGCATTGTTTAAAATTAATCTCTATAAGGAACATTTCACAATTGATACAAAGTATAACTATTTTGTTGTTCCGATTATGGGTTTGGTACAACAGATGTTAATTTATGATAATGAATTTTTAAGTGAACTTTTTGAATCACTTTTAAAAGCGGTTAAGAATAAAGCAAGCGCCGTTAAGGATGATATGATTTATTATGATACTTACAGCAATGTTGTATTTTTAACAAACGGCGCTACAAGCATGCAGTCTTTAAATTTAGATAAAGTTAAAGAAGTTTATTACAGAGATAATCAGCTTGAATTTTCTTTGTCGGATGAAGATAACAATATCGTTTATAATACAACACCAATTCTTGTTCGTGAATTTAAAGAGTTTGTAACGGGGTATAATTTAAGAACAATTGCAAACGGTTTTGACTATAAAACCGATAAATTGATTAATGCAACTCAAAATACTAAGTTTATTGTTGATATCACCCGTGATAGGGTTGTTTATTGTGCAAATTTAAATTCTTTAGCAAAGTTTAGTTATTTGACAATTTCATTTTCAAATATAAAAGATGTTCAGGTTGAAAAAACAGGAATGATACACTTTGTTAGAATTTATACGTTTGATAATGAAGTTTATGATGTAACTTGTGATAAGAAAGAGATTGCATACTATATTTTGGCTTCGCTCCAATCAATTATCAAGCAATAAAATTTTAAAACTTATATCAACTTGATTCAAAGACTCTTTATATTGTATAATATTGTGTAATTATTAAACTGAAAGGAAATTAGAGGATTAATTATGAAAAGACTTTTAACTGCTTGTGTACTTTTTAGTGTGGTTTGCGCTATGAATTATACTGCTTACGGTTACGCTAATGATGCAATACAAAGAGCAAGAGCTCAAAGACTTCAAGATATGGATAATAAAGTAAATGAATTAAATACTCAAAAAAATGAAATAAACAGAAGAAGCGACTTAACCGACAGAGAAAAGCAAGTACAAACAAAATCTCTAGATAGAGAAATTAATCTCTATACAAGAAAAAGTGATTCTATTGAAAATACAATGAATAAAATTGAAGGAACTACATCACAAAAAGCGCCTTCAGCTTCCCAATTGCAAAGAAAAAAATATCAAGATAAACAAACACAACGCTCAATTCAGCTCTTGGAAGAAGAAAAAGCAGATATTGACTCCGATTCGTCTTTAACGGAAACTCAAAAAACTCTTAAAAAACGTTCTATTGACAAACAAATTCAACGCTATAAACAAAAATTACAAAAATAGATTTTTTGATTAAATAATTTTAGAAGGCTTGAAAAAACATGTGTTCAATATAAAATAAAAGTAGTAAGCCTAAAAGGAGGATTATTATGAAAAAAGTTTTAACTTTGACCATGGTGTTAACGTTGCTATGCGGTATGTCTTTTGCTTCAAAAGCTCCTATAAATGCGCTTAAAAATGCTGTTAAACAAGATATTCAAAATACTAAACAAGTAACAAAAGACGCTATTAAGCAAGATTTAGAAGCTAAGAACAAAGCTAACACCGAAGCAGCTAATGCTAAAAAAGCGCAAAAAATTAAGCAAATTGATGCAAAACTTGCTGATTTGAATGCTCAGAAAGAAAAAATCGAAAAAAGCAATATTACACAAACGGAAAAAGTGTTAAAAACAAGACCGATTGAAAGACAAATTGAATTTTATACAAAGCAAAAAGAAGCTTTAAAGTAATAGAATAAACTAATCGGGAGTTTAAAACTCCCGATTTTTATAGAATGTGCGGGGTTGTGGGTGTAATGTTTTTTAAGAAGTGTTGGTGATAAAGTAGTTTTTGAGATTGATAATATATTTAACCGGTTATTGTGTCTGAGCTTTAGAACGCCTGCCCTTTTGTAATTGTGTTAGGCATGTCCTCATCGTCATTACAAGGCGGATTTGCTTTAGCTCTTGGTAAAGTTAGAGTTTGGAACGTCTGCTCCTTTTGTAATTGCGAGGCGGATTTTTCAGCCTTTGGCGAAATTGAACCTTAGTAGCCGTAGGGTGGACTTCAGTCCACCATGTTTTAAGTTAAAAACAAAAAATCCAAGTTAGTTTCAGGATGGTAGACTAAAGTCTACCCTACAATTATAATTCTCAACTGTATCAGTTTGGTATTTATGGGGTGGACTTCGCTCCACCGTTTTTTAAAGTCTGCCCGTGGCAATCATCCATCTTAACATATAGTGCTTATGACTGCTCCTTTTGTAATTGCGAGGCGGATTTTTTAGCCCTTGGCGAAATTGAACCTTAGTAGCCGTAGGGTGGACTTCAGTCCACCATGTTTTAAGTTAAAAACAAAAAACCCAAGTTAGTTTCAGGATGGTAGACTAAAGTCTACCCTACAATTATAATTCTCAACTGTATCAGTTTGGTATTTATGGGGTGGACTTCGCTCCACCGTTTTTTAAAGTCTGCCCGTGGCAATCATCCATCTTAACATATAGTGCTTATGACTTCAGGATGGTAGACTAAAGTCTACCCTACAATTATAATTCTCCACCGTAGTTTTAAGTCTACCCTGCTGCTTATCTTGAAACAAACATGCATTCGGCAAGATTGTCATGGGTTAAACTCTCTTATATTTTCCCTTTATTTGCAGCCTGCCCTTTTTGCCAATAATCAACCTCCCCTCTTCTTTTTGCTTATTATCACACGATGGTAAACAAATTTATTGAATTTAACACACACAACAGGTTATAATTTACCAAAGAGAAATTAAGTTTTTAAACAATAAACATTATATCAATTTAATAAATTGACATCGTTGATATTTTCTCTATAATCTAATTATTATAAAACTTTGGAGGAAATACAATAAAAAAGAGTTTATTAATACTTCTTTGTGCGCTATTCACGGTCTTTTAAGGTGCTATAAATTATAACCCGCTTTAAAAGTTTTACAAATCGCTGAAAATAAAATAAACATATCTTTTTTACGCAATCAGAAAGGTTTAATCGTATAATGTTTGAACAATTATTTAATCAAATTCCAAAAAATGCTAAAAAAATTGCTTTTTACGGAGCAGGCACAGTTGCTTATAAATTAAAAGAAGAACTTGAAAAATATAATAAAGATATTAAAATTCTTTATTATATCGATAAAGAAAAAACAAAAGATGAAAAAGGAATACTCTATCCGATAATCAAACCCTATGAAATAGAAACAATAAAAGATAAAATCGACTTAGTATTAATTACAATCAAAAGTCCGGTTAATATTATCGGTATACTTGAACTATATGACATTCCTTATATAACCATCAGTGTTGTTTTGGATAATAAAATCAGATATGAAAAATATGAAAAAGATTTTCCAAGAGCGCTTGAAGTCTTTAAAGATGAAGAGGATAAAGAGCTTTATAAAACACTTTGGCATGCAAGAATGCAGAGCGATTTTTCCTGCATTGAACAATATGTAAAAGAGAAACATGGCATAATAAAAAGAGATATGCCCGCAAACAACATGAAGCACTATCTTGATTATATAAATAGAGAAGCAATAAAAACAGTGATTGACTGCGGTTTTTATAATGGTGCAAATGCTTTTTGTTTTAAAAAGAAATTGCCGAATCTTGAAAAGATAAACGTTATTGAACCGCTTTATGATCTTTTTAAAGATGAGTGTTTTGACATTCTTTTAAAAAAATTAAACTTTGTTGAAATTTTTCCTTATGCAGCTTGGGATAAAAAAGAAACATTGGAAATCTTGGTAAACGAAGGTTCTTCAACTCTTCTTGAAAAAAGCTATGCAAGAAAATTTCGCAAAAGAAAAATCCCGACAATTTCAATTGATGAATTGTGTGAAGAAAATAACATAAAAAAAGTTGATTTTATTAAAATGGATATTGAAGGTGCTGAAATGAACGCACTCCGAGGGGGGGGGTCTATTGTGAAAAAACATCGACCCCAGCTTGCAATTTCAATTTATCATCAGTTTGACGACTTTATATATATACCCGTATACTTAGCTCAAACCCTTGAAAACTATTTCTTTAAGCTGGATCATTATTCTTTAGGAGGCACGGAAACCGTACTTTATGCAATACCTTGTGAGCTCTATCAAAATTCATAGTCAAAAATTATTAAAAAAGGATTTCTAATGTTTGAACAATTATTTAATCAAATTCCAAAAAATGCTAAAAAAATTGCTTTTTACGGAGCAGGCACAGTTGCTTATAAATTAAAAGAAGAACTTGAAAAATATAATAAAGATATTAAAATTCTTTATTATATCGATAAAGAAAAAACAAAAGATGAAAAAGGAATACTCTATCCAATAATCAAACCCTATGAAATAGAAACAATAAAGGATAAAATCGACTTAGTATTAATCACGGTTAAAAGACCTTATGAAATATCAAATATTCTTAATTTTTTTGATATTCCCCATATTTCAATATCTACTGTTTTGGATAGTGAAATCAGATTGCTTAAATATCAAGATGATTATAAAAAAGCGCTTGAAGTCTTTGAGCTTGACCAAGACAAAAATTTGTACGAGATTTTGTGGAGGGCAAGAATTGACAGAGATTTTTCCAATATAGAAAAATATGTACAAAAACACAATATCTCAAAAACGCTTATTCCTGAAAATTATCAAATACACTATCTTGAATATATAAACAAGCAAGCTGTTGAAACAATTATCGACTGCGGATTTTTCAACGGTTGTAATGCGTTCAGCTTTAAAAAATATTTAAAAAATCTCAAAAAAATATGGGCGCTTGAGCCGGCTTATGATATTAATAAGGATGAAAATTACGATATTTTATTAAAAAAATTAAATTTTGTTGAAATTCTGCCTTATGCCGCATGGGATAAAAAAGATAATTTGGAAATCTCTATCCATGGCAGCGGCACTACACTTGTAAATAAAAATCCTAACGCAATTTATCCGAAAAGAAAAATCCCGACAATTTCAATTGATGAATTGTGTGAAGAAAATAACATAAAAAAAGTTGATTTTATTAAAATGGATATTGAAGGCTCGGAGCAACAGGCGCTCCGTGGGGGGGGGTCTATTGTGAAAAAACATCGACCCCAGCTTGCAATTTCAATTTATCATACTCATGATGATTTTGTTTCGATACCTCAATATCTGGCTAAAACTTTTGATGATTATACTTTTAGGCTCGGGCATTATCATTGCGGAATTTTAGAAACTGTTTTGTATGCTATTCCAAATGAGCTTATGAAAAAATAGTAAACTTAACAAACAAAGGTTTTAATGTTTAAAAATTTATTTAATAAGATTCCTAAAAATACTAAAAAAATTGCGCTTTTTGGAACAGGCGCAAGCGCTTTAGCAATCAAAAACGCTATCGAAAACGAATTAAATAAATTTAATAATGAAATAAAAATTGTATACTACATTGATGATAATAAGTCTGATGATGATACTTTTTCACCTGTTGTCAAGTTAAGCACTTTAGCTGAAATCAGAAAAGATATTGATTTAGTAATTATTACAACAAGAAAACCTTTTGAAGCGGTTGCTTTGTTTAAATACTATGATATTCCTTATATTATAATGCCTTATAAATATGACGAGTTGTTGAAAGCTAAAAAGTATAAATCAAAAATTGATGAAGTTTTAAAATTATTCAATAATAACGAAGATAAAGAGCTTTATAAAACAGTTTGGAAATCGAGAATAAACTGTGATTATAAAAAAATTTCAAAAATTGCCAAAGAAAAATTTGGTATAGATGAAAATTATCTTTTAAGAAATTATGATAGACACTATATCGACTATGTTAATAAAGAAAAAATCGAATATATTTTAGACTGTGGTTTTTGTAACGGAATACAGACTTTTGGTTTTTGCAAACATTTTAAAAATTTGAAAAAAATTATAGCACTGGAGCCGCTTTATGATATTCTAAAGAACAAAAGCTATGATGAGCTTATAAAAAAATTAAATATCGTTGAGATAATTCCTTGTGCTGCGTGGGATAAAAAAGACAAGCTTGATATTTCAATCAATGGTTCTGCTTCTGCTATTACAAATGTAAAACCGTCTGCAAGATATCATAAAAAAGAAATCCCGACAATTTCAATTGATGAGTTGTGTGAAGAAAATAACATAAAAAAAGTTGATTTTATTAAAATGGATATTGAAGGTGCTGAAATGAACGCACTCCGAGGGGGGGGGTCTATTGTAAAAAAACATCGACCCCAGCTTGCAATTTCAATTTATCATTCTGATAGCGACTTTATTAATATTCCAATATATTTATCTCAAATTTTAGAAAATTATACTTTCAGATTGGGACACTATTCTTATGATAGGTATGAAACCTTGCTTTATGCTATTCCAAATGAGCTATTATAAAAATAAATAAAAATAGGCTGTTTTTAAAAGAAAAAACAGCCGCATTTTTTGAAAGTTAAAAAGAATATATGTATGTCATTATGTTGAAAAGAAAATTTAAGGCAATACCAATTGATGATAAAAATAAAATATCGTCAGTTAATTAAACAAAAACAAATAAAATAAAAAAGTTGACGAATTTTATTTTATTCTTTACATTTCTTAATATCATCAATTTTTTCTGCCTTTAAACACTTTTTAAGCCATTTAATATATTCTTTTTTTAAGCTTAAAGGTGAAATAATTTTTACGCTGTCGCCCCATTTAAATAAATGCCAGATAATTTCATAAGAGCCGGAGGCTTTGAATTTAACCGTGAGTGTTCCGTCTTGGTTTTCTTTAATTTTTTGAGTAGGGTGAAAGTTATAATTCAAAACATCATCCGCCGCTTCTTTTTTGAATAAAAGCTCTACATTCATAATTTTATTTTGGTAAATTCCAAATGATTTATTGGCGTATTGTTTAATGTCAAAATCGCCCTTGTCAAAAATTTCTTCCGTCAGACTTACATTGCTGAATTTATAAAGAAGATAGACATAAGGGTTTTTTCTGTTGTTCTCAACTCCTACAAGGTAAATGTTAGAACCGTAAATAATGCCGTAGGGAGAAAGTATTTTTTCTTTGGAATTATATTTTGCTTTAATTTTTTTATTAAAGCTGATTGCTTCTCTAATCTTGTTTAAAATTTCAATATCAATTTTATAGTTAGGGTTTTGAGATATGGCAAAACCCTCTGATTTTAAGAGCATTTCAATTCTGTCTTCTATTTTGATTATTTGTTTTTTGTTTTTATTTGCACAAAGAGCCTTGAGTTTTGTTATTACGGTATCTATGTCTTTTTTTTGGTTTTTATGCTTTAAACATTCTTTAATACTTTCAAGAGAAGCTATTTCATCAGGGGTAAAGTTAATAATTTCTTTCATGTAGCTGTCAGTGAAACCCCAATGTTTTTCTTTGCTCATCACTTCAATTTCACTGATTTGAGGGAGTATATTTATAATTGAATCCCTTAATCTTTCCGCTGTTCTTCTTGATACATTGAATTGAGCTTGTATATCTGCCAATGTAACACCGAGCGTTTTTGATTGCATTAAAATCAAAAGCTCTAAAATATCACTTATTCTTGAATATCTCGGTTTGTCGTTATCTGCCATGTCCATACTCCTAATATAAAATATTATTACGTCAATTTAGGGTGTATAATTAATATAATATCAAAATTTCAATTAAAAAAATCATATTTGTATATAAAAAATATTAATACGTCCTCAAGTGGCGCATTAACCTTTATAATAAAAGTATAAGATATAAGATAAATAAAGGAATAAGTTATGTTTGAAAGTGTTAAAAAAGCTGTATACGAAAGAATTAAGGATGATTTAAACACAAAACCAAAGACAAAAGAAGAAGTTAATAACCCGATGAAAAAAAGCAAAAAAGAGGAGCTATACAACGCAATCTATTGCTATGATGAAAATAATAATATT
This sequence comes from Candidatus Gastranaerophilales bacterium, assembly GCA_947587615.1. Taxonomy (GTDB): domain Bacteria; phylum Cyanobacteriota; class Vampirovibrionia; order Gastranaerophilales; family Gastranaerophilaceae; genus RUG14156. Next base: position 50,970 of record CANPYC010000007.1, on the reverse strand, counting down.
TGCGGATACAATATTCAATTAAGAATTGAACAGGATGATATTTATAAATACAGGTTTTATTTACCCATAGCGGATTTAAATTGGAATGGGATTAAAACAAGTAAAGAGTTAAAAGATAAAAAAATAAAAATTACTTTTGAAGGAGAATATATTTCTCAAAATGAACTTTTAGAAAAAAATGACATAGAATTAGCTGAAGCAATGTATTTAAATTTAAATGTTATAGGTGTTAAACATTTAGATAAGGGGTTTTATGCCATATCTGATTCAGAGATACTATATTTAATTTTAAGAGGATTTAAATACTACGGTTATCCGATTAATGAAGCAACAAAAAAAGAAAATGAAAAGAAAAAATTTGTATAGAATAAAGAATAATATTCTAAGCAATTTTAGTTAGTGCCAAATTTTTAGCAGCTTTTATATATTGCTCAAGTTCTTCATCATCAAAAAGTTCACTGACGCTGACAAGAATATTGTTTTTATCAAGCGCAAGCCCTGCTAAAATGTCTTTTTCTTTCATAAAAGCTAAAAATCTTTCTGAAGAGCCGACATTTATTGTAAATTCGTCAAAAAACTCTTTGTTTTTTAATTCAAAACCAAGTTCTTGTAATTGTTTTGCTAATTTATGAGCGTTATCATAAGATTTTTTAGCTGCCTCATAAAGCCCTGTTTTACCCATCTTTCTTGCGTACATATTAGCGCAAAAAGCAACAAGAGCCTGATTAGAGCAGATATTTGAAGTGGCTTTTTCTCTTCTTATGTGCTGTTCTCGAGCTTGCAGAGTAAGGCAATATGCAATTTTACCGTTTTTATCAACGGTTTTTCCTGCAATTCTTCCGCTTAATTGTCTTTTATATTGGTCTTTGCAAGCTATAAAACCCGCATAAGCTCCGCCAAAGTTTAAACCTATACCAAAGCTTTGAACATCTCCAACGGTAATATCAGCGCTTGGCGGTTCAAATAAAATTAAAGGCATTAAATCAACTACAGCTATTATTAATTCCTTAGCGTTTTTCTTTGGCATGTCAATAAGTTCACCAAACTTATTTGGTGTTTGATAAAGCTTAGCGCACAAATCATTGTCATTACAGCTATCGCCGATTATTAATTCAATATTATTTGCCCAGGCATAAGTTTTAATTACTTCAAGATAATTCGGGTTAATATCTTCATAAATAAAAGCCTTGTATTTTTTTGTAATCCTTGCCGCCATTAAAATTGCTTCTGCACATGCCGTTGCGCCGTCATAAACAGAAGCGTTTGAAACATCCTGATTGGTTATTGTACAAATTACCGATTGAAATTCATACATTGCTTCTAATGAACCTTGGGATAATTCCGCTTGATAAGGTGTATAGCAGGATAAAAATTCAAACCTTGAAGCAACATCAGCTATACAAGCCGGAATATATCTTTGTCTTGAACCCATACCAATAAAATTAAGATAGTCTGTTTTGTTCATTTTTGCAATTTTGCTTAGAGCTTTTTTAGCTTCAAGTTCATTATGTCCGTTATCTAAATTAAGGTTTTGCATTCTGATATTAGAGCTGATTGAGCTAAACAATTCATCGGTTGATTTAGCCCCGATAACTTTAAGCATTTCTTCTCTATCTGTTTTATTGAATGATTCAAAATTATACATAATTTTCCTTATTGAACTTCCTTATTGAACTTCGTCTATATAATCATTATATTCAAGAAGCCCTGATGACTCTTCTTGAAAATTTGTCGGCTTAATTTTAACAAGCCATGCGCTAAATGCGTCATCATTTACAAGCTCGGGCGAGTTGATTAATTCTTCATTAACTTCTTCAATAACTCCTGAAACAGGCATGTAAATTTCACTTGCTGCTTTAACTGATTCAATTGTTGCAAAAACTTCATCTTTTGAAAAACTTGCGCCAATTTCGGGCAGTTCAATAAAAACAACATCTCCAAGTTGTTCAACAGCCCAATCGGTAAGCCCGATTGTTGCTAAGTTATTTTCCTCTAAAACCCATTCATGAGTTTTAGAACACAATATTCCATCAGGTATATTCACTTTTTATCTCCTATTATATTATTTTTCATAATTCTTTTTTAAAAACGGCTTTTTTACAATTTGCGCATCATATAATTTATTTCTTACCATGATTTGTATATTCATGCCAATACTTTCTGTAGGATTGTTAAGTTTTGCTACTAAATCAGGCTCTAAGCCTTTAAAATCAATCATACAAAAGCCGATATTTTTTTGTAAAGTCGGAGAAGGTACACCTGATGTTACATATCCCGATTTTTTATTGTTGATATATACTTCATAATCAGCTCTTGCAATTTGCCTATCAAGCATTATAAAAGGGAAAAGTTTTTTTCTTAAAGGCGAAGTTTTAAGCTTTTGCTTCATAATTAAATCTTTTCCGCAATAGTTTTCTTTTTTGTCTTTCGGAACAAAAAAACCTAAAGAAGATTCTATTGGGGTTGTATCTTCGCTTAATTCATGCCCGTATAAAGGTAAACCCGCTTCAAGTCTCAGTGTATCTCTTGCACCCAATCCTACGGGTACAACGTTATAATCTTTTTTATAGGATAAAATTTTATTCCAGAGGACAGAGGCATATTTATTTTCAAAAATAATCTCAAAACCGTCTTCACCCGTATAGCCCGTTCTTGTTAAAATAACATCAATATTATCAAGCTTTGTTTTAATAAATTTAAAGAATTTCGGCTGATTTAATAAATCAACACCCATTTTTTCAATTATAAATTTAGCATTCTTACCTTGAAGCGCAAGCATTGAAAAATCATCACTTTTATTAATTACTTCAACATCAAAACCCTTGGCATATTCCCTCATATAAGGAATATCATTATTAATTCTTGAAGCGTTTATAACGGCAAAATAATCAACATCATCAATAATTCCTTTTGAGTTATATATTATTAAATCATCAACTACTCCGCCTTTATCATTTGTTAAGTGGCAATATATGGCGCTTCCTTCGCTAATTGTTGAAACATCTTGAGCAACGATACTTTGAAGAAATTTTAAGCTATCCTTGCCTTTTATATAAACTTCTCCCATGTGAGAAACATCAAATAAACCTGCCGACTCTCTTGTTGTCAGGTGTTCTTTTATTATTCCTTCATATTGAACAGGCATAAGCCAACCGCCAAAAGGCACCATTTTTGCTTTTAATTTAATGTGTTCATTATAAAGAGCCGTTTTTTTATCTTCCATATTTTTTTATCCTTATCTTACATAAATTCGAGGCAAGCGCATTTTCAACCTGCAAGCAAGTTCATAGTTAATTGTATCAAGTTTTTTTGCCCAAATATCAAGTGATTCTTCTTTATTTTCTTCTCCCAAAAGCACAATAACATCCCCCGTTGAACAATCAACATCCGATACATCAAACATAACCTGATCCATGGTAATTCTTCCGATTTGCTTAATCGTTTTTCCGTTTAAATTTGCGCTCAAATTATTTGACAATCTTCTATCCAAGCCATCAGCATAACCGATTGGAATTGTTGCAACTTTAATATCTTTATCGGCTTTAAAAATATGCCCATAGCTAATTCCATCACCCTTTTTCAAGGTATGAATATTTGTAATTCTTGCTTTTAAGCCCATAACGGGGTATAACTCAAAAGGTAGTTTAATATTTTTGCTAAATGGAGTTAAGCCCCACATAATAACGCCCATTCTAACCATATCATAGCAATACTTGCCATATAGAAAAATCCCGGGTGAATTAAGGCAGTGAACTTTGACATTTCTTTTTTTAAATTCATCCGAATAAGGTTCAATTGCATTTTGAAATTTTTTAATTTGAGTATTAAAAATATCTTCATTTTCAACATCTGCAAAATGGGTAAATATTCCTTTTAAATCAATATAAGGAGCATTTAAAACTTTTTTAATAAAAGAATAAGACTGCTCGCTATCTACTCCAATTCTATTCATGCCCGTATCAAGCTTAATATGAGCTTTTAATTTTTTATTAAGTCTTTTATAGAGTTGGTTTGCGGTTTCTAAGTGTTCATCATTAAAAATTGAAATAGCTATATCATATTTAATGGCATTCTCAAATGCCCAAATAGGACTTGCACCAAGTACTAAAACAGGGTTTGTTATTTTATTTTCCCTGAGTTCTATTCCTTCATCAATGCTTGCAACTCCAAACTCTTTAACTCCGCATGCAATTAATGTATCGGCACACATTAAAGAGCCATGCCCGTAACCGTCCGCTTTTATAACGGCAAAGAGGTCCGGCGGTTCTTTTTTAGCGGGTTCTTTTACGTTGTTGTTTTTGCAGTTGTTTTTCAAAAAATCTCTAATTTCTATTACATTATGTTCTAAATTACCAAGATTAATTTCAACCCAAGCGTCTCTGTTTTTATTAACAAATGTTCCTCTAAAATCTTTCATTTTTTAACACTTCAACCCTTAATTTTAATTTCCCTTATTCCCTTAACCCCTTATTCTCTTATTACCTTATTAGCCAAACCTTTCAGCCCCATTGTTTAATTCTCAAGCTGTTCAAGATATAATTCATAAGTATTTTCTAATAAACTTGCGATTGTCATAGGCCCGACGCCCCCGGGAACAGGAGTTATAAAACCCGCAACATTTTTTACGTTTTCAAAATCAACATCACCTAAAAGCGTCCCGTCATCTTTTTTAACTATTCCGACATCAATTATAACAGAACCTTTTTTAACCATATCTGCTTTAATTAAATGAGCACAGCCCGTTGCACTTATTATTATATCCGCTCTAAGAGTATGCTCTTTAAGATTTTTTGTTTTGGAGTGCGCAACGCTAACTGTTGCATTCTCATTTAAAAGCATAGCTGCAACAGGTTTTCCGACAATATTTGAGCGTCCGATTACAAGAGCATTTTTACCCGTAAGCTCTATACTATATTCCTTTAAAAGTCTTATTATTCCCTTTGGGGTGCAGCACTTTGCATAAGGTTTAAGTCCGCAATTCAATTTACCTACGTTAATCGGATGAAAACCATCAACATCTTTTTTGGGATTAATAAGCTCGATAAGCTCTCTTTCGTCTAAATGATTAAATAAAGGTAATTGAAGCAAAATTCCGTTAATATTAGGGTCGTTATTAAGCTTAATTATAAGATTTTTAATTGTTCCTTGTTCAACTTCTTTATCAAACCTGTAAACAAAAGAATTAAAGCCGATACTTTTTGATTTTTTTTCTTTAGAATTAACATATAGCGCACTTGAAGGGTTATCATTTGCCAGAATTACGGCAAGAGAAGGTTTTTTATTTTCAAGTTTTGAAACCTTGCTTTTAATTTCATCTAAAATTTTATCCGCAATTTTTTTCCCGTCTATTATAACCGCCATAAGCTATTCTCCCTCAACTTGCGGAAGGTTCATTCTTGAATAAAGAGTTTCTAAATATTTAGCTAATTTATCATAATCAACTTCATTATATTCATCAATATAGCCAATTAGTTCAAGCTCCAGCTTTTGAATATTCTCAACAGCAAATTTTAACTCTTCTTTTTTTACTCTGTTTAAAATTATTCCCATCTGACCGTTTAAGACATACTTTTTTGACGACTCGGCAATTTTAGAAGCAAGATTAAGCGCTTGCATATTTCCTTGAGCTACAATTACAGCCTCATTTATAGGATAATCAACAAGAGAATTAAGGTATTTCAAGTCGTATTCGCAATCAAAAATAACAAAATCGTATCTGTCGACCAACTTAGACAGTGCGTCTCTCATTAATTTAGTATTTAAACACATGCAATCTTTTGGAGTAACAAACCAAGAAGCAATAGCATCAATATTTTCATCAACTTTAACAATTATATCTTCAAGCGCCCAGTCAATAAATTCCTGTTTTGACATGCCTTCAGGGATACCTGTTTTATATTCATGTTTTCCTGATTTTATTCCATAGATTGTATTTCTTGTTTTAATTCCAAAACTTTGCGACAATTCAAGAGTTAAATCATTATCAACAAGTAAGATTGTTGATTTATCGAATTTTTTTCTTAAGAGCTTTAAAAAAGCTCTTGCAAGCGTTGTTTTTCCGCTTCCCGATTTACCGATAAGTGCGATTGTTGAAGTCATTATTTTTCCTTGCGGGTATTTAAGCTGCAACACAAATTTTATGTGTTGGTAATGTAATTTTATTATAAAAACGATTGAAAATAAAATAAAATTTTAGTTTTTATATATTTCATCGGGTATAGCAAATAAAACCGTATCCCAGTTTCTATCGGTATAGTGCTGAAGTCTGAAGGTATAGTTTTTTAAGATTTCTTTAAGAAAGATTGGAATGTGTATAAACTGCATATCCGAATGATAAATTGCTGTTGCAATTTGCGGTCTATGGTTTATAAGAGTTTCTTTAGCGCCTTCTAAAACGTTTAATTCCGCATTTTCTATATCAAGTTTAATAAAATCAAGTTTTTTTATTCCTTTTTCTTTGATAAATTCATCAATTGTTGTACATTCAACTTTAATAACTTCATACTCACAAGCCATCTCGGGTTTTGCACTTGAAAAAGCCGACCCTCCTTTATGTCTTGGGGAGGCTTTTTTAAATTCACAGGTTGTAACTTTGTCAAAAAGAGCTTTTTTAACAATTTCAATTTTATCGTTTTTTGAAATTATTAAATCAAGAAGATTATCTTTAAATTCATCATAGCAAGGTTCAAAAGAGTAGGCTTTTTTGCAGTTTTTAAAGCTGTTTAAAAAAATTAAAGTGTTGGCGCAGTCCATACCCCCCCCCTCTAATAGAACCTTTATTTCATCTTTATTTATAAAATCAAGATATTGAGTATTAACAACATTCCTTTTAAATTCCTCGTAGTTTTGTTTTTCATAATATTTTGCAATGTCACACCTTGAAACGGTTGATTTTCTAAAGTTGTATAACATTGTATAGAGTTTTTTATCTTCTTCAAACTTGAAAGTATTAAGCGCTGTTTTAAAATCGTAAATCAGGGTGTTTTTTCTAAAGAGTTCTTCTTTTGGAATTAGAATTTTTTTAATCCCCATTGATTTTAAAATAAATTCCATACGATATCTTGATGAATAAGAGGCAATAATTGCGCAGTCAATTTCGTTTGCATGATTAAAAAAATCTTCAATTGTTAAAATATCCGTGTTGTCAAAATTTCCTTTTGCATTTTTGTCTATGAAATATTTAATCTCAACATCTTTTCTTGTATTTTTAAGCTCGTTATATATTTTTTTCCCAAAATCGCAACAACCCCATATAGCCAATTTAGAATTTTTTGCAATATTATTTGTTAGTGTTGTAAAATCGTTTGTCATATTTTTTCCTTTAAAATTTTAAATGTTTATATTTTTTATATCTTTCCCTTGCATTAACTGCTCGATTATATCGGCAATTCTTTCTGAAGCATGCCCGTCTTCCAGCGCTTGTTTATCTTCTAAAAATAATTCAATATCTTTTTTATATTTTTCATAGTCAAATTTAAGAATATTTTTTTCCAGCTCCTCGTTGTTAGAGGCAATTAAAAAAGGTGTTTTTTCAAGCGGATAGTATAGACCACGTTCGTTATTATATTTTTCAATGTCTGTTGCAAAAACAAACACCGGTTTTTTGGTGAGCATAAAATCAAACATACAGCTTGAAAAATCAGATATCAATAAATCAAAACTTACAATGAGCTCTTGCATATCGGGATAGTATGTTGCATCATATTCAGACATAATATCGTTTATCTTGGTTTTTGATTTTAATGCGTTCACACTATGAAAACGGGAAACTATTACCCATTCGCAGTTATATTTCTTTTCAAGAGCCTGTTTTAAGATGTTATAATCAATTGAAAAGCAGTTTGTTTTTAAATCATCTCTGTATGAAGGCGCATAGAGGGCAATTTTTTTACCGTTTGGAATATTTAGCTTGCTTAAAACTTTTTGTTTAATTTTTGTATTATCTTTAAATAATATATCATTTCTGGCATGTCCCGTTCTAAAGATTTTATTTTTAAATTTAAGACCGCTTCTGTAAACATTTTCTTCAAACTTTGAATTTGAAAACATTATGTCGCAATCATCAAAATTTTTGTCAAAATTTTCCATAAATTTTTTAGAGCGAACGTTAACTTCTTCATCATGATATATTTTTTTAATTCCGAGTGAACCATGAAAAGTATTTAAATAAAACTGATTTTTCTTTTTTCTTAAACCAATCATATATTCAAAAGTTTTATGATCTCCTTCAAGCCAAAGCTTGGCGCTTGCAAGCTCTCTCATTTTCTTATAGTTGTTATTCCAATCTACAAGTTTAATGTTGGGGTCGGCTTTAGCAAAATCAAACATATCTGCCCTATATAAGCGAACAAGCTTGTAGGGAAGTTTTCTTCTTAAAAGTTCATTTGCGACATATTTAACGTTGCAGCCTAAGGTTCTGCCCAGGTGTGAACATATTACGATTTTATTTTTATCTGTCGGTGTTACAATACAAAGAAATCCGTAAAAAGTTTTAACTATAAACTTGATTAATATTTTTGTATAGTAAAGAAGCTTGAATTTCATTTTTTATCCTTATACTTATTTTATTATAGTAGTATAAGGATAATGCCGAAGGCAAAATATTTACATTTGAAATTATGCTAAGCTTATTTCAACTCTGCCTTCTAAAGCTCTTGCTAAAGTCATTTCATCGGCATATTCAAGCTCGGCACCCATAGGCAAGCCAAAAGCAATTCTTGTAATTTTTATATTAAACGGTTTTAAAAGTTTACCAAGATACAGACTTGTTGCTTCCCCTTCAACCGAAGGATTGAGAGCTAAAATAACCTCTTTGATATTGTTTTGATTAACTCGAAACAATAGCTCTTTAACTCTGATATCATCAGGGCCTATACCGTCAAGAGGGGAAATTAAACCTTGTAGGACATGATATAAACCGTGATATTCGTTTGTTTTTTCAATTGCCATCAGGTCTTTTGTTTCCCCGACAACACAAATTATGCTTTTATTTCTTGTTTGGTCGCTGCATATTTCACAAGGGTCGGAGCATGACATATTAAAACAGTTTGAACAGTATGATATTTTTGTTTTAGCTTCTAATAGTGCATTTGAAAAGTTTTCAACTTCATTTTGGCTCATTTTAACAATGTATAAAGCTAAACGCATTGCTGTTTTAGGTCCGATTGAAGGCAGCTTTTGAAAGTGTTCTATTAATCTTGCCAAAGGCTTTGTGTATTCCAATTTGTTTATCCCATATAACTTCGCACAAAAAATATAAAATATAAATTTAAAAAAGTGCGCAATGTTAAATTAAAAATAAATTGAAATGCGCACTTTTAAAATTTGATTAAAATAATCCGGGGATGGAAATTCCGCCTGTAATGGCTTTCATTTTCGTTTCCATTTGATTATTTGCATTTGTTGTAGCTTCCTTGAACGCTTGAGTGATTAAATCTTCAAGCATTTCAATTGTATCAGCGTCAACACTTTGCGGATTTGAAGGGTTGATGGCTTCAGGTTTTAATTTAATTGAAGAGAATTTGCCCTGTCCGCTGACAACGGCAGTAACCGCACCATTTCCTGCGGTTGCTGTTATTGTGGATTTTTCAAGCTCTTCTTGTGTTTCTTTGAATTTTTTTTGCATTTTTTGAGCTTTTTGCATTACCTGCATCATATTCATCATAGTTCGTTTTTCCTTTAATTGGTTTAGTGTACTTATATCTGATTTAATTATATGCTATTATATATTTATATGCAAACTGTTACTTATTTAAACGATTGTTTTAATAAAGACAAACTATCCAGATGGCCCGATAATATTATGCCTCTAAAAGTATTTATCGGCAAGTTTAACTGGTATAAATCCCAAGGCGCTAATGACGAGTATAAATATACTCAAATGATTATAGACGGTTTTAATACTTGGGAAGAACTTACTTGCGGGCTTGTCAGTTTTGAGAGAACAATGAACCTTTATGATTCGCAGGTAAATATTGAATGGAAAAGGGTGGATAGAAAATCTTTAGGCTGTTGTACTTTTAATTATGATAAACTTGGAAGATATTATTCTGCTGAGCTTTCAATAGGACTGTCCGACGGAATTATTCATCATCAGTATATGGATGAAAATGAGGTTTTTCATACAATCTTGCATGAAATTGGTCACAGCGTCGGTTTAGGGCATTCTAAAACAAGAGGGGATATTATGTATGTTCCGCATGAATACGGAATAGTTAACATATCTCAAAATGACCTTGAAACGCTGAAATGGCTTTATAAATTGCCTGTTGGAAAAACGCAAAGTGAAATATTATCTATGTATTCAAATATTCAGGCAAGCGATGTCGATAGTTTAGTGTCAAAGATTAATTCAAACGGTTATAAATCGGAATTTGAAAAAACAAAAGACAGCTTACAAAACCCTGCTTTAAAAAAAGATTTATTTGAAGAAAATAATAATATCGGTGATTTAAAAAAATACTTAATGCAAATTAATAATATTAAAATAGATTTCAAACCTAAGGGAAAATAGTTTTAAATGTTTAATTTATATACAACAAACCCCGAGTAATTCTCGGGGCTAAATTTTTTAAGCATTTGCGCCATGCGCTAAGATTATCTTTTTCATAAGTCTTTGAAAAAAGCTTTTAGCGGGCGGTTCAATTATTTGAGCTAAAGCTCTGATTTCATTTTCGTATTGAACGCTAATCGGATTATACTCACATAACTCTAAATCGTTTTCGTAATCCATTTTATCATCCTTATGTTTGCTAACCTCACATTATAATTAACGACACTATTGAATTTTTCTTTAAAAATCGGTTCAATTGTTTACAATATTTAACAAATTTTTAATGTAAAATTAACTTATGAAAATTAAAACCCAAACATTGAATGATACTAAAAAACTTGCGCAGGCTTTTGCTTCTCTTTTAGATGAAAAGGGGCTTTTTGTTACTCTGACGGGGGATATCGGTGCGGGTAAAACTCAATTTATAAGATATGTTTTAGAATACTTGGGTGTTGATAAAAAAGTAACAAGTCCCAGTTTTGTAATTTTGAATGAATATAAATGTGATAAATTTCCGATTTATCATTTTGACTTATACAGACTTGAAGAAAAAGGCTTAAAATCTGTTGTTGATGAACTTAGGGAATATACAAAGCAAAACGTTTTAACATTTATTGAATGGGCAGAATTTGCTTATGATGAAATTCCTAAAGACGCACTAAAAATTAACGTTGAATATGACAGCGAAGATGTTAATATAAGATGGTTTGAATTTAGCTCATCAGACGAATTTCAAGAAGAATTTATAAAAAAACTCAAGGTAAGATTATGAATATATTAGCGATTTGTTCGGCTTTAGATAAGTCGTATGCGGCTTTTAAATATGATGATAAAATTTTTAGCAAAATTATAAAAAGCGACAAAAATTATCACAGTTTATATTTAAACAATGAAATTCAAGAGGTTTCAAGGAGAAATTCAATCTCTTTAAAAAAGCTGAATTTAATAATTGTCAATTGCGGTCCCGGAAGCTTCACGGGGATAAGAGTAGCGCTTAGTATTGCAAAAGTGTTTGCTTGTGAGCTTAATCTTCCTCTTGTCGGTTTAAATACCGCTGAAATACTTTTAAATGCTTATAATAAAGATATTCTTTTAATGGACGCAAGAAGGGATATGTATTATTTAGGAACAAAAGAAGATATTAAGCTTATCTCTAAAGAACAGCTTAATTACTTTATTCAAAATAAAAGCATGGTTTGCGATTTGCGCACTTTTGATAAATACCCCGGCTCAACCTGTTATGAAACAAGCGAAGTTGATTTAGGCAAAGTTATGCTTAAAATCGGTGAAGAAAAATATCTTAATTCAAAAAATAAAGATGATTTTAATTACTTGAATATTTATGCTAATTATATTCAAACACCGCCTGTATAAGTTCTTTAAGTATTATTTTCGCTTTTATCTTCTTTATCTTCTTCAATATCGCAGTTTAGCGACCACAGCAAAGCTGCAATCCAACCATACAAAGTCCAGCCGAGAAAGAGCGTCATTAAACTGATGGCTAAAATATTTTTATGTCCTCTGATATATGCAACCAAAACGGGCATGAAATATATAGTTAGAAAAACAACCGATGCAACGCTTAAAATAGCAATAGTTAAAACAGTTATAAACATTTCAATTTCCTAAAGTAATTATTTACAAGTATACTTTATAATTTAATGTTTTTCAATATCCTACATGTCAATTTCACCCATGACATCGCCTAAGATAGAGCTTATGCCTGCGGCGGGTTTGTGCATAATGGCGGTACACGGCAGATTATCAGGATTGTTTTTTTCTACATCCGCCAGACATGTTGCTTCATTGATTGCTGTTTTGGTTGTGCCGTCAGCACTTGGCTTATCGGGACATACTCTGCCTGCACCACATCCTTCACAGGTGTCCTCTGTTATACATTCATAGTGCAATTTAAAACCTGCACTCGCACATTGCGCTCTTTTGTAAATACCCATACCTCCGTAAGTAAGACAATCGGCAGCCATTGTTGATAAATTAGCTGCAACGGTTTTGGCTTTTGCAACTTCGTCTCCGTCTTCGCTTTCGTCTTCTTTTCCTCCGTTAACAGGTTTTAATATATCATAAGTAATTATTGTATCGTCAAGAGTATAGTTTGTATTGTCTCCACTTGCACAGAATAAATGTTTTGTTTTAATGGGGTGCTTTACTCCGTCTTCGTCATACATTGAGTCATCTGCGCAGTTTACAAAACGTACAAGACCCGTGTAAATATCTCCTGTAAATACTCTGAAATGAAATCTGTCAATCCATATTTTATTAGGACCTTTTGAACCGTTTATATCCATTAATATATCTTTAATTTTAAAATCTGCGTTATCATAAGCAACCCGCCAAGGGTTTGCAAGCCCATAAAGAGCAACCCCGTTTGCCAGAGTCATATTAACTGTTGTTGTATCGTTTCCTGAAGCCGGTGCTTTACAATTAGCATCGCCTTTTAGAGAAAATATATCGGCTAAATTTGAACAATACCAATCCTTGCCGTTTTTATTCGGCTGCTCAAGTTCGTCGTCATTTTTTTCCATCAAATATACGTTTGCTTGTTCAATATTTCTAAATGTTGCGTAAACAAAAAACTTTGCTTTTTGCACACTTGCCTTCATAACCGTACTTGCTATTCCGGCTAAAACAATTAATACGGTAATTGCTATTACCATTTCTGCAAGTGTCCACGCATATTTCTTTTTCATATTTTTACCTCTTTCATCTGAAAGCTTACTTTATTAAAAGCAAATTATCATCATTTATTTAGGTTAAAATTTTATCCAAACATTCTTCATAAGAATTAAAGTGCAAATAAGGCGAAATATTGAGTTTTTTTGATGTAACATCCAATTTTGTTTCGTTTTTTATTGTTATAAGTTTAATATTATTTTTTATTGCGCTTAAAACAGCGCTTGAACCAAGGGCATTATAAGGAACAATTAAATAATTAACGTCTTTATTTGTAATTTGCACCCCCTTTAAGTTTGTTGAATTTGAATTTTTATAAATTTTTGGCGCAATTGAAAGCCCTTGAATAATACAAGGTAAATACGTTGAAGAAATTAATTCCGATGATACCTTAGGATGTTCAAGTTTTTGAGATATATCAATATCATAAAATGCGGGTGCATGAGCTGAAGGAATTGAAAATTCTTTTGTAATTAAATGAGATATAACCGCTTCTATTCCTCCAATCGGGTCAATTCCCTCTGCATTAGAATAATTTTCATCCTCTGAATCCTCTCTAAAATAGCATACAACAGCAATTGCTTCTATTCCTTTTTTAATTAGTTTTTTAGCAGACTCTAAAAGAGTATCGGGGTTTTTTAAATTACCCGATGAAATATTATTTTCTATTGTAAGCTCTACTCCGACAGGCTCTTTTGTGTATTCGATTTCTCTAATATCTGCTCCTTGAACCATTTTTAGAGCATTAAGAGTATTAAGATGAACGTTTAGAATATTTTTTGGTATATCGCAATCAAAAATCACTCCGATTTTATTTGTTTCATAAGGTTTTAGAGGAGCTAAAGCAATGTTGCCTTTAAAAAATTCATCAAATAAATAACCTTCCAGATAGCTCATATCATTATTAATAGCGCTTAATATTCCGCCGTTTACGGCATTAGGATTAACAATGCAGTGGAAATATTTTGAAAATTTTCTTGCAATATAGCCAAAATCCCCTGCGTATCCTCCGATATTCGCTCCTACTCCCGTTGGGATTGAAAGTGCAACAACAGGCTTCATTAATACCCCCTGACAAGTCTTAGCATAAGTGCTTCAAGTACAATCTTATCCGACATTGAAGCGGATGTATATTTAAGCGCAGTATTAATTAAATTAATATCATTTTTTAATTTTAAATAAATTGAATTATTGTTAATATTTGCTTTAATTAATTCCTTTAAATATTCCATAAATTTATTCAAAACAACTTCAAGCGTGAGATTGTTTTCTTTAATAAATATTTGAATTTCATCACAAAAATCAAAAATATTATTCAAATTCAAATTTTGATATTTTGAAAATAAATTTGAATAATTAAAAGTACTGTTTTGCTTATTTAAATATAGGGTTGATAATTTAAAAACCAAGCACCTTGAAACAATCGTAGGAAGAATATTTTCTCTTGATTGAGTTAAAAAAACAAATGTCGTATTTTCTGGCGGCTCTTCAATTGATTTTAATAAAGCATTAGGAGTTGCAGGGTTAAAAGTCTTATAATCCAAGGGTTCAATCGAATAGTTAATTTGAGTATCATAACCTAAAGAGCTAAATTCGCTCAATTCAAAAGGCGAATACTCTTTTTCGCAGGATGAAAAGAAAATAAAAAAGCGATAATAATCTGATGTCAATTTTAAATTCTGTTCAATACTCCTTGCCTGTTTTACGGATATTACCGTTTTTGTTTCATCGTTATCAGGCTTATAGTGAATTTGAGAAACATTATTAACACAAGGATGAGTATGTGTTTTAATCCATTTGCAGTTAATGCAGTTGCAATCAAGCGCTCCTTCATTTTGACAATTTAAAACCCTTGCAAGTTCAAGCGCAAAAAGATACTGGCTCATTGTATCCGCACCTTCAAAAATCAATGCTTGAGGGAATTTTCTTTTATTTTGCGCAACAAACTCGAGCATATTTGAAAAATAGTTATAAGCAAAAGGAAACTTTGTTTGAAAATAATTGTTAATCATTTTTTATTCCCCACAACCCACAAAAGCAAGTTCATAAGCCGTCATCGGGTCTTTTATAGCACCTGTTTTTAATTTGTACTCCGATTGCGCAAGGTTGATTTTTAAATTAATCAAATCATCTAAATTAATTTTTGCGACTTTTTCAATATTTTTTCTTACAACAAACTCGTTTTGATTTAGCTTTGTTGCAAGTTGAAAACTGTTTAAGCTTTTAGAGTAAATTTTAATTTTTAACAAATTTGATACCGTTGTTTGAATAAAAGCTAAAGAAGAAAGATAGTGTTCTTTTTGTAATATATCGGAAATTAAATTAAGCGCTTTCGGATATTGCTTTAATAAAATTAAATCAACAAGATTAAATATATCAGCACTGCTTGTTGCAATTTCTTTTATCATATCGGCTGTTATAACATTCTTTGGGTAAGCATAGAGCTTTAATTTTTCAAGCTGGTTTGAAATATCTCTTAGGGAAGCTCCAACAGTCTGAATTAAAATACTTGCTTCATTTTGTCCGATTTTAAGCTCTAAATCTCCTGCCATTTGCTTAATAACAGGGATTATTTTATATTCTTCATAGTTTCTAAAACTCTGAAATTCCTGTGGTTTTGTGAGTTTTAAAATTTCTTTATAGAGTTTTTTTCTGCTGTCGGGTTTCTTTTTTTCGCCTCTCGGTGTAGGGCAGACAAGAATTAAATGTACTCTTTGAGAAATATCATTAAGAGCGTTAATTAATTCTTGAGTTTGTTTATCGTCTAATTTTTCTTTTTGCTTTGTTTCAAGAAAATATTTTTGACATTTAATTAAAATAACAATATCACCAAACATCATGGCGTTCGTTCTTAAAAGTTCGCAAAATAAAGCATAAGAAGGATTATCAACGGACTTAAAATTAAGTTCGTTGATATCATCTTTTAAAATTTCCTTCTTTAATTTGTTTATAGTGCGCTCGATTAAATAATCTTCATCGCCCCAAAGAAAATGTATTGGCAATTTTATTTCTTTCTAACTGTTTATTAATAAGCTTGCGCCTATAACACCTGCGGTATTTGCTAATTGTGCGGGTACTATTTGAACGCTTGCGGCTTGAATGGGCATAGCTCTATCTGAAATCGTTTTTCTTATCGGTTCAAGTAAAATATCACCTGCATCTGCTACACCGCCCCCTATAATTATCTTTTCAGGGTTTAGAAGATTAATTACGGAAGTTAAACCAAGCCCTATTATTGTTCCGATTTTCTTAAATATTTGAATTGAAACGGCGTCTCCCTGAAGTGCTGCTTGAGCTACAATATAGGGTGTTATTATCCCGTCATTTGCCATTTCTTTATATTTTGCTGATTTTCCGCCCGATATATATTCTTTTGCCATTGTTACAATTGCAGGCCCCGAAGCATAAGCTTCAAAACACGAATAATCACCGCAGCCGCATAAGGGCCCATCTTGCATAGACATTTTTATATGACCGATTTCACCTGCCGCATTTGTTGCTCCTCGAACAAGTTTTCCGTTTAATACAATACCTGAACCAATCCCTGTTCCGACTGTAATACAGATTAAATTCTCACAACCTTTACCCGCACCAAAATTAAGTTCACCTAATGCAGCACATCTTACATCATTATCTAATCTTGTCGGAATTGAAAACTCTTCTTCAATAATTTTAGCTAACGGAATATCAACCCAACCGGGGATATTGGGAAGATTTTTAACTATTCCTTTTTTATAGTCAATCTGCCCCGGTAAGCCGAAGCCTATTGCTTCAATTGTTTTAGAGTCTTGATTAGTTTCTTGCGCTAAATCTTTAATTGCTTGTTTTATACTGTTAACTCCCGCTTCATAACCAAGCTCGGCTCTTGTTGGGGTAGTATTTGAATAGATAATTTTACCGTCAAAATCGACAAGAGCAATTTTAATATTTGTCCCGCCGACATCAACCCCAATTCTATACTTTTTCATTTTCATCTCCCATGTAATTTATAATACAGTATAAAAAAATCTTATCATAAAGTTTTAATATTATCACTAAGGTAGGGTTCAATATTTAACTTTATTTTTTCAAAAATTGAATAGTTGCTGCTTAATTTATATTTTTTAGACGATGAAATTAAAATCAAATTTGTAATGTCATAAACAGCACAATCAATATCATAAAAAACTTTATAGTATATTTTATTTGATGTTTCACCGCTATAAATATTAATATTATTAAAAAATTTTTTATATTCTTCCAATAATTTTAAAACAAACTTATTCTTTTTATTAAAAACATCCCTGCTTGATGGCATGTTTGAAACAAAAACCCCTTCTTTTTTAAGTCTTGATTTAATAAGTGCTAAATATTCGCTCTGACAAAACCTTTCATCTATTCCAAAATCGTTTGCAACATCAACAATAATTAAATCATACTTTTTTTTTGTTGTTTTAAGATATATAAGAGCGTCTTGAAGAAAAAAATTCATATTTTTTGATATTTTAAAGTCAAAATACTTTTGAGCAATCGGAAAAATATTTTCTTCAATATCAACAATATCAATTCTTTTAATATTTGAAATAATTTTTTCAAACTGATTTATGATAATACCAGAACCAAAGCCGATAAATAAAATATCTTTAATATTTTTATTCATTAAAACGGGTATTAAAAAATAGTTAATATAAGGAATATTGCCTTTATATGCTTTTGAATTAATAAAACCCGCCTGATAAGTGTCTTTATATTTTAAAAACCTGCCAAATTCATTTTCAACAACAAAAATTGAATGAAAATCCGACTCTTTTTTAAAAAGAACTTTCTCTTTTATTTTAGCTTCATTAATTTTTTTATCCAAAACTTTATCGGGTTTATGAATTTCAAGGTTTTCAGGAATTATTATCATAAAGATATGTTAGCATAAAAGAACCCTTAAAATACAAAAACCTGGGATTTATTTATTTTATTCCATGATAAATTTAATTTTTTCCTCTCATGCTTTATTCTCTCTTAAATTATTAGCACTACGTTTTTAAAACCCGTTGTTTAGTCGCTTCCAAAGGCTGCTCAAACATACGGGCTCACTAGCGTTATGTCCCATTTGTCTGCTTGCTTGAAAATCTAATACATAAATAATAAAGAATATCTAAAACTTTAATAAAATTTATTTTATTTCAACTTTTCCTTTTGAAGTTATTTCTTCTTCAAGTTTTTCAATAAATTCATCAAGTGTCATTTCACCGATTTGACCGACACCACGTTTTCTTATTGCAACTTTATTTGATTCAATTTCTTTATCTCCTGCAATAAGTACATAAGGAACTTTTTGATTTTGCAAGTAATCTCTGATTTTATAATTCATTGATTCTGATTTTTCTTCAAAAATTACTCTTATTCTTTTTTCTCTTAATTTTTTATAGATATTTTCCATATATTCGTTGTGTCTGTCGGCAATTGGAACTAATGCAACCTGATGAGGAGCAAGCCATGCAGGGAAAGCTCCTGCGTAGTGTTCAATTAATATTCCATGGAAGCGCTCCATTGAGCCGAATATTACTCTATGAAGCATAACGGGAGTTTTCAGGGCACCATCTTTATCTTGATATTTTATATCAAAGCGCTCGGGTAAATTGAAATCTAATTGAATTGTGGCACATTGCCAAGTTCTTCCTATGGCATCTTTAACTTTAAAATCTATCTTGGGACCGTAGAAAGCGCCATCACCTTCATTAATTTCATATTTCATACCTCTTTTATCCATTGCTTCTCTTAAGCCTTTTTCAGCCAGTTCCCAATTTTTAAGGTCGCCAACATAGCTTTCAGGGCGGGTTGATAGTTCAACTTCAAAACTCATATTAAAAATCGACATTGTATCAGCTACAAAATCAATAATGGCGTTAATTTCATCAACGAGTTGCTCTGGAGTGCAGAAAACATGGGCATCATCTTGAGTAAATCCCTGTACACGAGTTAAACCCGAGAGCGCTCCTGATTTTTCTCTTCGATAAACCGTTCCCAATTCTGCCATTCTAAGGGGTAAATCACGATAAGAATGACGTTGCGATTGATAAATTAAAATATGAAAAGGACAATTCATCGGTTTTACAATATATTGTTCGTCTTCGTCATCGTCTTTTTGAATAAAGAACATATTTTCCTTGTAGTGGTCAATGTGACCCGATAATTCCCAAAGCTTTGATTTTGCCAGTTGCGGAGTTTGAACAATGACATAGTCTCTTTTTCTGTGTTCTTCTCTCCAATAATTTTCAATTTGTTCTCTAACGGTGTATAAATTAGGGTGCCAAAGGACAAGCCCGCCCCCTATTTCATCTCGAACGGAGAATAAATCCAGTTGAGCGCCGAGTTTTCTATGGTCTCTTTTTTTTGCTTCTTCAACCTGTTTAATATAATTATCCAGTTCTTCTTTTGTTAAAAATGCCGTAGCGTAAATTCTTTGGAGCATTTTATTTTTTTCGTTACCTCTCCAGTATGCCCCTGCAACCGACAAGAGTTTAAAAGCTTTAATTTCTTTAGTTGATTCAATATGCGGGCCCGAACAAAGGTCGTTAAAAAGTACATTTCCGTCTTTATCTTTGGTTAAATAAAGAGTAGGGTTATCGTTTTTGTGCTCTTCTAACAACTCTGCTTTATAAATTTCACCTTGAGATTTAAATTCGTCAATTTGAGCTTGAACATCAGGTATAGCATATTTTTCAAAAGTTAAATTTTGAGAGATTATTTTTTTCATCTCTCCTTCAATTTCTTTTAAATTTTCATTGGATAAAGTTACACCTTCAATATCAAAATCATAATAAAAACCGTTTTCAATAGCAGGCCCGATTGCAAGCTTTGCACTCGGGTATAATTTTTGAACGGCTTGAGCCATTATATGTGAGCAAGAATGTCTTAGTGTTTGCAGTTTTTCATCAATATTCTTTTTCATTTTTTCCTCAAAGTTAATTTACTAACTCAATTTTAGCATGAATTTTAATTATGTAAATTTTATTTAATTTAATTTAAGATATTTTATCAATTATTAAATCGGTTATTTTTGTTGTTGAACAAAGATTAAGTCCCGTTTCGTAAATATCTTTTGTTCTGTTATTTTCTTTTAAAACGGCTTTAATAGCTTTATTGATTGAATTTGCAGCTAATTTTTCATCAAATGAATATTCTAACATCATAGAAGCAGATAGTATTGTTGCAATCGGATTAACAACGTTTTTTCCCGCTAAATCGGGAGCTGAACCGTGTATGGGTTCATATAAAAACGGAGTTTTACCATCCGACATTGAAGCCGAAGGCAGCATGCCTAACGACCCTGCTATTGTTGAAGCTTCATCGGATAAAATATCTCCAAAGATATTTCCCGTTAAAATAACATCAAATTGCTTTGGGTTTAAAACAAGCTGCATAGCGCAATTATCAACATACATATTTGTAAGCTCAACATCAGGATATTGCTTCGCAACTTGAGCAACCACTTCTCTAAATAACCTTGAAACATCTAAAACATTTGCTTTATCAACGCAGCAAACTTTTTTTCTTCTTTTTTGAGCAGCCTTGAAGGCAACATGAGCAATTCTTGTTATTTCATCCTCGTCATAAATCATATTGTTAAAACCTACTCTGATTTCTCTGTTATCAGCAGTTGTTTTTTTGATTATTCCTTTGGGTTCACCAAAATATACATCCCCCGTTAGCTCTCTAACTATCATAATATCAACATCTTTAGCAATCGTCGGTTTTAGAGGAGATGAATTTAAAAGTTCGTCAAAAACTTTAACGGGTCTTAAATTTGCAAAAAGATTAAGTTTTTTTCTTATCCCAAGAAGTGCTCGCTCGGGTCTTAATTCGGGCGCTAAAGAGTCATATTGCCAATCGCCTACGGCGCCTAATAAAACGGCATCAGATTTTAAGCATGTTTCAACCGTTTTATCGGGCAGTGGAACCCCCGCTTCTTTATAGGCTCTGCCGCCGATTGGAGCATAATCATATTCAAGATTAAGATTATAAACATTTGAAACCTTGTCAAGTACTCGAATTGCGCTTTCCACAATTTCAACACCGCAACCGTCGCCTAATAGAACTGCAATTTTTTTCATGATTTATTTATTCACTTTCTCTTTTGTGTAATTTACCAGACCGCCAAATTTTATTATTTTTTGAATTTCTTTGGGATAAGGCGAAAAGGTGTATTCTTTATTTTTACTTTTGTTAACAATTATACCTTTTTGAATATCGATTTCAATTATGTCATCAGGGCTCGCATCTTCTTGAATTTTATCGTTT
This sequence comes from Candidatus Gastranaerophilales bacterium, assembly GCA_947587615.1. Lineage (GTDB taxonomy): Bacteria > Cyanobacteriota > Vampirovibrionia > Gastranaerophilales > Gastranaerophilaceae > RUG14156. Next base: position 29,453 of record CANPYC010000007.1, on the reverse strand, counting down.
TCAATTATCAAAAGACCGATATTTATTGCGTTTCTAAAAAATATTCTTGCAAAAGATTTTGCAATTACCGCTTTAATTTGACATGCCTTAATTGATAGAGGGGCATGCTCTCTTGATGAGCCGCAGCCAAAGTTATAGCCTGCAATAATTAAATCTCCTGCTTTAACATTCTTTGAAAAATCGGGGTCGATATCTTCCATGCAATGAATTTTTAGTTCATCTTGAGATTTTGTATTTAAATATCTTGCAGGTATAATTACATCAGTATCTACGTTATCGCCATATATCCAATTTTTATTCATCTTTTTTTCATCCATTTAAACTATATACAATCACTATATTATAAATTAAGATAATTATGCAAATACGAATTTGACACAAACAAATTCAAAACAGTAGTAACTTGTATACATTAAGCATTAAAAGGAGTACAACAATGCAAGAAACAATTATCGAAACAGCTGGCAAAATTTGGGAATACCTAAATGAAAACGGTGAAGTAACAACAAAAAAAATGAACAAAGACCTTAGCTTAAATGAAAATATGTCAGGCCTTGGTTTAGGTTGGTTATCTCGTGAAGATAAAATTAACTTCAACAGAAAAGGTTCTTACACAAAAGTAAGTTTAAGATAAGTTAAAAAAATTATTATAAAGAAGTCCTTGCAAATTATTGACAAGGACTTCTTTTTTTTAGAAAATAAAAATAAGACAATTTAAATTAAAAAAATATTAATATAGTAAAGGAAATAAAAATGGCTACACCAAAGAAAAGAACAGGCAAAGCAAGTCAGGCAACAAGAAGAGCAAATTGGAAGGGTTCAATTCCCGCTACAACTATATGTCCTAACTGCAAATCAATTGTTTTAACGCATACGGTTTGCCCTGTTTGCGGTTATTATAAAGATAAAGTTGTTTCAATTAAAAAAACAGCCCAACAAACACCTAATGAAGCGCCTAAAGAAGAAGTAAAAGCTCAAGAAAATACTTCGGAAGAAGAAAAAAAAGAAGTTAAAAAAACAAGAAAGCCGAGAGCTAAAAAAGCACAAACCGAAGTTAAAGAAGAAACAAAACAAGAAGCCGAAGAAGAAAAAGAAGAAGCTCAGGAATAAATTAACAGTCAGTTATTGGGGAGTTTAATATGACAAGAATTGCAGTTGATGCAATGGGTGGGGATTTTGCCCCGGGTGAAATTGTAAAAGGCGCTGTTTGGGCGGCACAGGATTACAATGTACCAATCGAACTTGTAGGACAAATTGATAAAATTCAAGAAGTACTTGATGAAATTGCAAAAAAAGGTATCAGGTCTAACAGAGGCGGGTACTTTGTAAAAAACATTAAGGTAGATTTATCAAAACTTGATATTAAACTTACTCAGGCTGACGAAATAATTGAAATGGGCGAAGCTCCGGGAGTTGCAATTCGTAAGAAGAAAAAATCTTCAATTGTTTTAGCGGTCGACGCAGTTGCAAAAGGAAGCTCGGATGCTGTTGTAGCAGCAGGCTCAACGGGTGCTGCAATGGCAAGCTCTTTATTTGGCTTGGGACGTTTAAAAGGAATTGAGCGTCCTGCAATTGCTGCAACTCTGCCAACAAAAAAAGAACCTGTAATCTTGATTGACGCAGGCGCAAACAGTGCGTGTTCGCCTGAAATGTTAATGCAGTTTGCAACAATGGGTGCGACATTTGCTAAAAGTGTTTACAATAGAGAAACACCCCGTATCGGTGTGCTAAATATCGGTGAAGAAGAAGAAAAAGGCAACCAACTGGTTAAAGATACTCATAAACTTTTAAAAGAAAATAAAATCGGCTTAAAGTTTATAGGTAATATTGAAGGAAAAGAACTTTTTCAAGGGGATGTTGATGTTGTAGTTTGTGATGGTTTTGTCGGAAATGTTGCCCTTAAAACTATTGAAGGCTGTTCAATGATGTTGTTTAAATTAATCCAACAGGAATTTAAACAAGACATATTATCAAAGATTGTCGGTTTGTTGGCTAAACCTTTCATGAAAAGAATTTATAAAAGAATAAATTATGAAGAATTCGGCGGTGCGCTTTTGCTTGGTGTTAAAGGTATTACCGTTATATCTCATGGCAGAAGTTCTTCTTATGCAATTAAAAATGCCGTAAGGGTTGCAAAAGAAGCTGTTGAGTCAGGTGTAAACAAAAAGATTGCCGAGCTAATCAATTAGAAAAAATAAACGAGGAGAAAATGAAAAAAATTGCTTTTATATTCCCGGGTCAAGGTTCTCAAAGTACGACAATGGGGTTAGACCTATACAATAATTCGCTTGCTGCAAAAGATGTCTATGATACAGCCGATAGCGTTTTGAATAAAAAAATATCAAAATTATGTTTTGAAGGACCTGATGAAGAACTTAAAAAAACAATTAATGCTCAAAGTGCTATTGTTACAACTTCAATTGCCGCACTGAGCGCTTTTCAAAAGGTATGTCCTGATATAAAGGCAGATTTTACGCTTGGACATTCTTTAGGTGAATATTGTGCTATGTATTTATCAGGTGTCATGGATTTAAAAACAACAATAAAAGCTATTCAAAAGCGCTCTGAGCTGATGGATGAAGCAACAAAAATAACTAAAGGTACCATGGCTGCAGTTTTGGGTTCTGATATTGAAACAATTAAAAATGCACTTAGCGAAGCTTCAAAATATGGACTTGCGCAGATTGCAAATTATAATGACCCTACTCAAATTGTTATAACCGGTGAAATCGAAGCAATAAACAATGCTTGTGAAATTATCAAAGCAAAAGGCGCTAAAAGAGTTGTTCCTTTGGCTGTTTCAGGCGGTTTTCATTCAAAGCTTATGGATAGCGCAAGCGTTGGTTTTGTTGATTTTGTTAAAACTCTTGAATTAAATAATGCAAAAATTCCCGTTATAACAAATGTTGACGCTAAACAAACGCTTGAAAAACATGAATTTATTGAAAAAATGCCAAAGCAAATTAATTCATCGGTTATGTGGCTCCAATCCGTTCAAGAAGCAATTAGCTGCGGTGTCGATACATTTATTGAGTTTGGTAACGGCAAAGTCTTAGCAGGGCTTAATCGAAAAATTTCAAAAGATATAAAAACATATAATGTTTATGATATTGCTTCAATCGAAGCTGTAAAAAACGAATTAATGGTAGGAGTATAAATAAATGAGTGAAAAATTAGCTTTAGTTACGGGTGCTTCAAGAGGTATAGGCAGAGCCTGCGCAATTGAGCTGGCAAAATGCGGTTATGATATTATAGTTAACTATGCGGGTAATTCTGAAGCGGCAGCAAAAACTGTTGAAGATATTAAAGCGCTCGGAGTTGAAGCTGAAGCTTATAAATTTGATGTTTCAAATTCTAAAGACGTTAATGAAAATGTTGCTCGTATTGTAGAAAAATACGGAAGAATAGATATTCTTATTAATAACGCAGGTATAACAAGAGATGATTTATTTATCAGAATGGATGAAGAAAAGTGGAATGCTGTTATTAATACAAATTTAAACTCTGCTTTTTATGTTGCAAAACCTGTCGTAAAAGTTATGATGAAACAAAGATCGGGTGCTATTGTTAATATGGCAAGCGTTGTAGGAGTTTACGGAAATATCGGTCAGGCAAATTATAGTGCCGCTAAAGCAGGTTTAATCGGTTTTACAAAATCTTTAGCAAAAGAACTCGGCTCAAGAAACATAAGAGTTAATGCCGTTGCACCCGGTTTTATTGCAACAGACATGACAAAAGATTTAAAAAATACCGATGAATATTTAAAATTAATCTCTTTAAGAAAAATGGGAACCCCTGAGGATATCGCTGCTGCTGTTAAATTTTTAGCAGTTGATACAAGTTACGTTACAGGACAAGTTCTTGAAGTTGACGGCGGCTTAGTGATATAATTATAGTGATATAATTAGTTATATAATTTTATTATGTATAAAATAAGAAAAAATTTAATTGTATTGTTGATGTTTATATTTGCAAGTCAAATCGTGACATCAACTTTTGCTATTGATTTATCGGAGTTTGGCGACTTTGAGTCACGTTCTTCAATATTAAACAGTTTGAATAAAAAAAATACTCTAACCAAAGAACAAAAAGATTTACTGCTACAGAAAAAATTAACTCCGACAACAGCATGCCTGATAGAACAAATAAAAAAAGGAAATGTCGAAAATGTTAGTTTGCTTCTAAGCTCAAATATTAATATTAATCAATCATATATGAGCGAGTATCCTATCTATATTGCAGCAAAAGAAAATGAATTTGAAATTTTAAAGCTTCTTTTTGAAAACGGTGCTAAATTGGATAGAGGATTTAACAGTGAATTATATTCGGCTGTTTCAAATAAAAATTTTGAGATGGCTCAATATCTAATTGAAAACGGCGCAAATGTAAATTATATTGACGCTGTTAGTGATAATACGGTTTTATATATGGCACTTAAAAACAGTATGGTTGATATTGCTTCTTTGATGATACAAAAAGGCGCTAAGCCTGATAAAAAATCTGTTAAATATATCAAAAAGAAAAAATTACAAAGCATGGTTGAAAATGCTCTTTCAAATTAGACGGAAATTGTTTTGTGATAGGGTTTTAGAGTAACCAGTCTGCTTTGAATATTTCCTTCTTTATCTTTATATTTTGTTATTTTTACATAGCCTTCTTCAAACAGTTTTGAAACTTCCTTAAACATGGCTGCGTTGATGTCGTTTTTAGAACCGATAACTTTTAAAAGCAAGTTGTTGTCATAAAAAACGCAAAAAGCTTTTTTTCTTCCGTTTGAAATTGCAAAATTAACCTTATCCATATCAACTTTTTTATCTGCTAAATAGTTGATTATTAAATCATGAGAAGAATAGTATTTGTCATATTCATCTACGGTTTTTTTGACATCGCCTTTAAAAATTTCTTTTGTAAATTCATAAATTTTGTTAAATCCGTCTTTTTTATTATTTAAATATATAGCGCAATAAAGATTATAGAACTTATCAATTGAACTTTTTTCCAATGGTTCATCAGAGTTAGAATTGCAAAATTTATCCAATTCAAGCTTGTAAAATTTTTTTATCAAGTTTTCGCTCTTAAAGCAAATTTCTCTGATTTTATCGTAATCACTTTCTCTATAATTTTGATAATTTTCTATAATCAGACGGGTTATACTCATATAAAACAAGCTTCTTCCAAAATATGTCATAAAATTATAATCATTCATTTCTGATTTGTTGCGATACGGAGGATTAAAAACTTTATTCAAAAAATTTAAATCTTTAAAATTCAGCTGATATTTTTCTTGAAAGTTGTTTAATTTTTTGATTTTTGCTTTTGATAAAGTTTTGCTGCTGTGTAGAGGTTTTTTTAATTCAGTGCATTGAGAGCGGTTAGTTGAGTTTTTAATTTTGTCCGACGTTTCTTTATTAATTGTATTTTTAAAAAATTCATAAGCTTTATCAAACCCCTCATCCTTATAATTAATTGTAATTGCAGCTAATAAAGCTTCAAAAACATCTGCTTTTTGTTTTTTACTTTCCTGTTTTGTGATTATAAATTTATCAAGTCCTAATTTATAAGAATACTTTGCAAGATTATTATTACTGGCAATATTATCATATATAGAGTTTGCCGTTTTTAAGTTTTTAGGCTGCATTTCTTCAAAAAACAATCTTTTAATACATGCACTTAAAATTGTATCGCCATAAAATTCTAAATTTTGATAGGTTTCTTTATGAGTAATGTTGTTGGGAAGTTTATTTGAGCCATGGATAAAAACCTGATTAAGCAGGTTTATATCTTTAAAATTAAGACCTAATTTTTCTTGCAGCTCTAAAAGCTCAAGTGTTCTTTTTGCGCTCATAAATTGAAAAAAAGCATGCCTGCTATAACAATCCCAGCTAAATTCTTTAATTGAATCGGGATTATCTTTAGGTTTTTCAATATTTGAATTTTGATTTTTTAAAACTGTTTGTTTTCTAAAGATGTTAAGTGGTGTAATTGGCATGCTTATAAAAAAACTTATGAAAATATTTTTTGCCAATTAAACAAAAATTTTGTTAAAATCATTTTTATTTTTATCAGAATTGTTTTAAGAATCTTTCGTCATTGTTAAAAAACAGTCTAATGTCATCAATTGCATATTTTAACATTGTAAGTCTTTCAACACCCATACCAAAAGCAAAGCCCGAGTATACTTCAGGGTCGATATTAACCCCTCTTAATACGTTAGGATCAACCATGCCTGCTCCTAAAATTTCAAGCCAGCCTGTATTGGAGCATGTCGGACAGCCCTTACCCTGACACATTATGCATTGAACATCAATTTCAACCGATGGCTCAGTAAATGGAAAATAACTGCTTCTAAATCTTGTCGGGCGGGATGAGCCGAAGTATAATCTTATAAATTCGTTTAAAACACCTTTTAATTGTGTCATTGTAACGTTTTTATCAACATACAAACCTTCAATCTGATGAAAAAGGTTGTTTTTTCGTGCACTCACCGATTCATTTCTGTATACTCTGCCGGGAGAGATAATTTTAATGGGCGGTTTGGTGTTCATCATCTCACGAGCCTGCGCATTGGATGTTTGACTTCTTAAAATAACATTTTTAGCGCTTGTGCAGTAAAATGTATCTTGCATATCTTTTGCGGGGTGTTCTTTTGGAAAATTCAACAAATCAAAGTTATATTTCTCAACTTCAACTTCAGGAGATAATTTTGGATCAATTAAAGAAAAACCCAAATAGTTAAATATATCAACAATTTCATTAATTGTTTGACTTAAAGGGTGAACATGCCCTTGCGGGATATATTCTCCATCAAGCGTTATATCGATTTTTTCTTTTAAAAGCTTTTCATTAAGTTCTTTTTGATAGAAAATTTGATTTTTTTCATCAATAAGACTTGTCAGCTTTTGAGAAACTTTATTTAAAAGAGAACCAATTAAAGGCTTTTTCTCGTTTGGAATATCTTTCATGCCTTTTTTTAGGTTGTTAAATTCGGAATTTCTTGAAAGGTATTTATTTTTAACATTTTCAAGACTTTTTAAGTCTGTTGCTTTTTCAATTTCAGCCAGTGCTTCTTGTTCAATTTGATGAATTTTATTTTCCATTTTTGTTTCTCCTGTAATTATGATAGCTTAAACAAAAAAAATTGGTAACTTTTAATATTGTTGCAGGTAAAAATTTTGATTGTGTTGTTTCTTTGTCTTATTAGCGAGGGCTGGGAATTAATAAAAGGGTGAGGATAGGAATCCGTAGGGTAGTTTTATAAAGTCGTGGGGTAGACTTTAGTCTGCCATTCTAAAGCCTGACTTGCGGGTTCTTGGTTTTTAACTTAGTTATAAACGGTGGGGTGAAGTCTACCCTGCGGATACTAAACTACTACGGCAAGGAATTATAATTGCAGGGTAGACTTTAGTCTACCATCTTAAAACCGAATACATGCTTGTTTCAAGATAAGCCGTAGGGTAGACTTTAGTCTGCCATCCCTAAACTTAGGGCATGGCGGGCTAAATTCCGCCCTGGGGCTCCTTTAAATATAATGTAATAACGCAGGGAAGTTTGTTTTAAACCTAACATTACCATAATTTAAAATATTTATATTATAATATTTTCCATGGATTTAGTATTTTATTTAACCTTATTTTCATTCCTCCTATTATTTGGTTTAATTGACAACAACATTGACTTTGACTTCTGGGCGAGGCTGATTGTCGGGAAAAGTTTTTTTCAAACAGGTTCTCTTTTTAATTATGACTTTTATTCTTACGGTACAACCCATAAATTTATTGACCATGAATGGGGTTCAAGTTTAGTATTTTATCTTATTCAAAATTATTTTTCAGATATCGGTTTATTAATTTTTAAAACACTGATAATATTTTTAACCTTATTTTTGATAACAAAAATTATCAGATTAAAAGATAACAACATCCCTTTATATTTCTTGTTTTTCTTTTTTAGCCTGCATAGTATCTGCTACACAATTTTTTCAACAATAAGATGTCAAACATTCAGTTTTTTATTTTTCGTTTTTTATCTTTACATTCTTGAGCTTGCAAGGTGTAAAAAAGATTATAAAGTACTCTTTTGTCTGCCTATATTAAATATCATCTGGGCAAATTTACACGGCGGGTTTTTAGTCGGACTTGTTTTGATTTTATTATTTGCCTTTGGAGAATTTTTAAACAATAGAAAATATATGCCCTATTTAATTATTTTTTTTATAAGCTCCCTGACTTCTTTAGCTAACCCCTGGGGGTTTGAATATATAAGCTATATAATAAAAGCATTCTCATTAAATAGAGTTCATATAGTTGAATGGCAGAGTGCCTTCTTTTCAAAATATTCAAAAATTTATCTGACAAGTTTTATAAAATTTAAAACCTTCTTTTTTATAAGTATTATAATTTTTATTTATAGCATTTTTAAAAATATTAAACTTTCGGGTTTTAAAAAATTCTACACCCAAATTGACAAAACAAAATATTTAATCATTCTTTTTACTACAATAATTTCAATTAAAGCTATGAGATGTCATCCTTTTTTTGTATACAGCGTTTTAGCCTATTGTTACAGTGATTTTTATAAAATATTTAATAAAAAATTACCTCTGGTATTTGATAAAACAAAAGAATTTATCTTACTTTTTTTGGTTTTAATTTCAACAATATCTCATATAAACCCCAAAAGCCCGATATTTAAAACAAGCGAAAATCAATACCCTATTCATTGCATTGAATTTATTAAAATCAACAATTTAAAAGGAAATGTTTTAACAAATTTCCATGAAGGAAGCTATGGCGCCTATAAGCTTTATCCTAACAATTTAATTTTTATGGATGGAAGGTATGAAGAAGTCTATGACAATAATTTAATTAATGAGCTGGCAAGGTTTTATTTAGCTTATAATTATGAAGATTTATTAAAAAAATATAAAAGTGATATTTTAATTTTAGATAAATATTACCCCGTTGTTGAAAAGCTGAAAAATAACAAGGATTGGTTTTTAGCTTATGAAGATAAAAAATATGCTCTTTTTTTAGATAAAAAATATAAAAATAACAACTTTAAAATGCCTTCAAATGATGAAAACTACTATAACAGAGAAAAATTTAAAACAAATATCAACTGGGTAAATTAATGTTAAGAAAAATGATTTTATAAAATTTTATTTTATAATATTTGTAGCTTTAAGCTTTATGATGGAGAATTTATGAAAAAATTTTTAAAAATTACAGGGGTTTTTATACTATCAATAATAATTTTATTATATTTAGCTTTTCTTATAATCCCGCCTGTAATAAATTTTACTTCAAAGCTTGATAACTATAAGCCTGACGTTCAAAAACTCGTAAAACAGTACACAAAACTAAATCTTGATTATTCAAAAATTAAGCTTTATTCTACTCCAATGCTCTCAATTGGAGCAATAATAGAAAATATCGAAGTAAAATTAGACGATAATTCAACTCTTTTTTCTTCACCTAAAATTAAAGCGGGGTTGGCTCTGCCTTCTCTTTTGACGCTGACGGTTAAAACAGCAAAATGTTCAATAGATAGCCCCTATATAAACCTTGAAATTGCAAACGGCGAGCAGTATAAAGTCGTAAAAATTATTGAAGATATAATAAATGAAAATAATGCTAAACCAAAAGAACCCAAAACAACTGAAGAAGCGAATATTCCAAATATTACAATAAAAGTTCCTTCAATTGTTATTAATAACTATTTAGCTCAAGTTGTAGATTTAAAAACCGCTCATAAACTCTCCTTGAAAGGTGAAAAGATGGTTTTAGGTTATAATAGCAGGTCAAACACCTTTAAATTTGCTACAAAAGCAGATTTATTATCTGATGAGAGCGAAAACATTAAAGCTGATGTTAAGCTTTTAGCAACACTCCCTAAAGGAGAAAAAACACAAGAAGAAGTTGACCCTGAAGAAAAAATCAGCATTCCTTTTGTAAACCCCGTTACGATTTATCAAACTTACGATCTAAAAGCGGATGTTGTTTCAAGATTAAGATTTAACAACGTTGATGAGCATGGAATTGTTGCAAGAGGTTTTTTAAATGTTGATAATTTATCATTAAAGCTATCAGATATAAGACTTCCTGAAAGCTATCTGCACTCAAGATTTCATGGTAAAAAAGTTGAATATGAAAGTAATATCTATGCTAAATCCGATGAAAAAATTACTCTTTTAGGTTTCTTAAAATATGGTAAACATCCTAAGATGAAAACGCAGATAATATCTGATAAAATTCATTTTGCAAATTTACTTGATTTATCTAAAGGACTTTTAGACAGCTTAAATATTAAAAATAATCTTGCTTCAATTAAAGCAGACGGATATTTAGAAGCTAATACTTTAATTAAAACAAACTTTAAAAAACTAAAATCTCAAGGTTCTATCACAATTCAAGACGGTGCGTTTGTGAATAGTTCAACGGGAATTGGTATAAAAGATCTTGTTGCTAATTTTATCTTTGATGATAATAAGATGGATATTAAAGAAACAAAAGCGCTTATTAATAACTCAAAATTAGCTCTTGTCGGTTTTATCGACTCTAAGTCAAATGTTGATATTAAACTTGATGTTGATAATTTATCCTTACCGCCTTTATACAGTGCTTTTGCTCCTAAGGAGTTAAAAAACCAGCTCCTTTTAAATTCCGCTAATTTAACGGCGCATGCTGATATTGAGGGTAAACTTGAAGAATTAAGCGCTCAATTAACAACTAAATTGGCAAATTTATCACTATCTGACAGCAAAAAGACTATGTTTGTTGAAAATAACAGCGTGGATATTGCACTTAGCGCAAATAACACTGCTTTTAGAGGTGATATTATAAATAACGGCTTTAATTTTAGCATGCCTCAAATAAATACAAAGGTTTTGGTTGATAAATTAAATATTGAACTTGATAGTGATAAAATTACAGTTAATCCTTTTGATTTGGTTTATAATAACTTATCTAAAATTAATATCTATGGTGATGTTTCAAATTATCAAAAAGACCCCAAGATTGATTTTCTCGCTTCAGGTGCTTTAACAACAGAAAATCTTAAACAAACCTTAGGGTCTGATCTAGCTTACTATTTTAACTCTAAAGGCTCAATTCCCGCTAAGGTGTCAATAAAGGGTGATACTAAAAAGCAAGATATTATTGCTCAAATATATTCTGACTCTAATAATTTTATAACACCGATTAATTTAACTTCTCTTGTTAATAATCCTTCTTTAATTAATTTAGGAGTTAATATTAAAGGAAATAAAATTAAGATTAAAGACTCGGGGCTTTATAAAAAAGCTCAAAACGGTTTTAGTGATAATTTAGAAAGTAATATGGCGGGAGCCGCTCAATTAGTTGAGCTTACTTCAACTATAGAAGGTAACCATATTAACCTTTTTAGGTTAAATATTCCTCGTTCTTTAAGCGGTTCAATTGCTAAATTTAATAAATCGCAATTCAGTACCAAAGGTAAAATTGTATTAAACGGTAAATTTGATAATATTAACTATGACGGTGATTTAAAAATTAATGATATCTCAATACCTGAGCTGCTTATTAAATTGCAGAATTTAGATTTAAACTTAGCTTCGCATAACCTAACCCTAGCTTTAAAAGAGCTTGATTTAAACGGCTCAAAGCTTGACGCAAGCTTAAAGGCAGATTTAAAACCCGCAAAAGTGTTTAGAATTTATGATATTAACGTTTTATCAAATTTAGTTGATGTTGATAAAACAATGCTTATATTAAACGAATTAACAAAATATATGCCGCCTGCAAGCCCTAAACCTCAATCAAAAACAAACACAGCTTCCGCCGATATTCCCTTGAGCGCTGATGGTAAATTCAACATTAAACAAATTAAAACAGGTGCAATTAGAATTGATGATGCCAGAGGTAATATTGCCCTTAAAAATAATGATTTAATAATAGACAGATTAAATTGCAAAGCTTTTGAAGGTAATATTCTCGGTAATATTAAGATGAATTTAATCTCGAGCCTTCTAACAATTAAAGTTCGAGGCAATAAAATTAATGCCGATAAAATGTTGACGGACGCTGCCAATATGAAAGGCATGATATCAGGTGTTACAAGGTTTACAACCGATATTTCACTATCGGGCTCAACTTTAGAAGAACAAATGAAATCTCTAAAAGGTAATGTTAAGTTTAATATTAAAGATGGCGTATACGGACCTTTTTCAAAGCTTGAAAACTTTTTCTTAGCCGAAAACATAAGAGAAAACCCCGTATTTAAAAATACAATAGGAATTATTTTAACTCCCTTAACAACAATAGACAGTTCTCATTTTGAAAATCTGAACGGCAGTCTTGATTTTAATAACGGTATCGTAAAACTTAACCCCATAACCTCGCAGGGTGATGTATTATGCGTATTAATTAAAGGGAATATGGATTTATTAAAGAATAATATAGATTCTAAAGTAAGAGTTCGCCTTGCTTCAACTGTTTCAGATATGCTCGGGCCTCTGTCTATGGCAAATCCCGTTAATTTAGTTAAAAATACACCGGGGCTTAATATTGCAACGGCAAAATTATTCTCTATATTTACTTATGTGGTTGAACCTTCGGAATATAAAGAAATCCCCGATTTTAGCGCAAAACATTCCGATAATAACGCTACAAAATTTCAAATTGTCTTATCGGGTGATGTGGCTAAGCCTTTAAAGCTTGTTAAATCTTTTAAGTGGTTAGCACTTCAAGAAGATATGGATAAAGCAAAAGAATTTAGCGATAAATACGTTCAAGAACAGGAAGATTTAGCAAAACAAGCTTTAATTGATAAACTGCAAAGTGAGTATGAACAAAATAACAAGCTTAAAGTAGGAGTTGAAAAAGTACTCGGAATGGATACAACAGCGCCTGCCGTTAAAGAGCTTGTTTTAGAGGAAGTTTTAAAATCTAAACAGAATGTAGAACAAAAAATTGAAGATAATGTTCAGGCTGTTGAAGACAAAAAAGAAGCAGTGAAAGAAGATATCAAAAATCAAGTAACTGAGCGCCTTGAAGCTCAAAAAGCCCAGCAGGAAAAACTCAAAGAAGATTTTGAAACAAAAGTTCAAAATGCCGTTGAGAAAAATAAAGAGCTGCAGCAGCAAAAACTTGAAGAAGGACAAAAGAAGCTTAATTCCTTAAACGATAAAATCAAAAATAAATTAAAAGAAAATATTCCTCCTTCTTCTCAAATTCAACAAACGCAAACAAACGAATCGGCTGAAGTAAATAACACGGCAGCCATAAAAGCGCAATAAATTTAAATCCTCATCAATTGATGAGGATTTAAATTATTTATTATTTATCAAGCACCGGATACGTTCTAAAGCGAACAAACTCGGGAAGTCTTTCAATTATTTCTTCGGCTTCATCTTCGTTTCTTGCGTATACCGTTATATCAACGGGCTTGCTGCTTGAGAGGGTTTTAATATTTGCAATATATCTTCTGTATTTCATTTTTTATCCTTTCATAAATTAAGCTTTATTATTCTTGTCATCTGATAGAGGTAAAGACCATATTTGTCTAATTCTTGGTTTGTCTTGATTTTGAACTTTGCTGCTTGAAGCAATAAATTGCTGTTTGTTTAGATTTAATTTTGAATCTATCTTATTATTTTTCATAAAAAATATTCCTTTCAGGTTTTTAGTATTACGTTTTTTAGCGTTTTTTCCTTGGAATAAATTAACGAGATAGGATAAAACAAGCGCTAAAGAGTATTATACAAGTTTATAAAGTTTAATTTACTTGTATAAGCGTTTATTGATAATAAAATCCGTTCTGCGGTAATTTATACCGCAGGAGATTAAGCGGATATTTAATTTTTTATATAAAAATTTTAAATTATATTCAAAGTTAAGTTTGTTATGGTTATTAAATTATTAAAATTTGTTTTAATGGGGTTTTAATTGTTTTTTTTGGTTTATATATTTTCAAAATAGGCACAAATCAACGTAATAATATAGTTCCCGTTTTTTAAATTTTTTAACATAAATATTAAGTTTTGTATTTCTAATTTTAAATTTTTATGGCTTAATTTGGTTTTTTGGGCAAAAATATTGACACAAAATAAAATCATATTCATAATGTTTGTATGAAAAATTTAGTTTCTTATTCTCGCAAAAACCTTACCTTGATGTATGGAATTATAAAAGCGGTAACAATTGTTCTTACTTTATTTGCGATTATTTTTGTTAATAATATTTTATCAAGTGAATTTTCCTCCGCCAAAAAATATATGGAATATAGCGTAATTCAAACAGCCTCCAATTTAAACGGTAGAGTTATAAATTCCGTAAACGAGATGAGACTGCTTGCTCTTAAAATGTCAATAGAGCTGAAAACTTTTTCTGATGATGAAATTTCCGATTTCCTTTTAAGACATCTTGGAGATTATGATTTTTACAGATTGATATTTGTATCAAAAACGGGTAAAACTTTTGCTGCTCAAAAAGACAAGGGGATTATTTCAAATATCGGGTCTGATAATGTATTGAATTTTATTAATATATCACAAGATGAAACACCTTTTATAAAAACAGCAATAAATTCCGAAGTTCCAACGGGTTATACAAATTCAATCGGGGTTTTAGCTTCAAATAAAGGCATAATCTTATCTCAAATTTTTGCGAAAAAATATATTCAAATTCTAAACTATAACACTTATGGAGGAAAAGGCAAGTCGTTTGTTATTAATTCAAACGGAGATTATGTAATTGCGCCGAAAAATTCCACTCATCAAAACTTTTTTAGTGAAAATATTAAATATGTTAAAATCACAAAACAAGAGATTTTATCAGGTATAAAGTCTAAAAAGAACGGTTCTTTTTTATTTTTAAAAAACAATGAAAAATATATTGCTTCATATTCTTTAATTGATATGACAAACAATTATGTTCTAACGACAGCGCCTTTAAGCGTTATAACTTTGCAAATTAATAAAATGCTTTTTGGAATTACCGTAATTGTTTTGATTATCGCTCTGCTTTTAATATCTTTATTATATTTCAGCACAAATTTGTTTAAAAGCCACGAAGAATTGATTTTTGAAGAAGGCTTTAGTGATAAGTTAACAGGTGCGGGTAACGGAAATAAATTTCTGCTTGAAGCAAGAGAGATACTTAAAAACAATAAATCAAATTATGCGCTGATTGCCCTTAACATTGCAGGTTTTAGAGCAATAAACGAACTTTACGGCAGAAAAAGAAGTGATGAGATTTTAAAAGATGTTTATTTAATAATCAAAAAAAATCTCTCCGAAGGTAGTATAATTGCAAGAAATTATGCTTCTGAATTTTCATTGCTTTATAAATTTGATAAAACGGATGATATAAAAGAAAAATTTATAGATAAAGTAACAATTGATTTAGAAAATTACTCTAATAAAGATATTAAAGAAAAATTCAGCGATGATGAAGCTCCGAAAACAACAAAAATTAAATTAAAATACGGAATATATATCCCGGATAGCGTCTATGACGTTAATAAGATGTATGAAAAAGCCTATCTTGCTAAAGAAGAGCTTTCAAATAACGTTTTAGAAAATTATAAATTTTATGATGAACAAATAAGATTAAAATTACTCAACGAAAAAACAATAGAAGCCCAAGCGCCCAATGCGCTTAAGGAAAATCAATTTAAAATGTTTTTGCAGCCTAAGTTTAATATTTTAACAAACGAATTATCGGGCGCTGAGGCGCTTGTCAGATGGATTCATCCCGAAAAAGGAATGATTCCTCCGATAAACTTTATTCCGATTTTTGAAAAAAACGGTTTTATTTTAGAACTGGATAGGTTTATGTGGAACAAGGCAGCCGAATTTATCGGTTCTTTAAAGAAAAAAGGAATAAAACCGTTTCCAATTTCAGTTAATGTTTCAAGAATAAATATGAATAATGATTGTTTTATATCTGAATTGGTTGATATTATTAATAAAAATGATATCGAAGCAAAATATTTAGAGCTTGAAGTAACGGAAAGTGCTTGCTTTGATAATGAAAAAAGATTTAGAGAAATTTTAAACAAATTAAAAGAACTTAATTTTAATATATCTATGGATGATTTTGGTACGGGATATTCTTCACTGAATATGTTAAGACATCTGCCCGTTGATATTATAAAGCTTGATATGGGCTTTATTAAAGATTCCATAACCGATAATAATACAAGAATTATTCTTGAGAGCATAACTCAAATGATAAACAGACTTAACATGAAAACGGTTGCGGAAGGAATTGAAACTCAAGAGCAATTGAATTTCCTAAAACAAATTCAATGCAGCTACGGGCAAGGATATTTGTTTTCTAAACCTGTTGATGTTGAAACTTTTATGGCAAATTTTATTAAAGAATTTAAAATGCAATAAGTTTTTGAGTGTTTTTTATGTACTTTAAGCGCTTTAAAGCACCTTAAAACAGGCTCATTTGAGAATTGTCAAATTTAATTCCAAGATGTTCATAAGCAAGCCTTGTAACTTTTCTTCCTCTTGGTGTTCTTGCAATTAAGCCTTTTTGAATTAAAAAAGGTTCATAAACATCTTCAATTGTTCTTATATCCTCTCCAAGAGCAACTGCAAGGGTTTCAATACCGACAGGACCACCGTCAAAAGAATTTATCATAAGATTTAACAAGGCTCTATCAGTAACATCTAAGCCCGCTTCATCAATATCAAGAGCAGATAGAGCTGAAATTGCGGCTTCTTTTGTAATTTTACCGTCGCCTTTTACAATTGCCCAATCGGCACTTCTTTTAACCAGCCTGTTTGCAATTCTTGGGGTACAGCGTGAGCGCTTTGCGATTTCAAGTGCTCCTTCATCATCAATTTCAAAATTTAAAATTTTAGCCGTTCTTTTTACAATTTGAGACAATTCTTCAACAGTGTAAAATTCAAGCCGATGAATTATTCCAAACCTGTCCCTTAAAGGGCCTGATAGAGCGCCTGCTTTTGTTGTTGCGCCAATTAGAGTAAACTTTGGAATAGGTATTCTCATTGTTTTAACGCTTTGAGTTTTACCCGTTGTTAAATCAATTGTATAATCTTCCATTGCAGGATATAAGATTTCTTCCGCTATTTTATTTAATCTGTGGATTTCATCAATAAATAAAACTTCACCTTCTTTCAGCTGCATTAAAATACCGATAATATCTCTCGGGCGTTCAATTGAAGGAGCGGAGGTGATTTTAATTTGAGTATTCAATTCATGAGCTATAATTGTTGCTAAAGTAGTTTTACCAAGACCCGGAGGTCCGTAGAAAAGAAGATGATCAAGATATGTATTTCTTCTTTTTGAAGCTTCTATTGATATTTTTAGAGTTTCTTTTATGGCGCTTTGACCAATGTAGTCATCAAAATTAAGCGGGCGAATATTTTTTTCATAACTGTCGTCGCTGTTATTTGATAAAGCACTCAAATTAGGATTTGAGGCTAATTTGAGTGCTTTTTTATTATTTAGGTTTTCTTTATTTTCCCTATTTTTTTTATTTTCGTCTTTAATTATCATGTTTTAACTGTAATATTTTTAACTATCTTAGGTTTAGCTGTCTTAGGCTGCAATCGGATGAATTAAAAATCTGAAATATATATAAACAGTTGATATTGATAGTGATATCAATGTAACCAATATACCATATTTCAAAAACTTCATAAACGATATCGGGCAGCCTGCCTTGTGAGCGTTTTCTGAAACTATAACATTAGCCGCAGCACCTATTATTGTTAAGTTTCCGCCAAGGCATGCACCTAAAGACAATGACCACCAGAGAGGATGAGCATAAGCGGCGCTTGTTGTCTGCTCGATTGTTGCTATCATCGGAGCCATTGTAGCAGTGTATGGAATATTGTCAATAATACCCGATAAAATACCTGAAGCCCATAAAATTATCATTGAAGTAGCGGCTTGAGAACCTTGAGTAACATCAAGAAGCCATTTTGCCATTAAAGCAATACCGCCTGAAGCTTCAAGCCCGCCAATTATAATGAATAAACCTACAAAGAAAAATATCGTATTCCATTCCACTTCAACAAGTATTTCTGCGGGTTTTTCAAAAATCATTAATACGGAAGCACCCATCATTGCAATTAAAAAAGTAGGAATATGCGTTAAGTCATGGCTTATAAAGCCTAAGATTACAAGTAAAAGCACCCCGCCAGCTCTAAGAGCCAAAGTCATATCGGTAATTGTTTTTGAATTATCAATTTTTGACACAAGCTCCATTTTCTCGGGCGAAGATTTAAGTTCTTTTCTGTATATAAAGCTTAAAAGCGCAATTACAACAAGCATTATAACTACAACTACACCCGTTAATTCTCTTACAAAATCCATAAAACTGAAGTTTGCAGCAGACCCAATAATTATATTAGGCGGGTCGCCGATTAAAGTTGCCGTTCCGCCGATGTTTGAGCAGAAAACCTCGGTTATTAAAAAAGGAATGGGGCTGATATCCAATAACTTACAAGCTGCAAAAGTAATCGGCATTACAAGAATAACGGTTGTAACGTTATCTAAAAACGCAGAAGCAACAGCAGTAAATATTGCTAATGCAGCTAAAACAAGTTTGGGTTTACCTTTTGTCTTTTTTAAAATTTCATTTGCCATCCAGCTGAACATGCCTGATTTTGAAGCAATATGAACAATTATCATCATTGAAACAAGTAAAAATATTACGTTAAAATCAATGAATGATGTAAAATAATGAGCTAAAGACCCGTTGTGAGTTTTTTCTGTTTCTAATAAGCCTAAAAATAATGTTAGAGAAGCTCCTAAAAGAGCAATTACAACTTTAGAAATTTTTTCCCATGCAATAAAGATATAAGCAACAATTAATATTGAAGCAGATACGGCTATTGCGTTATTAGAAACAATTTGATGTAAATGTTCCATTTCATTTTCCCCTATTTCTTAATATGTTAATTTTATATTAAAAATCTGTTTAGTAAAGTATCAAATATTTATGGGTTGTGTTATAGTTTAGCTACAAAAGGAGAATTTATGTTAAAAATTGCACTACCAAATAAAGGAAGATTATCTCAAAAAATTTATGAATTGCTTGATTGTGCCGGTTTAAATCTTGAAAATAAAGATGAAAGATGTTTAAAACTTGATACCAAAGATAAAAAATTTCAGCTTATTTTTGTAAGGGCAGCTGATATTCCTAATTTTTTAGATTCAAAAGTAGCAGATATCGGTTTTACCGGTAAAGACATCTTTGTTGAAAAAGAAGTCGAGCTTGATATTGTAAAAGAATTTTCCTTCGGTAAGTGTGATATGGTTGTTGCGGTACCTGAAGCGCTTGAAGTTGATGATGTTTCGCAATTAGGCGATAATATCAGAGTTGCAACATCTTTTCCTAATATTGCAAAAAATTATTTTAAAAAAATCGGAAAAAATGCTCAAATATCAGAAATTATGGGAGCGGTTGAAATTACACCTTCTCTTGGTTTTTGTGATGTAATTGTTGATATAACTTCAACGGGTACTACTTTAAAATCAAACAGGTTGAAAATAATTGATAAAATTTTATCTTCTTCAACTATTCTTTGCGCAAGACGTGATTTAGACAGCTCTAAGCAGCTTGAGCTTCGTTCTTTAATTCGAGCAATTGACTCTGTTTTAGATGCTAAAGCAAAAAAATATTTAATGGTTCATATCCCGAAAGATAAAATTGAAGCAGTTAAAGAATTTTTACCCGGTCTAACTTCGCCTACGGTTATCCCGCTTCATAATCAAAGCGATAAGGTTGTAATACATGTAACGGTTGATGAGGATAAAGTATATGATGCGATTGATAATTTAAAATCAATCGGAGGAGAAGGTATACTAATTTTAAATGTGGAGCAGCTTGTAAGATAATGAACTATCTTGATGAATTAATTAAAACGGTTAAAATTCTTCGCTCTCCCAATGGCTGCAAGTGGGATAGAGAACAAACCCATCAAACAATAAGGCAAAATATGCTTGAAGAAGCCTATGAAGCAGCAGAAGCAATTGATGAAAATAATATTGAACACCTTAAAGAAGAGCTTGGAGACGTACTTTTACAGGTTGTTTTGCATTCTCAAATAGCGGATGACAATAAAGAGTTTAATATTCAAGATGTTGCAAAAATGCTAAATGATAAATTAATACACAGGCACCCTCACGTTTTTGGCGACATCAAAACAACCGATACAAAAGAAATCTTAGCCAATTGGGAAAAATTAAAAAAAGAAGAAAAGAAAGATAGAACAAAAACATTAGACGGTATTCCAAAACTTCCCGCTTTACTGAAGTGTATGAAAATATCAAAAAAAGCAGCTCGAGCAGGTTTTGAATGGAAAAACAAAAAGCAGGTTGTAGAATGCTTCAATTCAGAGCTTGAAGAATTTAAACAAGCCAAAACTCAAGAAGAAAAAGAGGACGAGTTTGGAGATATTTTATTTTCTCTTGTTAATGTTGCAAGATGGAACAATATTGACCCCGAGCTTGCGCTCTCTAAGGCAAACGCTAAATTTATAAAAAGATTTAATAAGCTTGAAGAACTATCGGAAAAACCGCTAAATGAGCTAAATTTTGAAGAATATGAAGCTTTATGGTCTAAAGCAAAAGAAATGACAAAAAAGAACAGGGAATAAGTATGAAGTTTAAATTTTCATCATTGAATGATTTTAAAAATTATCCCTCTAAGTATTATACGACAATTATTTTTATTTGTTGTATTCTTTTTATTTTTTCAAATATTGCGCTTTATTCTTTGATAGATATTGATGAAACAAGATATGTAAATATGAGTAAATATATGTATTTATCTAAAGAATACATTACTCCGATATTAAATTTTGAACCTTTTTTGGAAAAACCGCCGCTTTATTTTTGGCTCAATGTCTTATCTTATAAAGTATTCGGTAATTTCTCTCTTTTTGCTTCAAGGTTTCAAATTGCACTTTTAAGCTCATTGAGCGTATTTTTTACATATTTCTTTTTAATAAAAACAACCAAAAAACCCTTCTTTAGTTTAATTAGCTCGCTTGTACTTCTATCAAGCTGTTGGTTTTTAATCTTTTCCCATGTTGCTATTCTTGATTTAGGGTTTATGTTTTTTTCAATGTGCGCTATATACTGCGCTGTTATTCCTTTGTTTTTAAATATTTGTGATGATAATAATAAAAATAAAAGCGATTATAAAAAACTTCAAAAAGAAAAGATAATATTTTGGTATCTTGGCTACTTTTTTATGGCTTTATCTATTTTAGCTAAAGGTTTTATAGGGCTTATAATCCCTTGTGGCGTTGTATTTTTTAGCTATTTAATAAATAAAAAAACTAAAGAACTTTTTAAACCGATATATTTACTCCCCGGGGTTTTAATTTTATTGTTTGTGGCGCTACCCTGGCATATTTTAATCTATAAAGCCCATGGAGAGGCTTGGGTTAATATGTATATTCTAAAACATCACTTTGCAAGGTTGTTAAATTCGCAAGGGCTGGGTAGAAAACAACCGTTTTTGTTTTATGTACCTATAATTCTTGTAGGGCTAATCCCTTGGTGGATTAATTTTATTGCTTTAATAACTAAAGCAATAAAAAATACCATGCTTTTTAAAGGCAAGAATATATTTAACGCAATTAAACAGGAAAAAATAATAGCTTTTGCTTATATTTACTTTCTTTTTGTGTTTTTATTTTTTTCAATTTCAAGTACTAAGCTTCCAACCTATATTTTAACGCTTTTTCCTGCATTGGCTATAATAATCGGGGGTTTTTGGTGTAGCGCAATTGAAAATAAGGTTGATGGGGTTAATGAAACAAATGAAAAATATTTAACCGCTTCAAACTATATTAACTCAAGTCTGTTTTTGCTTGTAAGCTTTCTATTAATTATATTATGCTTTATTTATAAACTGCCGGCAGTAAATAACATTGCTCATATTAACTTATCAACTTATATTGCCGGGGCGCTTAAATTTGCGCTTCCTTCTTTAATTATTGTCTTTATAGTATCACTATTAATTTTTATTTATACAAAAAAGAAAGAATATATAAAAAGTTTTGTATCTAATCTTATACTTTCTTTGTTAATAGTTCATATCGGCTTTGATTTTATAATACCTTATTATATGAGCTTTTCGCAAGATGAACTTGTTAATTTTTCAGAGTATATCTATAGCAAGGAAAATTCAAAATTAATAACTTACGATATGGCAACAAAATATTCAATTTTAAATCCTTATAAAAAAGTTAAATATATTGTAAAAAAAGACCCTAATAAGTATTCAATTTTAAATGATTATATTAACAATAGCGAAGGTAGTTTTTATATTATTACAAGAAATAAAAATAATGATTTAGATAATAACTCTAAATTTAAAAAAATCAAACAAGGAAAGGCTTATAAGGTTTTTGTGTATAAAGACATATAATAAACCCATATTGGTTACCATAAGCGGGTTTTGAAGTTTTTGTTACAAAAACGGGAAAAACGGGAATTATAAATAAGCTAAAAAGGATTTGAGATAAAAAAGGATTTTTTGGCATATGGCAAGTGTTGAAAACAATGCCGGTATGAGCGAAATTTCTGCAATTATTGAAAAATACCTCCATACCAGACAGCCACACACAGTTAAATCGGATAATTCCGATACGGAAGAATTGAGCAAAACTTTGCCTCAATCGCTTGGCGATGAACAAAATTTGGCTGATAATGATACGCTAAAATTAAATTTTCCAAGCGAAGATAACATAAATGAAGCGTTGAATAATATTATTGAAGATAATCTTCACAGCGAAAAATTGTCATCCTCTGAAATTGTTGAAGCAGTTAATAACGGTGTTTCTCAAGATATGGTGTTAAAATACTTATCCGCTGAAAACGGCTATTTAAACCCGCTTAAAACAAGCAGTTTTAATTTTATAGATATAGAAATTTAATCTTTATCTGTACCATACAGCGAAAGACCTTTATAAAAATCGTCAAATATGTTTGAAAAACCGTAAAAGTTTATACAGTCAAGTTTTTCTCCGGCAAACCATTTTGGCGTCGTGTTTATATCAAGCTTTTGCGTTTTTTTAAACCAAACATCCAATAAGTCAAGTGCGTATAAATATGGTAATATTTTATCAATATAAGCGCTATCTTCCTGAATTAGCTGATTGGTTTTCACTAAGTCGCTATCTTTGATATACTTTTTAAAACCTAAAATTTGATTTAGAATTACATTTGTTTCTTGGTTTTGGAAAGGTATTTTTGCAAAGCAAATACGGGCTATTACGATACAAATAATTTCCGTAATTATAGCTAAGAAATTATTGTTGGCAATTTGTTCATCAGGTATTTCAAAAATATAAAATGCAAAAACGCAGTATAATAAAATAACAGTGTCTTTTTTAATTTTTTGCTTTGCATATAAAAAGTTAACTATACCCATAATTATAAAAGCAGGCAGAGCAACTGCTATGTTAATTAAAAGTCTTCCTGTCATATAATCCGAAAAACTGTAAAACAATTGAACATATAAAGCAAAACATATAAATAGCGCAATGAGTTTAAATTTGTTTTCAAATTTATTACAGGAAAATTTCTTTGCTTCCGATTTTAATAATTTAATTATATTATTATAAGCTTTCTTATAAGAAGATTTTTCTATTATTTCTCCGGTTACGGTGTCAACATTGTTTTCAAACAATGTATTAAAAAATATTCTTTCGCTTTCTACATTTCCTTGATAGTCTTTTAATTTTACAAATTTAAAATCTTTTCCATCGGCAATAATTTTTAAATAACCTTTGCTTGCAAGATAAGATACCAATGAAGCAATGTCTTGACCTGATACTCGATTTCTGTAGATATAGCCAACTTGCGCACTGTTTAAATTATACGGGGGATTAAAGCTGATTTTGGAATTTATTTTCCTTTGGTTTAGTGATTTAAACAGGGCTAAAGCTCCGATTACGGTAAAAATCAAAGTTAAAATAACTGCTTTTAAATTTTCATCTTTTGTTTTTGAAAAATAATTTTTTCCAAGCTTAAGATGAAGCTCGATTGCTTGTTTTGGAATTAAAGCAAGTGTGCCATAACCGATTATTGTATTATTTTCAACATAGTGATTAAAGCCGTAAGGATTATTTGCAACAAAGTATAAGTTATCCTTTGAAAATTGCTTGGGCATTTTAATTTTAAAATTTATTTTTCTGATGACGCAATCCCAATTCCCGAATATATCATAGATTAGCTCATCTTCCTGCGCTTTTTTATCGTAAGGTATTTTATAGGTATATTTTATTTTATAATTTTTTCTGCCTGTCATCTCTTTTTTGGCTGAATTAAATTTTACATAAAGAAAATTATCCAAAACCAATTTTTTGGAAGGCTCGGACGTTTTTATATTATTGATTTTAGCGAATATACCATATTTTTTGTTATTTTTTTCTATTATATATTTTAGAGGAATTTTTCTATATATAGCTTCTTTGGAATTTGTATAATTTACATCTATATTTTCCGTAACTTCAATTTTTCTGTTGTTTTTAACGTCTAATGATACATCATAATTTTCAATGTAAAAATTTTGTGCAAAAGAAGGGCTGATAAAAAAATAAACAAAAAATGCAGCTATTAAAAGTAATTTTTTCACTAAATATAATCCTTACTATATAAAAATATTATAAAAATTATATAATATAATATTTTATAGCGCAATTTGAGATTAAAAATAATATAAGCTTGAATTTTAAAAGCTATTCGGTTAATATTAAGAATATAGAGATGTGTCCGAGTGGTTTAAGGTGCAGACCTGGAACGTCTGTGCGGGGGTCAAACTCCGCCAAGGGTTCGAATCCCTTCATCTCTGTTTTTATTTTATTTATTCTAATCAAATACGCATTTTTGCCGAAAGCTGTGTCGCTGTGCCATTTTAAAAAGTAAAAAAGTAAAAAATTAAAAAAGTTAAAAGTTAAAAGTAAGGTGAGGTTATATATGTTAAACAATATTAATATTGCGCAACCTGCGTTTATAAAAGTGGGTGCAAATGACAATTCAAAAAACAATGTATCCAAATATATTAACACTTCTGATATAGTTGCAATTCATAAAACCGAAAATGAATCCGGTTCTGTTTGGAAAGTGCTATTTAAAAAAATTAATCCCGCAACAGGCACAATTGATGTTATGTCTGAATCGATAAGCGATGAAGCGGCCAATAAGCTTAATATCATAGGTTAAAATACAATTTATAATATTGCCTAATGAAGCAGTAGAAGGCAAAAGAAGGTAAAAAGTATTTGCTTAAGTATGGTTGTTTTTGCTATACTTTATGAATGCAAAACGAATTTTCAAGAACAGAACTTCTTATTGGTGCTCAAGCTTTGAATAGATTGAAAACCTGTCATGTTGCCGTTTTTGGTCTTGGCGGCGTCGGAAGTTATGTTGTTGAAGCACTTACAAGGTGTGCTATAGGCAAGTTTGATTTAATTGATAATGATAAAATCTCACAATCAAACATAAACAGACAAATATTTGCTCTTCAATCTACCCTTGGGCAATATAAAACGGATGTTGCAAAAAAGAGAATTTTAGACATCAATAAAAACGCAATTGTTAATACTCATAATTTGTTTTTTATGCCTGATAATTCTAATCAGCTTAATTTTTCAAATTATGACTATATAATAGATGCAATTGATACAATAACGGCTAAGATTGAGCTTGTGCAAATTGCAAATAAACTTAATATTCCGATAATTTCTTCAATGGGAACAGGAAATAAGCTTAATCCGCTTGGTTTTATTGTTGATGATATATATAAAACTTCCGTTTGCCCTTTAGCTAAGGTTATGAGAAAAGAATTAAAACAAAGGGGAATTAAAAAACTCAAGGTTGTTTATTCAAAAGAAATTCCAATAACACCGAAAGAAGAAATATTTGAAAATAATAAAAAAATACCCGCAAGTATTGCTTTTTTACCTTCCGTTGCAGGATTAATAATTGCAAGCGAAGTTGTTAAAGATTTAATTGAATAATTTTTTTATGTTAATATATTTTTGTTGAAGTATTAACAAGACGGATGAGTTTATTTTTGTGTATCGGTTGTTATTTTTAATTTTTATATTTTTTACCCTTAAAGCTTCTGCGCTTGATGTTGTTTATCCTTCAAGCAAAAGCTTTTCAACCTCTGCTCAATCAATTTTTATCCATGGAAATGTTAACCCTGATTCAAGTTTAAAAATTAATTCAAAGCAGGCTAAAATTTGGGATAATAGATTTTTTGTTGAAGTTGTTAATCTGAATGTCGGATTGAATAATATTAAAGTTGTTGAAACCTTAAAAAACGGTACTAAACAAGAAAAAATATTTACCGTTAAAAGAACCTCTTCAAGCTCTAGTACTTCCGCTGCCCCAAGCTCAAACAACAACTTTATATCAAAACAATCGGGGACATATTTATATTCAAAGGTTGTAAAAAATAATGCTGTTGTAAGAAATAAACCTTCTTCAAATTCAACTCGCCTCTTTGAGCTGCAAAAAGACACAGTATTATATCTTTTAGGTTCGTGCGGTAGTTTTTATAAAATTGAAGAACAAGGGGAAAGTGAATATTGGATTTCTAAAGATAACTTATCAAAACCGCTTGTATTAAACGAAAGAAAACTTCCTCAAATAATCAATCAGAGCAGATATGATGACGAATATTACGATTATTTAAAAATTACCCTGAGCGAACCTGTTATGTATCAGCTAAAGCAATTTGGCGACATTTTAAAACTTACTTTGTTTAGTGTTGTAAAAGCAGATTATTCAAAAAGCATTAACAGTGAATTTTTATTGCACATGAAAAAACCGATTTTAGGCTATGAAGCGTATTATCAAGGTAATGATTTAATTATAAAAGTTGCAAAAACACCAAAAATAAATAAAGATAAACCGCTTGAAAATATCAGAATATTTATCGACCCGGGGCATGGGGGAGCTCAAACGGGAGCACTCGGGCCAACAAGGGCTTTAGAAAAAAATATAAATCTTGCAATAAGTAAAAAATTAATCGCAATGCTAAAAGCACAGGGTGCAATTGTTACAACTTCAAGAACCGATGACAGGCTTGTAGGACTTTATCAAAGAGTAAATCAGGCTAAAGCATATAATGCTCTTATATCAATAAGTATTCACAATAACTCCCTGCCTTTAGGCTATAATCCTTATGAAAAACATGGAACGGGTGTATATTACTATAATGAAAACGCAAAAGAATTAGGTAGAATAGTAAAAAATAATCTTGTTAAAGACCTTAATCTAAAGGATGACGGTCTAAATCAAAAAAGCTTTGCACTTACTCGCTCAACCAATCCCATAAGTATTTTGGTTGAAGTTGCTTATATGATTAATCCTGAGGAATATAAAAAAATAAGAACGGATGATTTTCAAACCAAAGCTGCACAATCAATTAAAAAAAGTTTAGAAGAATATTTGCGCACTTTTTAATGATTAAAAAGATTTAAATAATACAAACAGATGAAAATACAATAAATAGAACAAATATTTGAAGAAAATAATTGATAATCAGATATAATATTGATATTATTAAGGAGAGTTTATGAAAAACAAAATAATCTTATGCTTACTTGCCTTTGTATTTGTTGAGACATTTGCAATATCAAACACTGTTTTTGCAGCAACTTCAAAATGTAAAATCAGAGTAAACGGTTCTTGTTTTACAGGGCCTAAATATGTTAAAGCGCCGCTTTCAAGCGGAGGCTGCGGACTTTATAAAGATAAACTGGGAATTAAAACTTGCAATGCAAACCCCGATTATTGGGCTACTGCGGTTCATACTTGCGGCGGTATAAATAAAATGGCATCTTTATCTGATTTGATGGCTATTTCAAGTGCTATTCATACAAAATATAATGAATTTGATGATGATCTTGTGGCAAAATGGGGTTTAGGTAATATTAAATATATTTGGACAAATAGCGAAGATTACGGTTCATGCAGCCCCAAAAGAAGACTTGATGACTGTATTGCAAAAAGAGACCCTAAAACCACGGAATTGGAAGTTCAAAAACAAAGATGTGAGTTTATTGCAAACTTCAGAGGTCATTTCTGCGCTGAAGATGAATCGGGCGCAATGGCTATGGATTTAAGCAATACTTTACCGACGGCTTTAAGGTCGGGCTTTGTAATTAAAAAAAGATTTGAAAAATTACCATTCTTATGCAAATTAAATTAACCTAAATAAAAAAATATTAAGTGCCGTAATAACCTAAATAAAAAATTTACGGCACTTTTTTATTTTCTAAATTTTATATTCCAACTTTTATATTCCAAAGAATTTTCTTGTGTTAATTTCTTTATTTATTTTTAATAAAATTGTTTTAGCGCTAAATAATGACACAAGAGAAATTATAGCTACAACGCTAAACCTTATTAAAACAAAAAGAGCTGATTTTATAAAATCCCCGTCAGTTATATTTATTACAGAATCTAAATCAAAGAATTTTTTACATATTTGATTAAAAATAAAAAACCAGTACCAATGAACAAAAAACAGACCGAAGCTGTATTTTGCAATAAAATCAAGAGTTTTATTTGTTTTTTTATGAGATAAAATAAATTCGTCATAATGCTTTAAATATGCAACAAGAAGTATTGTTAAAAATGTCTTGGATACGGTGTAGTTAGAATACTGATATTTATAAGATAAATAAATATCAAAAACAGAGCTTATTATCATCAAACCCCAGAATAAAAACCTTTTATTATAAAATTTATCAATAACATCTTTATTTTTTGAACAATACATCCCAAAAACATATAATGACAAAAAATGAACAAAATTAGATAAAATATATTTTACATAAACCAAATATTTATCCAAATAACTTAAATTAATTGTGTTTTCATATTCCGCCACACCTCTTGGAAGAAAAATCGTAATTAAAAAAAGTATCGGCAATAACTTATATAAAATATCTTTCTTCTCTAATTTTAAAAATATATAAGAAAAAAGAAAAAATATTACAATCATTGGAATAAACCATGTAGGAATATTATGAACCCGCCCGATTGATAAATGAATCGGAATTTGATATAAAAAATTTAAACCGTAAAAAGAATTTTTATAAGCAACAGGACACCAAAAACAGAAAAATAACCCCGGAATTGATGTTATTAAATATGGCATAATAACATTTGTCCACTTTTTTTTCATATAATTTTTAAATTCATATTTATATGATAAATGTTGAAATAAAAATCCTGATATAAAGATAAATAAAGCCGTTCCCCCGCAGACAAGTTCGCAATCAATAAACCTTATAAGCCCATCGGGTTTACCTATCTGCATTGTATGACCCATTATAATTAATAAAATTGCAAGTCCTCGAAAGACATTAATATAATTTAGAATTTTAGTTTTTTTCTGAGTATTTTCCACCGGTGTATCTCCTATAATTCAAGCCATAAAACCTGATAAGG